>CAMAUY010000068.1 GCA_945861565.1 Akkermansia muciniphila
ATCCTTTCGGAAAATCCGATGTAAGTCCCGCAAAATCGCTCCACCGACCTCTGATTACCTCGCTAACCTAAGCCCAAATCTGAGTGGCATTGGGCATCCTGCCGGCGAGTGTTGGTCCTCACTGCAGACTCGCCGGCAGGATGCCAGCGCTCCCAGGGAGTCAATTCATGGCGAGGGTGAGCGGGCGGTTCGTGGGCAGGTCCTTGCTGACAGAACTCCGAATCTGCGTTTGAAGAACCCGCCGCCGCCGCGTATCCCTTCACCGATGTCCAGACTCTCCCCGCGCTGCATGTTTTCAATGTGGGCGTGGTTGACGGTAATGTTTCTTGCCTGTGCAACGATTCGCGCAGACCGGAGGGTCAGTGTCTTTATCGAATTAGACGGCCCCGCGATCGCCGATCTGGATTTGGCGCAATCGGATTCCCGTGGCGCCCGTCCTGCGACCCTCCCGATTCCCGATCGCGCCGCTCTTCGGGACGAGATTCGTCAGCAGCAGAATGCGTTGTCGAGGCCTCTGGCGGCAATCGGCGGCAGCGTGATCGGCCGCTATGCGATTCTCGCACGGGCGGTACGCGCACGGGTGCCCGAATCGGCCATCCCCGAACTTTCGAAACTCTCCGGTGTCCGTCGGGTGCAGCGGGCACATGTCTATCGGCCCTTTCTCGAAACCAGCGTGCCCTGGGTCCACGGTCCCGAGGCGTGGTCTTCGATCGCGTCCGGTTTGACCGGGCACGGCATTCGGCTTGGAATCATCGATTCCGGCATCGATTACAACCATGCGGACTTTGGCGGCAGCGGCACGATTGACGACTACGACCTGAATGATCCAACCGTGATCGAAGAGGGATCCTTTCCGACCGACAAGGTGGTGGGTGGGACCGATTTTGTCGGTGACGCCTACGATGCCTCCGATCCCGCAAACAATGTCCCCGTGCCGGATCCGGATCCGCTCGATCCGCGCTTAAATGGCCATGGATCTCATGTCGCGGGCATTGCGGGTGGAATGGGTGTGGAAATGGATGGCAGGCCTTATACAGGACCGTACGACGTTCCGTTGGATTTCTCGAAATTCAAGATTGGCCCCGGTGTGGCACCGCAAGCGCGCCTGTATGCGCTTAAAATCTTTGGTGTCGGCGGATCGGATGCCGTGGTGGACGCACTTGAGTGGGCGGCGGACCCCGATGCCGACGGAAACACGACGGATCGCTTAGACGTGGTTAACCTTTCACTCGGAGGTGACTTTGGGGTTGACGATCCGAACGATGTCGAACTGAAAGCGGTCGACCAACTGGCACGGCTGGGATGTGTAGTGGTTATCGCCGCGGGAAACGCGGGCAACACGTCCTATATTTTGGGCAATCCAGCCGTTGCCCCGCGGGCGATTGCCGTTGCCAATTCCGTCGACAACGGGGCGGGTCTGTTCGCGATCCGAGTGCTGTCTCCTGCTGCAATCGCCACGAATCTTCTCGCGATGGAAGGGCAGTTCACTCCTCGGCTAAGCAAAGTGGGTGATATAACCGCCGATGTCGTCGCGACCGATCCCATCGATGCGTGTGCCGATCTGCTGAATTCTGAACAACTCGACGGAAAGTTAGTGCTCATCGATCGGGGAACGTGCCTGTTCGTTGAAAAGTTTCGCCGCGCTCAAGCCGCGGGTGCCATCGGTGTCATCATGGTCAACAATCAGACCGACGGCCTGATAACAATGTCGGGTGACAATGCCGACGATATCACGATTCCGGGCGTGCTGATCTCCAAAGCCGACGGAGCGATTCTCCGAGCTCAGCTGAAAAACGGTGTCCGGGTCACGCTCGGCAGTAATATTCACAACGCCCAGGACACGCATGAGGATGGACTGCAAGACAGCAGCTCACGCGGGCCCGTTTTCCCAAGCAACCGGCTCAAGCCTGACCTCACCGCACCCGGAACAAGCATTCAGTCGGCCGCGGCCGGAGGCGGTTCTGAGGGCGTGCTCAAGAGTGGAACTTCCATGTCAGCGCCGCACGTCGCCGGAGCCGCTGCGCTGTTGAGGGAAGCGCATCCGGATTGGCCGGCGGACGACATCAAGGCGGCGTTGATGAACTCGGCGATCGCCACGAGCGACGCGAAAGGAAATCCCTATCCGGAGTCGCGGATTGGAGCCGGCCGACTGCGCGTCGACGCGGCAGCCCGGACGGAGGTGATCGCCAAAGCGGGCGCTTCGGGAGAGGTGTCTTTTTCCTTCGGCGCGTACGAACTGTCCGATCGGCTGGCCATCACCCGATCTCTACGGATTGTGAATCATGCCAGGACTCCCGTGACGCTGGATTTGAGCGTCCGCAATACGGTAGCCGAGCCGGGCGTCGTGATCAGCCTGTCCTCGACGAACGTAACCGTGACGGCCGGAGGGACATTGGACGTCGATATCCGTCTCGATGTGGATCCGTATCGGTTTCAGCGGACCCGCGATGAGTCCTCTCCGGCGACGATTGATGGCGTTCCCCGCCCACAGCTACCGGAGTCCAGTGGTGAGATATGGCTCCGAAATTCGACCACGGCCGTGCATGTGCCGTGGTATTTGATCGCGCGGGCCGCCACGCAGCGGAGCGTTGGGATTCCGTCGACCGGACTACCGGCGGGCAACACGGGGTCGATCCGACTCCGGTCGCGTGGCGCATCCGCGCATTCGGCTCCCTTCGTTGCGGCCTTTCAGTTGGGGTTGATCGATTCGGACGAACGCTTCACGGATAGGCGGGCCTCCACCGATGTTATCGCTGTCGGCGCCGCTTGCGATCGTGCTTCCGCGGGCTCGCTTGGAAGCGCCACGGTCTATTTTGGGATCGGGGTTGCGGGTCATTGGCTTTCCCCAACTCGGGCACTGAACGACTACGACATTGAGATCGACCTGGATGAGGATGATCAACCCGATTATGTCCTAGCGAATGGGAATAGCGGAACGTTCGACGTTGGTTTTGTGGATGCGTATGGAGCCTCCAGCGACGCCCTGGAGACTCTCGTGATGGATACACGCTTCTTTGGTAATCTGTCGCGCGGCGGACCGCTCAATGTCCTGCGGCCGGGCGTGGGCGATGGGGCCGTGTTCCTCAACGGAGTACTGATTCATTCGGCGCGAGCTTCCAGTATGGGATTGACGGTGGCGCGATCGAAGTTTCGCTACCGTGTCGTTACGCGCGGCGAGTATGATAACACGACCGATTGGGCGACGTTTGATGCCGCGATGCCGGTTCTGGATCCAACGCCGCAGGGGCTGTTACATACGCCGATCTTCCCGGAGAGAGATGGAGCAACCGTAAGCTTCGATCGCAACGCGGCTGCGATTGCAGGGTTTGATGACGCGAATCCGCCGCAGTTACTCCTGCTGCACATGCATAACGAGACTGGCAAACATCACGAAATAGTTCACCTCAGCCTGGCGACGAGTGACGTGGATTCCGATGGTCTCGAAGATGCTTTGGAATTGGCCCATTTCGGCGATCTTTCGCATGATGGCACCGCGGATTCCGATGGAGATGGCCAGACGGATGCTCAGGAAATCCAGGCGGGCAGTAATCCGATGGGGCCCCTGTCTCCGTTCCATCTGGAGGTGCCGATCCGTTTGTTGGAGGGGCCTGGGCTGCTATTGCGTTGGGCAAGTCTGCCGGGACTAAGCTATGCGGTCGAACGGGCGGATCAACCGGATGGACCGTACGCGACCGTTCGGAATGGGATTACGGCGACGACTGCGCAGACTGAATTTGCGGATCCCGCAGCGATCGTGGAGAGGCCCGTATTTTATCGCGTGCGAGTCGAATAACATCAGACTTGCTCCCGAGGTCAATTCGACCGTCCATTGCCCAGATTTTATGGAAGCGTCTGAATCGATCGCGTGCCCCTTCTGCGGACAGAGCTCGACGGTAGTTTTGGACACGACTGTGTCGGAGCATCGGTTTACGACCGATTGCGAGGTTTGCTGCCGCCCGTTTGAGGTGGTGGCTGAATGTGAGCCGGGCGAAATCCTCCGCATCGAGGTTTGCGAGTAGCGTCCTCATTGCAGGCGAGTTTGATGTCTTGCCGGTTTTAAATGTTCACCCGGCGCGAGTTGGGGCTTACTCGTGGCATGACGTCTGCGCTTTCGATCGTTCTCTGGATTTATGCCGCACTCTTGCTGGCTGGTGGTTTGATGGGTTTCGTCAAGGCTGGCAGCCGGGCTTCTCTCATCGCCGGAGGCATTTGTGCTGCGATTGCGGCCCTAACGGCTGCATCCCAGCTTCCATCGATTATGGCGGTCCTGTGCCCGCTCGTTCTGGCCGTGATGATGGGGCGGCGATTCTTAAGTTCTAAGAAGTTCATGCCGGGGGGCTTCATCGCACTGATTTCAATTGGCGTCGCGGCTTACGCCGTCGTCGCTCTCCGCCTATTGCATTGATCGGCACCCGCATGCTTCGCAAGACGATCCTGACCCCGTTGAAATGCCCAACATCGACCTGCCAATCTGGCGTTTGCATTCGGAGATTATCCGGATACTGACGGAAGGGACCCGCCTTGTGGTGGTGGCGGCCACGGGTTCTGGGAAGACGACCCAAGTACCGCAAATGCTGTTGGACGCGGGACTCGCCACGACCGGTTCCATTGTGGTGCTGCAACCGCGTCGGGTTGCCGCCCGGAGCGTTGCGGCCCGCGTTGCGTGGGAGCGAAACTCCCGTATGGGGGGTGAGGTGGGATACCAGATCCGGTTTGAAGATCGCACGGGTGCCGGAACGAAGATTTGTTTTGTTACAGAGGGAATTCTCCTCCGCTGGCTGCAAGATGATCCGAAGCTGCAGGATGTGTCGGTGCTGATCTTCGACGAATTTCACGAGCGGAATTTGCTCAGCGACGTGTCATTGGCCCTCGCAAAGCAGCTCCAGAAAACTCACCGGCCCGATCTGCGGATTGTCGTAATGTCGGCGACACTCGAGGCGGAACCGGTGGCAAAATATCTCTCGCATGACAGTGGCCCCGCTCCGGTGTTGATCTCCGAGGGGCGAACGTTTCCGGTCGAGGTTCGCTGGACCGATTATACCGACAGTCGGCCCATGACCGAACGGGCGGCTGTGGCCGTCGAGAAACTCATTTCAGCGGGCGAACGGGGTGACATTCTCGTCTTTATGCCGGGGATGGGAGAGATTCAGGCGACCCTGAACGCGCTGCGCGCTGCGCGCATCGACGAACCCATTCTGCTTTTGCCGTTGCATGGGGACTTGCAACCGGAGGAGCAAGACCGCGCGTTTCAGGCCAGCGACCGTCGGAAAGTCATCGTGGCGACGAACGTGGCGGAAACCTCCATCACCATCGATGGCGTGCGGCATGTGGTGGATTCCGGTTTGGCTCGCGTGGCGCGTTATGACGCCGAACGGGGACTCCAGTCGCTCATGATCGAGGAAATCAGCCGGGCGTCCGCGGACCAGCGGGCGGGCCGTGCCGGAAGGACCGCCCCGGGCACCTGCTGGCGGCTTTGGACAGAGAGTGGAAATCTGAATCGTCCTGCCCGCAACACGCCTGAGATTCAGCGGGCGGATTTGGCGGAAGTCGTATTGTTGTTGCATTCGTTGGGCATTCGGAAGGCGGCCGAATTCGATTGGTTGGATCGGCCGGATCCCGTCGCGGTGGAGCGTGCGGAAGGCCTTCTGCGAATCCTGGGCGCGCTGGACGTCCGGGAATCCGGATCCCCGGGAGTGTCCGGGGCAGGGGATCTGACCCCGACCGGGAGGCAGATGCTGCGACTTCCGATGCATCCCCGCTACTCGCGGATGCTGGTGGAAGCGTCGCGCCGACGGTGTGTGCCGGCGGCGGCCCTCTGTGCGGCGTTGGTCAGTGGTCGCGATCTGCTGACACGTTTGAGCCGGGACGATTCGCACGTGAAAGACGCCCGTGAACTGTTCGAGGGAAGTGAGCTGAGTGATTTCTTTACACTGATTCGCGCCCACCAATTTGCGAAACGGTGCCAGTACAGTGTGGATCAATGCCGGCGAGCTGGAATTCATGCGCAAACAGCTCGACTCGTCGAGGACACGTATCGCCAGTTCCTCGATGTGGCCCGTCGGGAGCGATTGCTGGAGGGGGATGTCGGCGGCGATGCCAGCGGGGGGGAGGCGGTCCTTTCGGATCCCGAGACACTGCCGCGATGTTTGCTGGCTGGTTTCGTGGATCAACTCGCGATCCGAAAGGATACGGGAACCCTGGATTGCACTCTGACGGGAGGGCGGCAGGGGACACTTCAGCGCGAAAGCGTGGTCCAGGAGTCTCCGCTCATCGTCGTGGCCGGCATTCGGGAGATCAGCGGCAGGGCGGGACCGATGACGCTGCTGAGCCAGGCAACCGCCGTGCAGCCCAACTGGCTGAAGGAAATGTTTCCCGAGCACCTCACCAGCCCGATTGAGCATGTCTACGACCGAACCCACAAACGGGTCGCGGCGGTTCGTATGATTCGATTTCTCGATCTGGTAATTGCTCAGGAGCACCAACGCGAACTGGATCCAGTCGCGGCGGGACGCTGTCTGGCGGACGCGTTTTCCCAAGGTTGGTTTGAACTGCCGCAATTCGGTCACGAAGCCCGCCAGTTCATTGCCCGGGTCAACCTCGTATCGAATCGGCTGCCGGATTTCGAAATTCCGCCCCTCGACGGTGCCGCCCTGACGCAGTGCTTGGCGCGTGCGTTCACAGGGTGCTCACTCGTCAAGGAAGTACAGGGCGTGGACCTGCTCGCGGGCATTCGGCGACATCTTCCCGCGGACCAAGTTTCATGGATTGATGAACTAGCATCGGTCTGGATGGCCTGGCCGGGAGAGAAGCGCCACAAGCTGATTTACCCGGAAACTCCGGAGGCGTTGGAACCGCCGGAAGGGCAGGTGAAGCTCGTGGATGCGTTTCCGGCGTTGATTCATCCGTCCGTATGTGATGGCAAACTGCCGGTGAAGGTTTGGTTGATGTTGCCCGATGGGAAGCGCCTGGAGGCCACGACCGATTGGCCGAGTTGGCGGGCCCGGCAATACTCGAAGCATCGGTCCATGTTGCAGAAGAAGTTTCCCGGTCTGCTGTGGCCCTGAAGTTGCGGCGGCTTCAGATCGTGCCACGTTGGCGGTCTGTGAAGAAAAAATCCCTTGGCCAGGAATCATTGACCGACAAGCAAAGTGAACGGGATCACCGCCAGTTACCCATTGATAAAGTTGGAGTGCGGGGCCTTCGGTTTCCGGTGCAGGTTCGCGACAAGGCAACCCGAGGCTTGCAGAATACCGTGGCCCGGATCGGCTTGTTTGTTGATTTGCCCAAGGAGTTCAAGGGCACTCACATGAGTCGATTTGTCGAAGTGCTCAATTTACACGGCAGCGTGGTCCACGTGGAAAACATCCCCGACATGCTTCGGGCGATGCAGGTCCGCCTCAACGCCCGCAATGCCCATCTCGAAATGGAGTTTCCGTTTTTCCTCGTGAAGCGGGCTCCGGCGACCGGGAAAGAGGGAGTGATGGATTACGAGGTGCGCTTCGATGCTTCGATGATTGGTGAAAAACTCGATTTCCTGCTGACGGTAAAATGCAACGTCACGACGCTGTGCCCATGCTCAAAAGCCATTAGCAAGTACGGGGCGCACAATCAGCGCGGCGAGGTCACGGTGCAGATTCGGTCGGAAAAGGTGATCTGGATCGAGAACTTGGTGACGCTGATCGAAGCGAGCGGAAGCAGCGAGATGTTTTCCCTTCTGAAGCGCGAAGATGAAAAAGTTGTCACCGAACGGGCCTACGAAAACCCGGTGTTTGTGGAAGATCTGGTCCGCAATGTCGTGCTGCGATTGCGGACGAATCCAGATATCACTTGGTACAAGGTGGAGGCGGAAAATCAGGAAAGCATTCATAATCACAACGCCTACGCTTGCATCGAGAGCCACAGTAAAACGGATAGAATTGATTGATGGGAGTGGGAGTTTTGTTTCTGTAACCTGTTTATGTTTAGGATACTGCGTTGTTGATCGAATGTAATCACCCCTCCTAGGTGGGGCGATCTTCGCGAAGCAAGGCTGGATCTCCCCCCCCCCTCGGGCCGGACGATTTTTGGCCTGTTTCCGCGTCAACTCGCCGTTGACGCCCTTTGGGTGCCCGCTAGTCTCGCCCTTCTTTGTCGGCGGGGTCTCCACGTTGAGGTGCGGCCTGCCGGCGGACATTACACTCATATCGCATCACACGACGACGGCTCACGACAACCTACGATTATGGCAAAAGCAGCACGATACGTTTACACCTGGGGCAACAAAAAGGCGGATGGCGATGGTTCGATGAAACCTCTCCTCGGCGGCAAAGGCGCAAACCTTGCCGAAATGACCCGAATCGGTCTTCCGGTTCCTCCGGGCTTCACCATCACGACGGAGGTTTGCACTTATTTCTACGCCCACAAGCGGACGTATCCCGCCGAGCTCCAGGGCCAGATGGCCGCGGGCGTCACGAACATGGAGAAAATAATGGGATGCAAGTTTGGCGATGCCACGGGCATGCCGCTCCTTGTGGCGGTCCGGTCGGGGGCCCGCGATTCCATGCCGGGCATGATGGATACGATTCTGAATCTGGGTTTGAACGACCAGACCGTTCTGGCGCTTGGCCGCGCGACGAAGAATGAGCGTTTTGCCTGGGACTGCTATCGGCGCTTCATTCAGATGTATGGAGACGTCGTTCTCGGTGTCCAGAAGAGGGAAGGAGAGGACCAGGATCCCTTTGAGACCGTGATTCACAACTACAAGCACGACACGTATCATCGGGACATCGTGGACAGCGACCTCACGGCGGCGGACCAGCAGGAGCTCGTGAAGCGTTTCAAATCGCTGGTAAAGACTCGCACCGGCAAGGGTTTCCCCAGTGATCCCTGGGATCAATTGCGCGGTGCCGCCGGTGCGGTGTTTGGCTCCTGGATGAACGATCGCGCAACGGTCTACCGCCGGAAGTACAATATTCCCACCGAATGGGGAACCGCCGTTAATGTGCAGGCCATGGTATACGGCAACACCGGCGAGACCTCCGGTTCGGGCGTGGCGTTCACCCGCAACCCGGCGAATGGGGTCAACGAATTCTATGGCGAGTTTCTCATTAACGCTCAGGGCGAGGACGTGGTCGCCGGCGTTCGCACGCCCGAACCGGTGCTCAAGCTTAAGGCTGCGATGCCCAAGTCTTACGCGGAACTGCTCACGGTTCGCAAAACACTCGAGTCCCATTTCAAAGACGTTCAGGACATCGAATTCACGATTCAGGAGGGGCGGTTGTTCATGCTCCAGACCCGCAACGGCAAACGAACCGCCATGGCTGCACTCAAGTTCTCGATGGACATGGTGAAGGAGAAACTTATCGATTGGGAGACCGCGATTCTTCGTAACCCGGCGGACCAATTGGATCAGTTGCTGGCGCCCGTATTTGACCTTGCTGAAGTCAAAAAGGCCAAGGCCATCGCCACCGGCCTCCCCGCCGGTCCGGGGGCGGCGACCGGGAAAATCTATTTCAACGCGGATCGCGCCGTGCAGGCCTCCGAGAAAGGTGAAAAAGTGCTTCTCGTTCGCGTCGAAACGTCGCCGGAAGATCTGCGGGGTATGATTGCCGCCGAAGGCATCCTCACGGCCCGCGGTGGCGTTAGCTCGCACGCCGCGCTCGTGGCCCGTCAGATGGGCAAGGTTTGCGTCTGCGGCGCCGCCGGCCTCCAGGTCAATTACGACAAAAAGTTTGTGACGGTCGATGGGCAGGTTTTCCATGAAGGGGACTTCCTCTCAATTGATGGCACCTCCGGGCTTGTATACGGCGGCCAGATCAAGACCGCCCCGTCCGAAATTATCGCGGGCCTCATTCATGACGACAAAGCCGCTCAGGCCACGGAAAAGTTCAAGAATTTTTCCCAGCTGATGAAATGGTGCGCCAAGTCTGCCCGACTGCAGGTGCGGACCAACGCCGACACCCCGGAACAGACCGCCAATGCCCTTGCGTTCGGGGCCACTGGCATCGGTCTCACCCGGACCGAGCACATGTTCTTCGAAGGAGATCGCATTGATGCCATGCGAGAAATGATCCTGGCCGACTCGTTGACGGCTCGTCAAACGGCGCTGGCGAAACTCCTCCCGTATCAACGCGAGGATTTCTTCGGCATTTTCAAGGAGCTGAAGGGCTTTCCCGCCACCATTCGATTCCTCGACCCGCCGTTGCACGAGTTTCTGCCCCACGCCAAGGAGCAGCAGATGGACCTCGCCCGAAAATTGAACATCTCCGTCGAAAGAATCATGACCCGCGTGAACGAACTCCATGAGTTCAACCCCATGCTCGGATTTCGCGGATGCCGCCTGGGCATTAAGTACCCCGAAATCACCGCGATGCAGGCGCGCGCCGTGTTTGAGGCGGCCGCGGATGCCAACAAGAAGGGGTTCAAGGCGAAGCCGGAAATCATGATCCCGCTCGTCGGCTTCAAGAAGGAGCTCGACCTGCAGGTTGCGGTCGTTCACGAAGTTGCCGCGGCCGTTCAGAAGGAAAGGAAGGTTAAAATCGCCTACTCGGTCGGGACCATGATCGAGGTGCCTCGCGGCGCGCTAACCGCGGACGAGATTGCCCAGACGGCGGAGTTCTTTAGCTTCGGGACGAATGACCTGACCCAAACCTGTCTTGGAATGTCGCGCGACGACTCCGGCAGCTTCCTGCCCGGCTACGCGGAAAGCGAAATTGTGAAGAAGAATCCTTTCGCCACCATTGACCAAACGGGCGTGGGACAACTCATGCAGATCGCCATCGAGAAGGGCAACAAGACCCGGCCCGGCATTAAGCTCGGCATCTGTGGAGAACATGGTGGGGAACCTGATTCCGTCAAGTTCTGCCATCGACTCGGTCTGACCTATGTGAGCTGCTCGCCCTTCCGGGTGCCCGTCGCCCGCCTTGCCGCCGCCCAAGCCGCGATCGAGGATAAGCGCAGCGCGGTTCAGCCCAAGAAAGCGAAGAAATGATGCGGGCACACGTGCCCTGCGGCCCGTGATGTTTGGAGGTGACAGCCTCCTGCAATTGCCGAGCCGCTCCGAAGATCCCGGAGCGGCTTTCTCCTTTTGAGACGAAACGAATCACGGCGCAGCGCGGGCCTCTCTCTCGGGCGTCGGCCGATTTGTCGCGAAACTTTTTCAACGGGCGGGAGTTCCATACAAGAGTCTCTACGGACATGGCATTTGTCTCGCTCAAATCCTTACTCGAACAAGCCGGGGTGGCGTCCCCCTTGCAGCTCGACGAGTGGACGCGTGCTTGGAGGTCAGCGGCGGACAACGGTGGGGTCGAATCCCAGTTGGAGTTCATTGCCCGCGAGAAGGGGATTTCGGAGGATCAGTTGCTGCATCAGTTGTCTCCGGTGCTCAACTGGTCCTGCGTTGAACTGGCCCGTTTAAATGTGGAAAACGAGGTTCGGAAACGGATTTCAACGAAGGTGGCCTTTCAGCACTTTGTGATGCCGGTGCGCTTCGAGAACGACGTTCTCCAGGTGGCGACCAGCAATCCGTTTGATGCCGCCATGCAGTCGTCGGTGCGGCATGACGCCCGGTGTCCCGTGCAGTTTGTTCTTGCCCCGAAGACCGAGATTGAGAAGGCGCTTAAGAAATACTATGGCGTCGGTGCGGAAACAATGGATGAGATGCAGGAGGACGATCCGATGGACCTGCTCGTCGACTCCAAGGAGATCACGGGGGATGATCAGGATGCATCGATCATCAAGTTCGTGAACCAAGTGATTTGGGAGGCCTTCAAGGACCGGGCGACCGACATCCATTTTGAACCCGCTGAGGACGAGTTGCGGATCCGGTATCGCATCGACGGCATCCTGCATCAGACGCCACTGCCCCCGCAGATTAAACGGCATCAGGCAGCCCTCATTTCCCGTATCAAAGTCATGAGCGGGATGAACATCGCCGAAAAACGCCTTCCTCAGGACGGCCGAATCAATGTGCGCATCAAGGGCGAAGAGATCGACATCCGGGTATCCACGGTGCCCACGGTGTGGGGTGAGTCCGTTTCGCTCCGCCTCCTGACGCGGGGTAAGATATTCTTTGGTCTCGATCGACTCGGATTCGCGACGGACGAGGAAGTGGCCATCCGGGATATCATTGTCAAACCGCACGGCATCTTCCTGGTCACGGGTCCGACCGGCTCCGGGAAATCCACGTCCCTGTACGCGTTTCTTTCGACGATCAACTCGGTCACCAAACGGATCATCACCATTGAGGAACCGGTCGAATATGAGCTGAAGGGGATTAATCAGATCCCGGTGCGAGCCGATATCGGCCTGACGTTTGCCGTCGGGTTACGCCACATCCTGCGGCAGGATCCGAACGTGGTGATGGTGGGAGAAATTCGCGATCTTGAGACCGCGGAAATTGCAATTCGGGCATCGCTGACGGGCCATTTGGTGTTCAGCACACTGCACACCAACGACGCGCCCAGCGCGTTCACGCGACTCATCGACATGGGCATCGAGCCGTTCCTGGTCGCGTCGTCGATTGAGGCGGTGATGGCCCAACGACTGGTTCGGATGATCTGTCCCCACTGCACGAAGCCGCATGCCATCGACCCCACTTATTTGCGGCAGGTTGGCTATCCAGAGTCGGATATTGCTTCGACGAACTTCATGAAGGGGATTGGATGTGAGGAATGCCGTCAACTGGGATACCAAGGCCGCACGGGCATTCATGAGTTGATGCTAGTAAATGAGGGGGTTCGGCCGCTGATCATGAACCGAGCTCCCGCCAGTACCATCGCGTTGAAGGCACGGGAGCAGGGGATGCGGACATTGCGTGAGGATGGATGGCGCAAAGTAAAGCTCGGAGTCACCACTCTGGAGGAGGTCCTGCGGGTGACGCAGTCGGAGGAGCATCTGCGGGGACTGTTGGGTGAGGAGAAAGGGGTGGGCAAGTGAAGGCGTCCCGATGGCATTCGTGCACCGTGCTGAGTGCGATGCCTGTCGGCCGGCAACTATGGCAGTTTGGAGCGGGCCGGGACAAGGTGATGCCGGGTCCCGTCCATTCCGTTCCGGTGGGGAAACCGTTTCCGCCGAATGTCGTGCGGAAGAGTTGGCAGACGTTGCTGCAACCACGGGTGAACATTGCGTGGTTGCCGGCGGCGGATGTTTTTCTTCGAGTGTTACAACTGCCCGCAGGTGACCCAGCCGAGCTGCCGGGGATGGTTGAATTTCAGCTCGAAAAGATTTCGCCCCTTCCGCAGGCGCAGATTGTGTGGACCGTCGAGGCGATTCCGCATGCGGATGGCAAGCAACAGACCGCGATTATCGCGCTGGTACGGAGGACCGCCATTGAGGAATTCCTCGGCAATCTGGAGCAAGACGGTTTTATTGCCGACCAGTTGGAGATTCCGTTCCTGCGGGAACTCCGGTCGTATCCGGCGGTTGCGGAGGGACTGTGGGTATTTCTGCGCGCGGAGGCGGATCGGATCTATGCGTTGAGTGCTTGGTGGAGCGGCGGAGTGCTGATGGAATTGAATCTGTCGACGTTGCCGAGTGGACCGGCAGGCCCGATCTTGCTTGCGGAGCAATTGACGCACACGGCGTGGGCGGGCGAGATGGCCGGCTGGTTGAAGCAGATTCCTAGTGTCCGACTCATTGCTGGGGCGGACTTGGCCGCACCGTGCGAGGTGGCGCTTCGGGAATGGTCCGGGTGCCCGGTCAACGTCACGGAACGTCCGGCCGACGCCCGATTGGCGGAACTCACCGCCCAGCAGGCTTTGCAGCCGGCACCGGTGAGTCTGCTGCCGGTCGATATATCCAGCCGGTACCGTCAGAAATTCGTCGAAGGTCTCTGGATCAAGGCGCTCTCGACGGTGGCCCTGATGTACCTCGCCGGCGTGGTTCTTTATCTGGGAATGTTGAGTTTTAAGACTCGGCAACTGGATACCGCGCGGGCCAACGCAATCGTCCTGGGCAAGGCCTACACAAATACCATTCAACTGGGACGGAAGGTCGACGTGCTGCAGGACCAAGTTGCCCTGAAGTTCGCCGCCCTGGACTGTTGGAAATCGGTTATCGAAGCCCTTCCGCCCGAACTGACATTGGTCAGCATGAACCTGCAGAAAGGCCAGAAATTGACCCTGGACGGCACCGCATCGGGCGACGCGACGGAGGAGATCACGAAGTTCAACGAGAAACTCAAGGAGTCGGAAGTGAACAACCAAAAGCTCTTCAGCCGAGTCCAGGCGGCGAGCATTGTCCGGCGTGGAGACACCGCCACGTGGCGTTTTGATGCCGATCTGCGGCGAGCGCAGAATCCATAGTCTTTTGTCACTGAAAGCCTCATGACCGCTTGGTTCGACAAACTCAATCTCTCGCCGCAGGAACGGCGATTGATGCTCGTGGGGTTTGTTGTTCTGTTTCTGGTGCTGAACTGGGCATTTATCTGGGGCCGATTTAGCGAATGGGGTCAGGTGAATGCTGACCTGGAAAAAATTCAGCGCGAAATTCAGAAATATAACTCCGAGATCAGTCGGAAAAAAACGTATGAAGCGCACCTGAAGGATCTTGAAGCCGCAGGGGCGGCCATCGCTGTGGAACAAGAAAATCAGGGGAACAAGCTGCAATCCGCGATTTCGACGGCGGCGAGTGCCAGCGGTGTGACACTGGAGGCGATCCGCGTGGTGCCATCCTTCTCCCGGGGGGGCGTCACGAATCTTTTCTTTGATGAAGTAGTGATGAATGCCGAGGTCAAGGCCGGTGAGAAGGAACTGGTCGATTTTCTATACTCCCTGGGGACGACCGTTCTGATGATCCGCGTTCGTGATGTGGTGAACCTACGCCTTGACCCGGCCAACCCGAGTCGATTGGCCGCGACGCTCAGTTTGGTTGCAAGCTTTCAGAAGAAGAATCCCACACCCGCAGTTGCCATGGCAACCAATGCCCCGGCGCGCGGAGGACCCTCGGTGCAATCCCGAGGGGCCGCCGCCCCCAACAAACCCGCCGTGAGCAAGCCCGCCACGAAATAGGTCCCCTGTGAAAAAGATCCGAACGCTCCTCATGTTGGCCGTGCTTCTTGCCGGCGTGCACGCTATCGCGCAGGACCCGACGGCACCTGCCATCGCCCCGCAGATAACTCTGCCGCGTCCC
Source organism: Akkermansia muciniphila (assembly GCA_945861565.1). GTDB lineage: Bacteria > Verrucomicrobiota > Verrucomicrobiia > Limisphaerales > UBA9464 > SIBK01. The sequence continues at coordinate 15,109 of CAMAUY010000068.1, forward strand.
CCCAACCTTTCCGGAACCACTAATAATCTGGTCCGGTCGAATCGACTCGCCGTGCCCCGCCAGTTTCCGACCCCGATTGCCCGACCGCCCACGGTCGCGAATCCTTCTTTGAATCTAGGCACCCCGGCCGCGGTGAGCCCCGTTCCGGGGGTTCGTCCACCCTTCAATGTGGTGCCACCGCCAGCGATCGCCTCGGCCGTGCCAGTGCCCGGCAGTCCGGGAACGGCGATCCCCACGGACCCCACGCAATTGGCCCCGGGACCCGGCGGCATCGTCCAAAGCGGGACCAATCCTCCGGTGGTGATCGGCACTCACACCAACGCGAACGGCGAGATATTAATCAACGCCCAGTCGTTCAATCAGATGGTTTTGGATCAATTCCTCGATATCTATCAGAAGATTTCAGGACGGGCGGTTCTGCGCCCCTCTTCGCTGCCGGCGGTGACCATCACCTTCAAGCCCCGCACTCCGTTGACCGTTAGGGAAACATTGCAAGCCTACGATACCGTCCTGGCTCTGAACCAGATTACCATGATCCCCCAGGGTGAGAAATTCGTCGAAGCCGTTCCGCAGGCGCAAGCATTGCAGGAAGGTGCGGCGTTCTCGATGCTCGGATCGACGAATTTGGCGGAAGCCAGCCAGTTCGTGACTCACATTGTTCAGTTGAAGAATGCGAAGCCGAGTGAACTGTCTCAAACACTGGCTTTCTTTGCGAAAAATCCGGGAGGCATTGTCGCGGTCGATCCCGCCAACATTATCGTGCTCCGAGACTATGCGATTAACGTGAAACGGATGCTGGAGATCATTGAGAGGATGGATGTCGTGCCAGACGACGATTACGTGTTGGAGGTAATCCCCATCAAGTACGGCCAGGTAACTGAAATCTTCCAGACGATGAGCGGTGTGCTCGGCGGCAGCGCGGGGGGAGGGGCCGCCGCTGCGGGGGCCGGCGCTGCGGGGGCCGCCGGCCGCCAGGGAGGGGGCCGCGGAGGTGTCGGGGGTGGATACGGATCGGGAGGTGGCTATGGCGGTGGTCGAGGCGGTTATGGAGGCTCCGGATACGGCGGCGGCGGTTACGGCGGGTATGGCGGCAGCCGGGGCGGCTATGGCGGCGGCGGTTACGGCGGTGGCGGGTATTCCACCTACGGAAATTCGGTGCTGCCGCAGGCGGGTGAAATCCGTCCCTTCACCGATTCAATCACTCCTTTTCAGGTGGCGCAGGCCGCACCCAATTTTGCGGGTCGTCTCAACGCTGCCACGCGGGCGGCCGGTGGCCAGGCTGCTCAGACGGTTGAACATTCACTACTCGCCGATCCCGCCACCAAGATTGTCCCGGATGAACGATCCAATTCGCTCCTCGTCTACGCCTCGAAGAAGGACATGGAAGCCATCCGAAGAGTGGTTCAAAAGGTCGATACCCTTCTGCCTCAAGTTCTAATCGAAGCGATCGTCATGAGTGTGTCCACGGGCAACGCCCTCAACTACGGCGTCACGGTCGGCCAACGGCCTTCTGCCCTGGGTGGCAACACGAATAATGTGGGAGCCGGGATTATGAATAACAATGGTGGACTCGGTAAATTGCAACAGATCCTTTCCGGAGCCGGTTCGTTGTCCACCAACGGTTCGACCTTATTCCCGAATGGCAGTGGACTCGGTTACTGGGCTCGGCTGGGTCCGAATTGGGATGTCGTCCTTTCTGCCTCCGCCTCCGACAATCGGATCAGCGTCATTCAGCGACCTCGCATCCTAACCTCACACGCCAAGTCCGCCAGCTTCTTTGCCGGCAAGGAGATTCCCTTCAAGCAAGGCGACTATGGCTTTGGCGGTGGAGTCAGTTCCACCTATAGCAGCCTCCCTGTCGGCATTTCATTGGATGTCACGCCGTTTATAACCTCGGATGACCTCGTGGTGATGGAAGTGTCCCAGGATATTCAGGAGTTGGACGGCGTGGTGGACACGAGCACCGGGATCCCCCCTCAAACCACCAGTCGTCACGCCAATTCATTCGTTACCGTCCGGAATAACGAAGCCGTCTTGCTCAGTGGCTACATCAACGACACCCGGACCAAGGGTGGCTCCGGGGTTCCTTTCTTGAAGGATATTCCGTTTCTCGGTGCCGCCTTTCGGAGCAACAGTAAGTCGGCCGATCGCTTGGAGCTTTTCGTCATGATGCGGCCGACGATTCTGTCCACGCCGGAAGCCGCTGCGCAACTCACCATTCGTGAACGGGACATCATGCCCGGGATCAAGGCTTCCGAGCAGGAGTGGATTGAGCAGGAGCGCAAGGCGAATGAAAATTCGAGTAAGGCTCAGCAAAAGAAAACGAAGAGGGGCAGAAAACAACCGCTGCCGACCCAACCGCCTCCGGCTGTCCTCGAGCCGACTCCAAAAAATGGGACGACTGAAATCCCCTGATTCGGATGGTCCGGCGGGATAAATTGTGCCACATGTCGCGCGGGTGGTTCGCCGACCGGTTGCCATGCGAGCAGAGAGGCTCCGCGTTGACTTAGTCGGGGAGTTGAGACGCGTTTTCAGGGGTCATAACGCGATAATTGCGCTCGAAATAACTTTGAGAGCTTTCCACAGCCTTGCCTGGTTCGTCGCCGTCCATTCGCGGAACGATGGCAAGTTGGATCACCCGGGATTGCACGAGCGGCCTATAATAAGGCTCGTAGTTCGCGACCATCACCAGTTGAGGCTTGCCACTTTTGGGGCGGGCGGCTTCAACCTCTTCCCGGCTCGCCAGTCCCACAAACAGAACCAACGCATCGGCATCAGCATGTTGACTGATCAGTTTCGAAAGTTGTCCTGGCTCCATAAAGATACCGGTCCTGCCGAGGGAAGGGGGAGCGATGTTTGCCTTCGCCACGGCGGCGATTTTTAGGCCCGTGCCTCCAACCGCCTTTTTGAAGGCCTTGATCTGGGTTTCCGTCGTAGGGGCCAGCACCTTATAGTCACCCAATGCAGCGTCCACGAGGACAAGGCGGCCCGAGTTGTGAAGCAATTTGGCGGTTTCCACGGCGGCCCCTCGTCCGAGCGCCTGGAATGGGTCCAGGTCAATCCCCCCTGAAGTCAATGTGCGATAGATCAAAATCCAGGCTGCCCCGATCAATGCGATCAGGGCCATCGTTTTCAACACTTTCAAATTCATACTGGAATTATTGCTCGAACCAGACGTAATTATACACACTGTTTGTGGAGGGAGGGTTATACTCCCAGGGGCCGGCCGATTTATTGTAGTAAATGGGTGTGTAATTCACGTGCCCATCCAGAAACGACGCGTTGCTCTTGGCCTTGTCGGTGCGTGGCTGGAATTTTGTAATTCCGTCATGCCACGTCACCGGGCCGTGCGCCGCGTATTCCACAGCCAGGATGGTGCGCGTTGCCTGCTGGATGTTGCCGATTTTCTTGCCGCTGATATTGGGAGCCCAGTGGACGCCATTGAAGATGTAGCTATTGTAGTCTTGGGAAGGGTCCCGGTAGGAGGGGGTGTCCAGTCCGAGCAGCAGCGGAAAACCGATGTCGCTGGGACATCGGAAAATCATATCGTTGGTGGACGGGTTGTTGGTGTTGCTTAATCCGACATACGATTTGATCAATCGCTTGTACATCACCCAAGGCCTCGGGTCGGTTGGCACGGCGTTGATCCCGGGGAGTGTGTCGGCAAAATCGCCCGCATAGAGCATCAGGCCCAACCCGATCTGTCGAAGGTTGCTCACGCACTTTATTCTCTGCGCCTTGCCTTTGGCTTTTGCCAGGGAGGGAAGCAACATGGACGCCAGAATGCTGATGATCGCGATAACCACCAGCAATTCAATCAGGGTGAACGCTCGCCGGAGGAACGGTTGCCTTGCGTTGCTGGGACGGCGTGGAAAGAGTGAGATGGTTTCAGTCGAAGCGTTCTTCATAAGAGTGTGTACGTTTGCTCATGCGAATCCCTAAACAGCATGTTTTCATTGCAAAATTCTGCGAACGTATTCTTTCCCCTTTGTGGTCTCATTGCAGTTAGGTGTCAATCGTCTTCGCTGAGCGCTGTCCCCGAGATCCCCGCCGGCATCTCCGCAACTCCCCTTCGATTGCCGATCTACCGACGACTTTGATTTACCGCTTTTGCATTCCCTCAGCCCGGCGACTACGGTCCGCCCCCGAAATGAAGTCTGGATTTGATTCCACCCAAAGCCTCGTCGCGGATCTCAAAAAGGGACGCATCGTGATCGTTGTTGATGATGCGGACCGCGAAAACGAGGGCGACCTCGTCATGGCGGCGGAAAAAGTGTCGCCTGCGGCCATTAATTTCATGGCTAAGCACGGCCGCGGACTGATCTGCGTGCCTTCGTCGGATGACCGCCTTCGGCAGTTGGGCATCGAACGAATGGTCGCTCACAACCGAGAGTCTTTCAAAACCGACTTTCAGGTGACGGTTGACGCCGCGAAGGGGATCTCCACCGGCATCAGTGCCGCGGATCGGGCCCGCACTATTCAGGTTATGGCAGATCCCGGCGCGACCGCGGAGGATCTCGTTCAGCCTGGACACATTTTTCCACTGCGGGCGAAGCCGGGAGGGGTCCTGCGGAGGGCAGGGCACACGGAGGCGGCGGTTGATCTGGCCACGCTCGCCGGCTGCCGGCCCATTGGCGTCATCTGTGAGATCATGAGCGACGACGGCACGATGGCGCGCCTTCCGGAGTTACGGCGGTTCGCTCGAAAGCATCGGCTCAAGATCGGAAGCATCGAATCCTTAATCGAATACCGTCGCACACGTGAAAAGCTGGTGGAACGGGTGGAAAGCGTCGAGTTGCCGACGGAATTTGGGAATTTCGATCTCCATTTGTATCGATCAGGGATTGATGACAGCCACCATTTGGCTTTGGTGAAGGGGAAAGTGGCGGGCCGCAAGAATGTGCTCGTCCGGGTGCACAGTGAGTGTTTGACCGGGGATGTGTTTGGCTCGCGCCGTTGTGACTGCGGATCTCAATTACACCGCGCGCTGCAGACCATCGAACAGGCCGGTGCAGGCGTGCTCCTTTACATGCGGCAAGAAGGCCGCGGTATTGGTCTCGCCTCCAAAATCAAAGCGTACAAGCTGCAGGAGGCCGGCTACGACACCGTGGAGGCAAATCTAAAGCTGGGCTATGGAATGGATTTGCGAGACTACGGGATTGGAGCACAGATGTTGTGCGACCTGGGGTTGAAAACCATTCGATTGCTCACCAATAATCCCAAAAAAGTGGTCGGCCTTACGGGCTACGGTTTGGAAATTGTCGAACAGTTGCCGCTTCGGATTGCATCCAATCCTCACAACGAGCGGTACCTGGCGACCAAGCGTGAAAAGCTCGGCCACCTGCTTTAGGAGAACGAAGTGATTCTCTCAGAATTACCTTCCTGATGGGCGACCGGGGGTCCGGGGGGGAGGTCGAGCTCTGCGAACGGGCTGTTGAGTACTGCAGGGGATGCAACGGAATTGGCAGGCTCACGGACGGGGGCCGAATTCTCATCTGATTTCGAAGGACGTGCGGGGGTCGGAGGGGTCGCCTCGGGCTCATCCTCATGCGGGTTCTTTGCACGCTTATGCTTCGGCTGAGGACTTAGCATTACTTGGATCATCTTCCCGTTCAGCTTAGGCTCGTTGTCGGCATGCCCCCAAGGGGCGATGTCGGTGAGAAACTTTTTTACCACGTTGAAGCCGTTTTCCTTGTGGGCCAATTCGCGTCCACGGAAACGAAGTGCCAGTTTGACTTTCATTTCCTCGCACAGGAAGCCAATGGCGTGCTCCATTTTGATCCCCATGTCGTGGGGATCAATACGAGGCGTCAACTGGATCTCCTTAACCTCGTTGGAATGGTGGTGCTTCCGGGAATCCTTGTCCTTCTTTGCCTGTTCGTATTTGAACTTGCCGTAGTCGACAAGCCGGCAAACCGGCGGCACCGCCGTGGGAGCGATTTCAACCAGATCAACGCCCTGCTGAATGGCGATCTTGATGGCTGCACTCAGCTCCAAAACCCCCAATTGCCCACCGTCGACCCCAATTACCCGGACCTCCCGAGCGCGAATTCGACCGTTGGTGCGGTATTGCGGTTGAGCGGGTTGATACCGTGAGTAAGGGCGACTCACGCGATCGCCTCCAGTTGCAATTTGATCATGCGGTTTTCGTAAACCATTCTTTCAGACACCGGTCGTTCGGGATATAGGCTTGGCCGACGCCCCGACGCAAGTCGTAATTTTATCGAGTTTCGCTTGAATGACGGTTCAGATGTGGCATTCAGAGCGCGGGCTGCAAATTGAACGGGCGGCTTATTTCACGTGATTGTCTGGTTTTTTCAACGTTTTCAATGGGTATTGTCGGCCGGATGCCTCGCCGGTGTTTGCCTGGGAGCCGAATTGGACCCCAAGCCCTTTCATTCGGCGGCTCTGAAAAATTTTTCGGCTCGGCAAGCCGGATGGCAATTATCCCGCACCAACGTGACCGCCGCGATTTCATTCGGTCGAGCGGCGTACGAGCTCGCGGTCATCGCCGGTTCCTCCGCTGAACGCGCCGCGTTGGCCGAACAGGGCATCACCGCCTGCCGGGGAGCGGCGGTCCAAGCTCCCAAAGAGGTCGGAGCTACCTACTACCTTGCGATGAACCTTGGCGAACTGGCTCGAACGAAGCTGCTCGCTGCACTCAAGCTCGTGAAGGAATTGGAGGAACTTTTTCTCCGGGCTCGAGCGCTGGATGAAAAATATGATTTTGCCGGCCCGGACCGTTGTCTCGGAATGCTTTACTTTCAGACCCCAGGCTGGCCCACCAGCATCGGTAGCAAGGCAAAGGCCCGGGAACATTTCCGCCGAGCGGTTGAGCTCAGGCCGGATTATCCTCACAATTTGATCGCCTACGCCGAAGTCCTCAACCGCTCACGGGATCGTACCCTCCTGGCGGAAACACTTAAAGCGCTCGACGACCTTTGGCCGAAAGCCAAAAAAGCGTTCGCCCAGGACGTTTCGGACTACAATTGGGCGGCCTGGGAGGAAAGTCGTTCCGCTCTCAAAGCCCGCCTCGCCAAGCTCTCTCGCGGTGGTCACGGCCGGAATGATGATGAGTAATCGTCTTGCCGGATAGCCTTCCGCCGGCTAAATCGACCTTTCCCGTCCGTGGGATATCTCCAACGGGCGGATACCAGACTAATTGACTGACATTTCAACGACTGAATCCAATTGCGCCATGGCCTACTCCACTTGCACCGTTCCCGCCGGCAACAAGATCTCGATCCACCAGGGCGTGCTCCGCGTTCCCGATGATCCGATTCTTCCGTTCATCCGCGGCGACGGCACGGGTCCGGACATCTGGGCGTCCAGCGTGCGCGTCTTCGATGCCGCCGTGCAAAAGGCCTACGGCGGGAAACGCAAAATCTCGTGGATGGAAGTTTTCGCGGGTGAAGAAAGTTTCAAACGCTACAACAACTGGCTGCCCGACGACACCGTCGCCGCGTTCAACGAATTTCTCGTTGGCATCAAGGGCCCCCTGACCACACCGGTGGGCGGTGGCATCCGTTCTCTCAATGTCGCCCTTCGTCAGATGCTGGACCTCTATGTTTGTCTCCGGCCGGTTCAGTATTTTACCGGAGTGCCCAGCCCGGTAAAACGTCCGGAAAAAGTCGAGATGGTCATCTTCCGGGAAAATACCGAGGACATCTATGCCGGAATCGAATACGCCGCTGGCACTCCAGAGGCGCAAAAAGTCCTCGACTTCATCGCGCGCGAATTTCCCAAGGATTTCAACAAGATCCGGTTTGGCACGCAGGCCAAGTCCGAAGAATTCTGGAAGCGGGTTGGGGCCCCGGGCGTGCGCAACGAAGTCTTGGTCGGCGTGGGAATCAAGCCGGTAAGCTGGTCCGGCACCGTTCGCCTCGTTCACAGTGCTATTTCCTATGCCCTCAAGAATAAGCGCAAATCGGTGACCCTCGTCCACAAGGGCAACATTATGAAGTATACCGAGGGAGCTTTCCGCGACTGGGGTTACGCCTGCGCAACCCAGTACTTCGGCGACAAAGTCTACACCTGGGTTCAATGGGAAAAGACGAAAAAAGAAAAGGGGGAAGACGCGGCCAATGCGGAACAAAAGGCGGCACTCGCCGCCGGCGCCGTGCTCATCAAGGATGCGATTGCCGATATCGCCCTACAACAAGTGCTTACCCGCCCTGAGGACTTCGACGTGATCGCCACGCTGAACCTCAATGGCGATTATCTCAGCGACGCGTTGGCCGCGCAGGTCGGAGGCATCGGTATCGCGCCGGGTGGCAACATCAATTATATCTCCGGTCACGCGATCTTTGAGGCGACCCACGGGACCGCGCCAAAGTATGCCAACAAGGACATGGTCAACCCGGGCTCCGTTGTCTTGTCCGGTGAGATGATGCTGCGACACCTTGGGTGGATTGAAGCGGCCGACCTTATTTTGAAAGGACTGGTGGGGGCCATCGGAAGCAGGCGAGTGACCTACGATTTTGCTCGACTGATGGAAGGGAGCACCCAGATCAAGTGCTCCGAATTTGGCGACAACATTATCGGCCACATGTGATTTTGAATCGGTTGAAGGATCGAATGTTGGCAAGTTGCAATCCGTTTTGGGTCGATGGAATCATTAGAGATTTCAGGATTTCAGATTGAGAATTCGATCTTCTGATATTAGACGAAAGCAACGGGCAGCTAAAAGCAGACCGAGCACGCCTCCGTAGCTCAAATGGATAGAGCAGCGGTTTCCTAAACCGTTGATCCCGGTTCAATTCCGGGCGGGGGCACCAGTTTGGTAATCAATGACTTACATGGGAGTTCCTGCTCAAAATTTAGAGGCGTTCTATATTTTTTGGCACGTTTTGGGCACAGAATTGAGTATGGCAATCACCATACAGAAGGATCCGGCGGCATCCTTTACGAAAGGCCCACAAAGGGGCACGGTTCGGCATGATCAAGAAGGACGCTGGCGGCAATCATGGCGGCAAGTTCCCGTATGGTCAAAAAACTCATGCGGCATCTCGGTAGTGGAATTTCAGGAGGCCGCCGAGGCGCTCGCAAGTCTTTATATCCCCCGATATTTCACCGATCCGATCCTCGGGCGCTGGAAACAGGATCACGTTGCCCTTGCCTGGGTGATTTAGCTCCGCGTGGAAGTGATTCACGTAATTCTCAAGGCAGTGGCGGAGAGAGCTTTCTCCGAAAAGGATCATTTTCGACAGGAGCTCGTCCTTTACGGATCGAATCCAGCGTTCGCAATGGCGTTCAGATTTGGACTCCGCGGCGGCAATGTCACCGCTTTGATCCCGCGAAGCAAAGCCGAGCAGGCTCGGACAACAACGTCGGCATGGTTCTGACTCGATTCGGATGCTGTCACCGCTGGGCAGTCGAGCACGGGCGATGCCAAGGCCTGGCAGCCGCAGGGTGCCGGATCCGTTGAAGGATACTATGTCTCGACCGGGACATTTTATGTGTAGCAATGGCCAATCTCCAGGCCCAGCGCATCGGCGCATGGAAACGGGCAATGGAGGGCACGGAGTCCCGGAGAGATTCGAGTAGAAACGAAAATTGCCGGGGGGACGAACCGTGGATTCACACGGATTGACGCACGGATAAGGGGAAGCCGTTGCCTCTCACCTTCTGAGTGAGCGCCTCGAATCAGTGTATATCGGCGTTGATCCGCGGTTCCAAACTCCGGTTAATTGGATTACTGGAATATCCAAGCAGAGGGCTTGGTCAAAATTCATCAAAAAAAAGCTGAAAACTAAATTTTTTCCGCCGCCTCGACCAGGGCCTCCCACGTGGGTCGCCTCATTCCCGCACTTGGGTGCACGGACCCCGCTTACTTAGAATCGAGGATTCTGTCCGCGAGAACGCATCGCTTGGAAACGCAAAGGACAGGAAGTCGCCATTTTAATTGATTTTTCTGCGGGAAGCATGGATGCGCGGCCACAGCGGCCGCAAATCCTCGTCCCGCAACGCCATGGCTAGCAAGTCCTCGCGACGGCCCCGCTGCATCGCCGCCTCGTACCAGGTCCAGGCGTCGTCGAGTTTCCCCAGCTGCGCGGTGTAACACGCCAGGTTGTACGGAATGATCGGCTCGGTCGGAAACAGGATGTCCGCTGGGGCGAGACAGGCAAATGCCTGGGCCAACCCGCCTGCTTCGCGCCGCCGCGCCGCGTAGGCGCGTTGGATCCAACCGCCGACAAACTGCCCCCACCGTTCGACACTCTGCTGGGCCACCGAAAATGCGGCGTCCCATTGTCGATGGGCGGCAAACACCTGCCATTGAAGGTCCAAACATCGGGGATGTCCGCGGCTTTCGGAACTCAATTGATTCAGTTCCCTCTGGGCGTCGCCCGGAACACCCAGAAGCAACCAACCTTCGGCGGCGTTCACCAGATGGGAATCCGGGCTGGACAACTCGGTCATTCGGTTAGTCTAGCTATGAAAGCCATCGTCGGGCAATCTCCGGAGGACGTGGATCCGCACCTAATGCCAGGCCTTGCCAGATTTCCGGGTCTTCTGGGGCCCGGAATGGCACTCCGAAGTCCGAGCAAACTCTAACGGCGCTATAAACGACACGGGAAACAGATCAATGCCTCTCTCCCCACTACCGTCGCCGGCCATCCGTTGGCTCCTCAATCGACATTCCGATTCCTTTGTTTTTGGGCAAGTGCAAGTGAAACGAGACGGAGTTCGGTTTTGCCTACGTTCGACGGCGGACAGGGATCGGCCAGAAGAATTGCTTCGGGATCTTCCCGTGAGTGGCTTGCGACAACTTGCGCAATTCGATGAATTGGGCGAATTCCGACCACTGAAGAGCGCACCGGATCTTCGGACAGGCTGGGTATGTTTTGCCTTGGGGGAGGAGCAACTCGAACTCGCATTGGACCAATTGTATCCGGGGGGAGTGGTGGATTCATGGTCCTCCCGAGTCGATCCGCCCCCCGTTACCCAATACCGGGACTTTGTGGGTCGCCAGACGGGCATGTACCGGGTGGCTCAAAATCTCAGCGCCGCGGATGTCTCGGAAGTGATTCGAGCGTCCTGCGGTGTGCGCCAATGTTTGAAGCGGCGGCGCTGGACAGTGGAGGGTGTGGAGGGGGATTCTCCGGATGCCAAGAGTGAAATTGCCTGTCTGGAGCCTTGTGCTGTTTTCCTGGAGTGCGCTCGACGTGCGGCGCGACTGGCTCAGGACGAGCCGGCTGCAATGGGGCTCGTTGAACAAGATCGAGCGGTTTTGGAGGCCGCACTGCAGCAGGTGCTATCCGCTCCGGCGCCGGGTGTGCGCGCGGGCGATTTAGGGCATCCGCTCAATCCGCGCCGAATCGGGCTGCTGTTGGAAAAGCTGCACCGAACATCGGGAGCCCCGTCGAGTGCGCCGTCGGGTGGAGCTCAGAAGCACCTCGGAACGGGCTGAACCCGGGCGCGGCGGATACTTTTTGAGTCGAGGAAAACTATTGAAGTGGCTGCGGCAAGGTTACACCCTTGGCTTGCAATTCATTACGGGGGCTGCTTGTGTTTTATTGTGTTCACAAATTGGACGTATTGTTTCGTTGCTCTTCGAGTAAAGCGGCTTGGATCATTTCTTCCCTTTGCTCCGGGAGTTTCCGGGCGGTCGCGGTGATTGTCGGGCTGATTCCCAAACACAAAGCCGGTTCTTGGATCTTCCTCGGAAGAGCAGCGACATAAAACGTGATGGCTTGCGCGACATTGCTATAGTGCTAATTTTTACTTCGTGAAACCGATTTGCCTCGTCACCCCTCCGTCAATTTTTTTGCTGGATGAACGCGTCTTCATGACCTTAGGCATCCTCAAGGTCGCCGCGGCCCTGGAAAAAGGGGGCGTACCGGTAGATATGGTCGATCTGTCGGGCATTGACAATTTCAAGGATGCGATCGGGCACTATGCCCGAACTACCGAGACGGAGATTTTTGGATTGACGGCGACGACTCCGCAAATGCCCGCAATCACTCAGATTGCGGAGAAGATTCGCGAGACAAAACCAACGGCAAAAATTATTTTGGGCGGACCGCATATTACGCTGGTCAATGCGGCCTACAAAAAGGAGGTGAAGGATGGCCGAAACGGTCGGGCCACGACGGCAATGAAAAAATGCTCCGAGATCTTTGACGTTTTGGTCGCTGGAGACGGTGAAGATGCCATTTTCCAGGCATTGCAGCCGGATTGTCCCAAAGTTATTGATGCGGACGATCCCAAGTCTTCCCTTTTCTTGACCAATGCGCGACTGGAGGAACTGCCCTTTCCCGCCAGACATCTCGTGGACATGGAGAGCTACCACTACACGATTGAAGGAGTGAGGGCCACCAGCATGATTGCTCAATTGGGGTGCCCCTTCGCCTGTGGTTTTTGCGGCGGCCGGGAGTCACCAATGCTTCGACGCGTGCGGATGCGTTCTTCGGAAAATGTGGTCGCGGAAATCGTTCATCTATATCGGACCTATGGAATCAAGGCGTTTATGCTGTATGACGATGAGCTGAACGTTAATCCCAAGATGATCGAGCTGATGAACCGCATCCGCGATTGCCAACGGGAGCTTGGTGTCGAATTCAAGTTGCGGGGTTTTATTAAGTCACAACTGTTTACCGATGCGCAGGCCAAGGCGATGTACGAGGCTGGCTTCCGTTGGATTCTGACGGGCTTCGAATCGGGCTCGCCGCGAATCCTTCAGAACATCAACAAGAAATCGACCCGCGAGGAAAATACGCGCTGCGTCGATATCGCCCGGAAAAACAATTTAAAAGTCAAAGCACTCATGTCCATTGGACATCCTGGAGAATCGGAAGAAACCGTCCAGGGAACCCACGATTGGTTGTTGGAGGTCCGGCCCGATGATTTTGATGTGACGATCATCACCACGTACCCGGGCACGCCCTATTACGACTATGCGATCCAAGATCCCGAACAGAAGAATGTCTGGGTCTACACGTTTAAAGAAAACGGTGATAAACTTTACGCCTACGAAGTGGACTACACAAAGATCGCAGATTATTACAAGGGCGATCCGGACGGTGGATATAAATCCTATGTTTATACCGACCATCTGACCGCCGAGAGGCTGGTAGAACTTCGTGACTTTGTCGAAAGAGATGTTCGAAACAAGCTTAACATTCCTTACAACACGGGCAGTGCGGCTTTACGATTCGAGCATTCCATGGGACAAATGGGTGGCGATGTCCTGCCTCCGAACATCTATCGAGCGAGCCAGCTGGGGACTCCAGCATAATACAATCTCAAAGGGACTGTAATGAGTGATCACGTAAGCTGTTTTCACCGCCGTCGCTCGTCCGGTGCCATTGGAGTTTTGGATGCCGCCACGGTTTGTGCTTTTGTATTCAGTCTCTTCACCCTTCTCCAGGTAGGGGCACTGAGCGAGCGAGCATCTGCTGCCGATCGCCGGCTCACTCCGTCCGAAGTGGAGAGCTGGTTTGACCATACCCTCGTGGACGGGTTGGGAAGAAATCTGCCGGTTCGCCCCAATGTCCATGTGACGGAGTTCATCGATGGCACGGACACGTTTCAGGCAATGAATCGCCGGATATCGAGAGTCTCCGGGCCGGATTCCTATATCTATCTTCTGAACTGGTGGATCGATGATACTTTTCCCCTGGTCACTAACCTCCCTAATACAACACTTTCCAAGCTTCTGCAGAAAGCTTCCGACTCCCGGGTTGAGATTCGCGGCATGTTCTGGCACCAGATTGTCACCCCCCCCGGCCAAGTTCTGAAAAACGCTTCGCTAGCAGAATCTGTGGGTAGGAGTTGGCTCGGGTAGTTTCCCGAGTGAATGATAGAGAGCCACTTCCAGAGCGCGAAAGGTTCGAAAACCATAGGCCCGTCTGGTAGTCACTCGAATCTTATTGTTGAGACCTTCGA
>CAMAUY010000069.1 GCA_945861565.1 Akkermansia muciniphila
GCGCCTTGGATTTGGCCTTAGAGAGCGCCGGCAGCAGCATGCCTGCAAGAATGGCGATGATGGCGATGACCACCAGCAATTCGATCAGCGTGAAGCCCCTCCGTTTGCCCCCGATGTGTCTCTGATTTTTCATATTGATAGGACATCGCTTTTTGACGCTCCGCGATTAGGGAGATTTGGTTTATTGAATCTGGTGAATCTCGATCACATTCCGCCCGTCTGTGTGGGGTAGCAAGTGAATTTTGTGGATGGGGGCCGACATCGCCCGGTTGAACGGTGACTTCGCCACCTGCGCGATGAGGGCCAATCAATGCAACTTCAAATTGATTCCAATCCCGTTGGGATTGAAGATGCGTGCAAAGAGAAGGACATGCCACCGCACTCACAAAAGACTGGTGTCCCGCCGGGATCATCGCAGGGCTGTGGTTCTTACACCCAGCCAGTAGGAATCCTCGTTGTTCGGGGTGGGGATGGGATTGAAGAAATCGCCTAGCACAACTTTTCCTTTTGGTGGTGTCGTCCGAGGATCGCGCCACTTGCGAATCTCCGAATGGCCATCGGCAAAGTTGAGTCCGCTGGCGCCGTTGTGGTAGTTGGCCGGCCAGTTGAGACAGCCAAATTGCGACGGATTGCGAGGATAAATGCCATCCATGCAGGCCCCGAAACGGCCATTGTCAATGCTCTCTTCGCGCTCGTCGATCAGGACCCAAGTCCCCGAGGGTGCAGGCTGAGTCATGTCGCCGATCTTGACCAACTGCTTAAACGGACCCGGAAAAGCTCCGTCTTCCGGATAGGGATAGGAATTCAAAAAGGAATTCATGGCAATGCTCCTCACTCGCGGATAGACCTTGCCGCCATGTTTGGAAGTCGATTTGTCGCCCGGACATTTCCAGATGCCGAGAGAGGAGGCCCCGTACGAGGCCAGCAGGCTGTCGGTCAGGAAAACCGTGTTGGTGTTGTCGGGAGAGTTATTGGCGTCAAGAAAGCCCCGCACCCAATTGCGATCGCGGTCATAGCGCGCCAAGATATCGTTTGGCGCAACCCGGTCATCATTATCTCCGGCGTACATCACCCAAGCCAGGCCCATCTGGCGGAGATTGTTCAGACAGGAGATGCCTTGCGCCTTGGTCTTCGTCTTGCCGAGCGCAGGCAGGAGCATCGAAGCCAGGATTGCGATGATGGCGATGACGACCAGGAGTTCGATGAGTGTGAAGGCGCTGCGGCAACACCCACGGCGATTGGGAAGACTAGGTTTCATGGCGAGGGACTCAATTGTTTTCATTGTGATGGAGTTCGGCTTCGGTTCAGTTCATTTGTTCGTTCACTCCATTTCTGAGGCGTTCCTCCGAGAAGGTGACAAAAAAAGTGGAGGAATGTTTCGGCGAGGTGTTCCCATCCGCTGTCCTCGATCACCGCCAAGCACGCCAGTTACGGTTTCTGCGAGTTGTCAATCCGTCCACGCACCTCGGACCTCACGCGCAAGACTTCCGGATCATTCGGGGAGAGGTCCACCGCGCGGCGACTCAGCGCCTCCGATTCGGCGGTCGCCTTGGAGGTTTCCTGGGAACGCGGCGCCGCGACCGTCGAAGCCAATCGCGCCAAGGCCAGGGCGTTTGTGGGCGCAAGCCACACCGCCTGTCGCAGACTTTCCAAAGTGTTCTCTTCGATGAGCCGCTGGACGATCTCCGGCACGGTCACCGGCGAGCCGGGAGACAGCGTACGGGTCAGATTTGAGGCAAGGAACCATTGAGCCCACCGTTCATAATGGCCTGGACCCGAAAGCTCGCTGAGTCGTTGCCGGAGTTTGAACAACTCCGCCACGGGCACAGCGCTGCTCATGTCACGCGCATCCATACGCTGGCCAGCCACCGCTTCAGCCAACTCTGGCAACCAGGCCGGCACTGGTATGGATGCCTGCGGCAGGTCCCACACGCGCGCCGTCTGGTCCCTCGAGGCCGTGAGAATGCGCGTGCCGTCCGGGCTGAACTCCGTATAGAGGACAGGCGCGGTGTGGCGCAGCGGCTCGCTCAGAGGCAAACCGCTCGCCGCCTCCCACACGCGCGCGGTGCCGTCGTAGCAGGCCGTGACGATCCGTTGGCCATCCGGGCTGAACCGAACGGAATAGACTTGGCCATGATGCATAATGGGCGGTGTGATCGGCTGGCTAGTGCGGGCGTCCCACACCTGCGCCGCAGTCCCGGCGGCCGTGGCCACGCGCCAACCGTCCGGGCTGAATTGCACCGAGTGATAGCTGTAAAGCGAGTCTGCGTGAACCAGCGTGGCCAACAACCGTCCGGTCTGCGCGTCCCACACCCGGGCCGTCCTGTCCCTGGAAGCGGTGACGATGCGCTGGCCATCTGGACTGAACTCAACCCAAAAGACGTAGTCATCATGCTGCAGAGGATCCGTGATTGGCTGGCCCGTGCGGGAATCCCATATGCGCGCGGTGTAGTCCAACGACGCCGTGGCCAGCGATCGGTCATCCGGACTGAAGGCAACGCCGAACACGAGTGGGGGGTGCTCGAATTCGACCAGGCGCCGTCCGGTGAGCACGTCCAGGATGGGAACCAGCGGTGAACGAGAAACAACAGCGATCCGCCGGCCATCGGAACTGAAGTGAACACGAGAAAGGAGGCTGCTGGAATCGAAGCGTTCTCCAACATGCTGGCCTGTCACGAGGTCCCACACCTGCACGCCATCGTCGCCACTTGCAGCGATTCGCTGACCATCCGGGCTAAACTCCGCGCAGAAGGTTTGTTTCCCCTGCGCTTGGAATACGGACACCGGTTTGCCCGTTCGAGCGCCCCACACCCGAGCCGTTCCGTCCAATGAAGCTGTAACGATGCGCCCGCCGTCCCGGCTGAAGCGTGCGTGGCTGACCTGGCCGCCGTGCGGGAAGCGCATGGTCACGGGCTGGCCTCCACGGACGTCCCAAATCCACGCGGTGTTCTCTTCCGAAACAGTAAGGACGCGTTGGCCATCCGGACTGAGTCGGGCGAGGGCCAGGGGCGATTCATGCCGGAGAGGTTCGGTCAACAGGGCACCCGTGTGGACGTTCCACACTCGCGCGGTCCGATCCCGGGAAGCCGTGACCAGACGTTGGCCGTCCGCGCTGAAGTGCACGCCCGTCACCCAGTGGTCGTGCTCGAGCGGACGCGAGATGGGCTCACCGGTGCGCGCATCCCAGACCCGCGCGGTATTGTCATGGGAAGCAGTCGCAACCAAATCCCCTCGTGCGCTCAAGCAGATCGAATTCACTTTGGCTTGATGCGGCAGGCGCATCACAGGCACGGGTTGACCAGAAATGTCCCAGACCTGGCAGCCGAAACCAGTCTCGGCTCGCATGCTGAAAATTCGCTTTCCATCCTCGCTCAATTGTTCATACGGCGGAAGGTTTGGTATATTAAAAAGCGTGCTCACGACGGCCCGCTCGACACCGCTGCTCGCATCCCACACGCGAGCGACGCCTGTGTCTGGAGCTGTATGAATCACTGCCAGGACCCGGCTTCCGTCGCCACTGAAGGTGGCGAAACCGACCGAACCTTCATTCGTCATGGGCGGGCAAACAAGGTGGCCGGTGACGGCGTTCCAAATCCGGACCATCTTGTCCTCTGAAGCAGTGACGACCTTGCTTCCATCCCGGCTGAATTCCGCGAACACCACACTGCCCTTATTCGCAAAGGCCGGCAGGACGGGTTGCCCGGTTTCCGCATTCCACAGTCGCGCGGTGCGGTCCAAGGAAGCGGTCAACACCTGTTGGCCATCCGGACTGAACTGCGCATGGACAACCGCAGCCTGATGCCGCAAGGGCGGACATACCAATTGGCCAGTGCGGCTATCCCAGACGCGGGCGGTGCCATCCTCGGACGCGGTGAGTACCCGTTGTCCATCCGGGCTGAAGTTGCCCGCCGTCACCGAACCGCCGTGTATAAGTTGACCCAGAGAGGTGCCAGCATTTGTAAGATTGGGACTGAACTGTTGAAGCGGCGGGTCGTGCTGCAAAGCCAGCGTGGGAAGGCTGAAGTTTGCCAGACTCAACGCGCTCATGAGCCGTTCGGCCACAACCCGATTGTCCGGGTGCTGGCGCAACAGCCGAGCCAGATAGGCCAAGCCGCGCGGCGCATCACCCGACGCTAACAGTTGGTCCGCTCGCTCGATCTCCAGCCGCGCCAAGGTGGATTCGGCGCGCTTGAGTTGTACCTGTTCACCCTCGCGCGCTTGGCTGATGCGCCACGCCGCAATGGGCGAGCCGACAGCGACGACGAGCAACAGAACAAGCGTCGCTGCGCCGAGGCCCGCCAGTGCGGGTTTGCGTCGGCCCCAGCGCCACAACTTGGCGGTTGGGCCAATGCGCCGGGCGCGGATCGGTTCAGCTTTGAGGAAGCGGTCGAGATCATCCGCCAGCGCCTGCGCCGTCTGGTAGCGGCGGGCCGGCTCTTTCTCCAGGCATTTCAGGCAGAGGGTTTCCAAGTCGCGCGGCACGCTGGGATTGAGCAGGCGCGGCGACACCGGTTCGTTGTTCACCACGTCCTGCAACGTGTCGGTGAGCGTCTCGCCCACGAACGGCGGACGGCCCGTCAGCAGGTGATAGAGAATTGCGCCGAGCGAATAGACATCGCTGCGCCGGCCGACCAGCCCACGTTTGGCGGCGGCCTGCTCCGGGGGCATGTAGTTGGGCGAGCCGAGCACCTGGCCGCTCAAGGTCAGCTCGCTATCGTGGTGCAGGCGCTTGGCCAGGCCAAAGTCGGTCACGCGCGGCTGGTCGAACGGATCAATGAGCACGTTGGACGGCTTGAGGTCGCGGTGCAGGATGCCGCGTTCGTGCGCGTAGTGAATGGCCTCAGCAACGATCTTGACGCAGCGCGCGGCGCGGCGCAGCCATTCCATATTCCGCACTTCACATTCCGCACTGAGCCTGGCCAGGTTCTGGCCCTCGATGAAATCCATGACGAAGAACGGCTGTCCCTCGTGCGCGTTCACTTCGTGGATGGCGACGATGTTCGGATGTTGCAAACTGGCGGCAGCCGCCGCTTCCGCGCGGAACCGTTGCGCCTGGTCCTTGCCCGACTGGCCGCCGAACAACAGCATCTTCACCGCGACGATGCGGCCGAGGCTCTTCTGTCGCGCCTTGTAAATAATGCCCATGCCGCCACGGGCGATTTCTTCGAGGAGTTCGTAGTCGCCGAAGGAGCGGAGGGGAGTTGGTTGAGAGTTAAGGGTTGAGAGTTGAGAGGGAGACTCCGTCGCTAACGATTCAGGTTCGGCGGTGCCGAGGGCGAAGAGGCATTTGAGGCAATAGCCGCGCGGGGCGTCAGGCGGGACTTCCGCGCCGCAGCTTGGGCAGGTCGGCTTCGATGTCGGTTGGCCAGTCATGGCTTCCACTCTGTTCTGAGGCGAAACGGTCGCAAGGTGACGGGGAAAGTGGAACGTGATGCGTGATTCGTGACTCGTGAGCACAAGACGGAGGCCTGTTCGGTGTCACACATCACGCATCTCCACTCAACACGGCATAGAGGTGCTTCAATTCGTCATCGACTTCGCCCGGTCCGGCCACGGTCTGCGCGATTTCCTCGCGGAACAGTTCACGGTAACGCCGGCGCATTCTATGCACGGCCTGCTTCACCGCATCCTCTGTCAGGCCAAGTCGCGTGCCCAGTTCGGCGTAGCTCATGCCGGAATCCTCAGCGAGCAGCGAGCCTTTCAATTGCCCGAACAACCCACCTTTGCCCGAATCGCGGAACTCGTCTTCCAGTCGGGCCAACACTTGGTTGAAGAGCGTCGTGACCCAGCGACGTTCATAGAGTTTCGCCGCGTCGAGTTGATCAATCGGCTCCAATCGGTAGCGTTCCTCCGCCGAGGCCGCGTCGAACGAGATCATTTCCCGACCGCCGCCGCGCTTCAGCCGGTGCGCCTTGTCCCATTCGTCGGCGAGGAAGTGGGTGAGGGCCGCCAGCAGATAGGTGCGGAACCGCCCGCGCTCGCGGTCAGCCTGCGCGACGTAGTTTTTCTCCAGCAGTCGGGCGAAGAACGCCTGCGTCAGATCCTGCGCGTCGTGGGAGCTGTGGCCTTTGCGGCGGACAAACGCGTAGAGCGGATACCAGTAAGTCCGGCACAGTTCGGCCAGCGCAGCCGCGGCTTGGGGCGCGTCCGGCTCGCGCGCCGCCACCACCACGCTCCAATGCGTGGTTGTGAACTCCCGGGCAGTGGCGGGCAAATGATCTGTTGAATCCGCCTCGGCCATGAGGCGCAACCGTGAGATCTCCAGCCAGCGTTTGGAAGAACAAACAAGCCACAGGCAAACAGGCCCGAAGTCACATCCCGCCAGCGAAACAGCGGGCTTGGGGTTTGAAATTTCGCCTCTTCCGGGATTTCTGGGGTTTTTGTTATTGAGTCGGATAGAGGTCGAGACTTCCGCAGTGGAAGTAGATGTCCGTGATAAATCTTCACAGCGCGCCAACTTGCTACCCGGCCGCCGAGATGATGTCCACGAAGCCGCCGAGGCCAGCGGGATGGTCCTGGCCGCACTCGTCCGCCGTCCACACGGCCCCGTCTTGCGTCGCTTTGGGGTAGCCACGCCTTCGGCAAACGGGTTTGAGCCCAAGAATCTAGCCGCCGCCGATTCGGCACCCTGGGCGCCGTTCTACCTCTCGTCCTTGAGCGAATGCTGGAAGCCAAACCGTCGGTCTGGTCGGGTCACTGATGGTTCCCGCTGTTTTGGGCAATTGGGATTGTTTGTCCAGGGGACGATTGCTCTTTGGGGGCACACCTTGCCCGAAGCACGGCTAAAACGTCCGCCTCCGAGATTTCATCGCCCGTATGGTCAAAAAACTCATGCGGCATCTCGGTAGTATAATGTTGAGTGGTCAAAAATGTTGATCTGTAGGACAAAATGCGCCAAAATGCCTGTAAATGTTGTAAATCGAGGCATTTCCACTCAACATTATTGACAGGCATATTCCTTCCAGATCTTATGCTGTTCGGCTCCCAAGGGACGGCTGGCTGGATTCGATGGCCCTCACTCCAAGCCAACAACCATGCGCCCCACAGTCAACTCCCCAGTTGAGGCAAATGCAGATGGTTCCTCTCTTGGCGGCGGAGGTCCAAACTTCGGCGGTGAAGAAATCCACGGCCGCCAAGACCTCGGTGTGTGATCGGATAAATTCTCGCCAAGAAGTCTTCCGCTCCCGATCCGGAGCTGGAAGAAGGCCGTGGCGTTCGAGAACATTGCCAACGGTCTGATGACTGAGCTCGTAACCCAAGTTGCTGAGCGCACCCACAATCCGGCGATAGCCCCAACTTCGGTTCTCACGAGCCATCTTGAGAATCCGGTTCTCCGTCACCAGATACTCGTTGCGCAGGAGGAGTTCCCGATCAACCGAACCGGAGAGGGTCGCCAGCATTCGTTTCCAATTCATCGACGAGACTTAACCGAGCCAACGGCCTGCGAGCAATCTCCTCATCGCCCTGTAAATCGTTGAATATTGGCAGTTTCGAGTTTTTTGACCATACGGCTAACCTTCCCGGCGCGGGCTGGATCAGCGGCGCGCCACGCTTTTTCCCGAGCAGTGTCGGCGCAGCGGATTTCTTCCGAGTAAAGTGAGCGCGGCTGCCCCCCAGCCAGCAGTTCGCCTGACAACGGGCCCGCCGAAAATTCCTCCACTTTTCCTATCACCTTCTCGGGGGAACGCCTCAGAAATGTAGTGAACGGACAAAAACTGACTGATACGCCAATGAAAAAGACAATCTCGCTTTTGGCCGTCACACATTGGTCTGCAATCGGAACGCCGCGCGCCGCGTCTGTCTTTGGGCCGCGCTGGGGCTTTGAGGGCATCCGTTTCCGCTTTACCGGCGGCTCCGGCCACAGCGCCACCACCGAGCGCGCCTCCGTCATCACCGGCCCGTGGACCACCCTCGCCGCTCCAACCGCGCCAATCGGCGGTTTCGTTGAATACACCGACACGCACCCGCCCAGCGAGACTGCCTTCTACCGCACGAGCGCACCCTGACCTACTCCCCCTCCATTCACTTAGTCGCAACCATCTTGTTCACCACTATGAAAATACAAATTCATCTGCCGTCTGCGTTTCTAGCTCGCCGGGGCAACGCCCGTTCCTATTCCTACCGTCGCGGCGGGGCCTGTCCCGGCCTGCTTCTGGCCTGCTGCTGCGCGCTGCTGGTTGGTCCCCCCTGGCCGACGCGAGCCGCCGTGACCGAGGCGTGGGTTCACCGCTACAGCAATGTTGCGAGCAACGCGAACGATCGGGCGTCCAAGGTCGTGAGTGATGCGGCGGGCGACATCATTGTCACCGGAGTCACGGATGATCTTGTCCATGGGCAAGACATGCTCACGATTAAGTATTCGGGCGCCGATGGGACGGTGCTTTGGCAGCAACGTTACAACGGTTCGGCTAACCGCGGCGACTACGCCACGGCGTTGGCGGTGGACGGCGACGGCAACGTAGTGGTGGCTGGGTATTCCTATTCCAACAACGGGACAAACAACGACCACTACACCGCCAAGTATGCGGCGGCGAATGGCACCGTGCTTTGGGAGCAACGCCACAACGGCGGCTCGATGAACAGCGATCATCAGGCTCCTGCGGTGGCGGTGGACGGCAGCGGCAACGTGGTGGTGACGGGGTCTTCCGACGACGGCCCGCCGAGCTTCAACGCCGACTACTACACGGCCAAGTATGCGGCGGCGACCGGCGTACTCCTTTGGGAAAAACGCTACAATGGCCCGGCGAACGGCACCGACTTCCCCAAAGCGGTGGTAGTGGACGGCAGCGGCAACGTGGTGGTGACGGGGTATTCCGGGTCCTTTACCAGTGGAGGCGGGTGGGACTACTACACGGCCAAGTATGCCGCGGCGACCGGCGCTCTACTCTGGGAGCAACGCTACAACGGTCCCAAGAACAAGAGCGACTATTCCCAGGCGGTGGCGGTGGACGCCGGTGGCAACGTAGTTGTGACGGGGTATTCTGAGAACAACGGAAGCACCGACAACTACACAGCTAAGTATGCGGCGGCGAACGGCGCACTGGTGTGGGAGAAACGCTCCAAAAACCAAATCGACCGAGTGAACCCCTACGACCGCTTGAATGCGGTGGCGGTGGACGACAGCGGCAACGTGATCGTGACGGGGCATTCGTACGGCGGCGTGAGCGGCTATAGCTACTATACAGCGAAATATGGGGCGGCGGACGGCGCGCTGCTCTGGGAACAACGCTCCGAATGCGGCCTTCAAGCGATGGAGGTGGTGGCGGTGGACGGCAGTGGCAACGTGGTCGTAACGGGGTCTTCTTTGGCCGGAGATAATGATTACTACGGTTTCTACTACTACACCGTCAAGTATGCCTCGCTGGACGGGGCGCTGCTCTGGGAACAACGTTTCAATAGCCCCGCGAGCGAAGTTGAACTCGCTCGGGCGGCGGCGGTGGCGGTGGATGTCAGAGGCAACGTCGTGGTAATTGGGACGTCCAACCATGGCGCTCCAAACCACGACTACGACTACTACACAGCCAAGTATGCGGCGGCGGACGGTGCGCTGCTCTGGGAGCAACGCTACAACGGTCCGGCGAACGGCCCGAACTCCAGCAAACCGTGGGCCGCAGGGGTGGACGGCAGCGGCAACGTGGTGGTCACAGGGGCTGCTTGGAACAGCGACCTTAGCCTCGATTACTACACGGCCAAGTATGCCTCCCTCGATGGAGCGCTGCTCTGGCAGCAACGCCATACCGGTCCCGGGTACGAAGGGTTTAGTTTTAGCTGGTGGTATTATGACGGACACAATGCCTTGGCCGTGGACAGCAGCGGCAACGTGGTCATGATGGGACGGTCCAGAACCACCAACCTTACGGGACACATTTTCGTAGCCAAGTATGCCGCGGCGGACGGAGTGCTGCTTTGGGAGAATCGTCACAACCTCTCCGCCAAGGCGAAGGCGATGGCGGTGGACGGGAGCGGATATGTGGTGTTAGCGAGATCTGCCGACTCCCACAGCTACATCGCCAAGTATGCGGCGGCCGACGGGGCGCTACTATGGGAGCAACGCCACACAAGCAGTTATCCACCAGCGGTAGCCGTTGCCGCCAGCGGCAACGTGGTCGTGACGGGAAATGCCCACAACGCCAACTTCCAATATTACTACACGGCGCAGTATGCGGCAGCAGACGGCGCGCTGCTCTGGGATCAACGCCACAACGGCGCGGGTCGAGGGATCGCAGTGGATGTCAGAGGCAACGTCGTGGTAATTGGGTCCTATAACAACGGTGGGCCGGACTACTACACCGCCAAATATGCGGCGGCCGACGGGGCGCTACTATGGGAGCAACGCCACACAAACAGTTATCCAACAGCGGTAGTCGTTGCCGCCAGCGGCAACGTGGTCGTGACGGGATATGCCCACAACGCCAACTTCAATACCTATTACTACACGGCGCAGTATGCGGCAGCAGACGGCGCGCTGCTCTGGGAGCAACGCCACAACGGCTCGATGAACAGCGATGATCAGGCTCCCGCGGTGGCGGTGGACGGCAGCGGCAACGTGGTGGTGACGGGGTCTTCCGACGACGGCCCGCCGAGCTTCAACGCCGACTACTACACGGCCAAGTATGCGGCGGCGGACGGGGCGCTGCTCTGGGAAAGACGCTACAACGGCCCAGCCAATGGGGACGATCGCGGGACCAGCCTCGCCCTCGGCCCCAACGGGATGGTTGCCGTTACCGGTTCTTCCATCGGCTCCATCGGCTCCAACGGCGCCTACGACTACGCGACCGTCGTTTACCGGGAGTCTCTGCCAGCGATATCCATCGAACGGGTTCCCACCGGGGTCCGCTTCCGTTTCACCGGCATCCCCGGTCGCGGTTACACCATCGAGCGCGCCCCCACCATCACCGGCCCGTGGACCACCCTCGCCGCTCCAACCGCGCCAATCGGCGGTCTCGTTGAATACACTGACACGCACCCGCCCAGCGAGACTGCCTTCTACCGCACGAGCGCACCCTGACCTACTCCCCCTCCATTCACTTAGTCGCAACCATCTTGTTCACCACTATGAAAATACAAATTCATCTGCCGTTTGCTTTTCTAGCTCGCCGGGGCAACGCCCGTTCCTATTCCTACCGTCGCGGCGGGGCCTGTCCAGGCCTGCTTCTGGCCTGCTGCTGCGCGCTGCTGGTTGGTCCCCCCTGGCCGACGCGAGCCGCCGTGACCGAGGCGTGGGTCCAGCGCTCCAGCAATATAGTGAGCAACGCGAACGACGAGGCGTACAAGGTCGTGTGCGATGCGGTGGGCGACATGATTGTCACTGGCACAACCGATGACCGCATCAATGGGCTTGATATGCTCACGATCAAGTATTCCGGCGCGGATGGGACTGTGCTTTGGCAGCGACGCTACAACGGCCCGGCGAACGGCTTCGACGACGTGAATGCACTGGCGCTGGACGGCAGCGGCAACGTGGTGGTCACGGGAGTTTCTTCCAGCGAGAATGGCTACGGCGACTACTACACGGCCAAGTATGCCGCGGCGGACGGCGGACTCCTCTGGGAGAAACGCTACGACGGACCGGCGAACCAAAGCGACCACGCGACGGGGGTTGCCGTGGACGCCAGCGGCAACGTGGTAGTGACGGGATATTCCTGGAACGGGACCAACGTTGACTACTCCACGGCCAAGTATGCGGCGGCGGACGGCGCGCTGCTCTGGGAGAAACGCTACAATGGCCCGGCGAACAGCGACAATTTAGCTGCTGCAGTGGCGGTGGACGCCAGCGGCAACGTGGTAGTGACGGGGTTATCTGGAAACTATCTCAACGCTGACTACTACACGGCCAAGTATGCGGCGGCGGACGGCGCGCTGCTTTGGGAGAGACGCTACGATGGCCCGGCGAACAGCTATGACTCTGCCACAGCGGTGGTGGTGGATGGCAGCGGTAACGTAGTGGTGACGGGTTTTTCCGCTACCGGCCTCTTTGACTTCAGCCTTCCTCACAATTACGACTACTATACGGTCAAGTATGCAGCAGCGAACGGCGCGGTGATGTGGGAGAAACGCTACAACGGCCCGGAAAACCATTGGAGCTCGGCCCAGGCAATGGCGGTGGACGGCAGCGGCAACGTGGTGGTCACAGGCGCTTCCGTGACTGAGCTGCCGAAACTAAACTCTGACTATTACACCGCGAAATTTGCGGCAGCGGATGGCGCGCTGCTCTGGGAGAAACGCTATAACGGGGTGAGGAACGGCCACGACGCCTCCCGCGCGTTGGCCTTGGACAACAGCGGGAACGTGGTGGTGACGGGCGCTTCCTATAGCGAGACCAATGGCTACGTCGACTACTACACGGCCAAGTATGCCGCGGCGGACGGCGCGCTGATGTGGGAGAAACGCTACGACGGACCGGCGAACCAAAGCGACCACGCGACGGGGGTTGCCGTGGACGGCAGCGGCAACGTGGTGGTGACCGGGATTTCAGAAGGCCGCGCTAGCAACTCCGACTACTATACAGCCAAGTATGCTGCGGCGGATGGCGCGCTGCTCTGGGAGCAACGCTACAACGGCCTGGCAAACTTCGCTGACGTCGCCCACGCCGTCGCGGTAGAACGCAATGGCAATGTGGCCGTGACCGGGTCTTTCTCGAACGGAACCAACTCCGATTACTACACGGCCAAGTATGCCGTGGCGGATGGCGCTCTGCTTTGGGAGAGACGTTACAACGGCCCGTTGAACTCCGTTGACTTCCCCACTGCGTTAGCGGTGGATGGCAGCGGCAACGTAATCGTGACCGGGATTTCCGACGGCACGCATTTGGGATGGAATTATTTTTTGGGGGACCACTACACCGCCAAGTATGCGGCGGCGAATGGCACCGTGCTTTGGGAGCAACGCCACAACGGCTCGATGAACAGCGATGATCAGGCTCCCGCGGTGGCGGTGGACGGCAGCGGCAACGTCGCGGTGACGGGGTGGTCCGTTGGCGAAAACTACACGGCCAAGTATGCGGCAGCGGATGGCGCAGTGCTCTGGGAAAAACGTCGCGGACGAGTGAGCGAGGATTATGAGCTGGCGATGGCAGTGGACGCCAGCGGCAACGTGGTAGTGACGGGAAATTCCTGGAACGGGACCAACGTTGACTATTCCACGGCCAAGTATGCGGCGGCGGACGGTGCGCTGCTCTGGGAGAAACGCTACAATGGCCCGGCGAACAGCGACGATATAGCTGCTGCAGTGGCGGTGGACGCCAGCGGCAACGTGGTAGTGACGGGGTTATCTGGAAACTATCCCAACGCTGACTACTACACGGCCAAGTATGCGGCGGCGGACGGCGCGCTGCTCTGGGAGAAACGCTACAATGGCCCGGCGAACAGCGGCGATCGAGCTGCTGCAGTGGCGGTGGACGACAGCGGCAACGTCGTGGTGACGGGGGAATCCGAAGGCGATTACTACACGGCCAAATATACAGCGGCGGACGGTGCACTGGTTTGGGAGAAACGCTACGCCGGCCCGGCGACCGGCAATGATGGCGCGACTGCGGTAGCGGTGGACGCCAGCGGCAACGTCGTGGTGACGGGGTCCTCCGATGGCAGCGCAAACGGCAGCGATTACTACACCGCCAAGTACGCGGCGGCGGACGGCGAGCTGCTCTGGGAGAAACGCTACAACAACGGCGGTGCCTATGTGAACTATCCCCGGCAAGGCCTCGCACTCGGCCCGAACGGGATGGTTGCCGTTACCGGCTCTTCCGACGGCGGTTATGCGACCGTCGTTTACTGGGAGAATCTGCCTCCGGTCTCCATTGATTTGGTTCCCACCGGCCTCTGTCTCCGCTTCACCGGCGTCCCCGGCCGCAGCTACACCATCGAGCGCGCCCCTGCTGTCAACGGCCCGTGGAGCACCCTTGCCACACCCACCGCACCACTCGGCGGTCTCGTTGAATACACCGACACGGACCCGCCCATCGAGACTGCCTTCTACCGCGCGAGCGCACCCTGACCTACTCCCTCCCATTCACTTAGTCGCAATCGCCGCGGTAGGACGCGAGCGTCTGGCCAACGGCTTCATCGGGCGCATCGGCAAGATCGAGCTTGAGGTTTTTGGCCGATCCGTTGTCTGACGTTCGATCTTCCGAATCGTAATAGGGTTAGTTCTTGGTTTTGTTTACTTTGGCTGCCCTTAGAGCATTTGGCCTAGGCAGATGAGTGACCGATACCAAGAACTGACCCCGTTTTGACCCTGTTTCTCGCCCCAAGTTTTGATTGTGTAGCGGGCGACCCCGAGCAAGTCATCATCGGCTTTGGGGGCAAGTTGGTAATCAGCCATTTTTTCCGGCTTTCACTTCACGCCTGGCCTGTCTGAAAATGTCATCGACAGTGCGTGTGCTGACGCCATTTTTTTCGGCCCGCTGAACGCGCGCATCAAGAAGCGCGACCAGCTCTACTAACGCAGCTTCTTCGTCAGTTTGCGTCTCCTCACCAGGTGTGCGTTGAAGCAAAAAATCTTTTAGGCTTTGACCCTTCAAAGCCGCCATCGCCTTAAGCCTCCGGTGTTCTTCATCACTGATATCAATGGAAATTCGACTCATGCGGCTATCATCGCAGACATTGAACAAATGTGGGTTTTTGCGATTAGACTTTCCCGATCCGTCGCCGACACCGAAACGGCACGCCGTTCACTGGATACTACTGAATGCCTTCGGAGTGTGCCTCGATAGGTTCAAACAAATGACAGGTTCAATATTTTGCCAGTCAACTGAATTGAACCTGTCATTTTTTCGCAACCTTTGATTACTTTCTGGCCAATACTTAATCGTCCCGCCGGGACTGGCGGGTTGGCGCGGCAGCGGACTGGAACGGATTTCCACCCATCTCGACGTAGATCTTCTCGACTTGGCTCTCGAACCCGCCGCCCAGATAGGTTGCCAGATTTTCCTGTCGCTGGATCGTTCACTTGATCGTGTCAAGTGCGGCTTTGACTTCGACCGGGGACCTGCCGGCGGAGAAGTGTTTTTTGACTTCAGCGCGCAGAGCTTTGATGTACGCGATCTGGTTATCCAACACTTCCAGCCCCCCATCAGGCCGTGGCCCGGGCAGATGAACCTGGGTTTCATGCGGCGGGCGGCTTCCAAAGTCTCGACCCAGCAGCGGTGTTGCCGTCACCCAATTATAGGGACCGTTCACGCAGGCATCGCTCGTGAAGAGAATCCGTCGCCGTATATGTGCGAAACGCCGAAGTGGTGCAATTCGACACGGTGCGTGCCGTCCTCAAAACTCAACTGCCGGGGAAAGAGCAAGGTGGGCGGACGAAGTTTCGACTTAGCGACGTCCTCGCGACTCTTGGCGGCATCCTGAGGAGCGGCTTTGAAAACCGAAAAGACGGGCATCCGATACGAATCCTAGGGCGTGTTCCATGAGAGATCACGGCTATATACTGCAATGCAGATATAGCGCCACAGATTCTCATCGTCCTTTCCGCGCTGGGGCGGTAGGCTGCCGCCATGAAAACCATTACGAACGCATTGGCGGGTTTGTTGGGCTGGCTTCCGGCTTTGCTGATGCTCCCCGCGCCAGCTGAGGCTCAGCGGTTCGAGCCGCTGGGGTTCGAGTGCCCGTCGAACCGCGTGGTCTGGAGCTGCGGCACCGCGCCCGTCGCGGTGACGTTTGCCGCGCCGAAAGTCACCGGAGATTGCGCCTCGAACGCGGTCGTCACTTTCACGCCCCCATCCGGCAGCCTTTTTCCAGTCGGAGTCAGCACTGTCCTCTGCGCCGTCACCAACCGCTGCCGCGAGCGAATCAACTGCACCTTCACCGTTACGGTAATGCGCGATACCACCGATCCCTCCATTATCTGTCCGTCGAACATTGTGGTGATGCGTTGCGGCATCAACCCGGTTGCGGTGTCGTTTCCAACACCTCTGGCCTCGGACGCGCAATCAGGGAGAGTGACGGTCGTCTGCACGCCGCCTTCCGGCAGCTTGTTTCCCCTCGGCTCAACAATGGTGACGTGCGAAGCCGTCGATGCCTGTGCCAACCGCAGCCGCTGCACCTTCACGGTCACGGTCACGATCGCCGATACGAATGCTCCATCGCTCACCTGCCCGAACGGCGTCGTCGTCTGGACGTGCGAGACCAATGGCGTGGTGGTAAACTATCCCGCGCCGACCGTGATGGACGACATGGATCGAAGTCCCACGGTTGAATGTTCGCCGCCCTCGGGCAGCCTGTTTCCCGTGGGCGTGACGATGGTGACCTGCACGGCGGAGGATGATTGCGGCAACCGGACGAACTGCGTTTTCACTGTCACGGTCAACCGCGACACCACGCCGCCGCAGTTAGAGTGTCTCGATCAGATCACGGCGTTCACCTGCGACCCGGCGGGGAAAACCGCCGCCTATCCGTTCGTCGAAGTATCGGACAATCACGATCCGAATCCTACGCTGATTTGCATTCCGCCCGCCGGGAGCCTGCTGCCCCCGGGAACCAACGTGATCCTGTGCATCGCGATTGACAGTTGCTCGAATCGCACGGAATGCGCTTTCAACTACATCGTGATCCTCGACAACGTCCCGCCGGTCATCACGTGTCCGCCCGATATCAGGGTCACGTCCTGCGATCCGGGCGGCGTGCGGGTGGAGTTCCCTGATCCGCAGTTCGGTGACAACAACGTCTTTCAACCCACGGCGTCCTGCGTGCCTCATTCCGGTTCCATCTTCCCGATTGGCGTGACAAAGGTCATTTGCACGGCGACGGATCATTGCGGCAATCGCAGCCAGTGCATGTTCACCGTGACGGTGACGTCGGACATTTCCCTCACGAACGCGCCCGGCATCGACACGGACGGCAACGGACTGAGCGACATCTGGGAGATTCATTTCAACACCGGTGCGCTCGAACCGAACGCGGACTCGGACGGAGATGGCATGAGCAATGCGGCCGAGGCTGGCGCGGGCACGGACCCCCTCAATCCTGGTTCAAATCTGCGAATCGATTCCATCGAACCAATTGCTGACGGGGGGAGCGCGACGTTTAACGAGTTTACCATCTCAAAGAAGACGGATTCGGCCAGCACCAAACGCTTCCAACTCCAGTTCACCGCGGCACTGGCGGAGCCGTGGGCAGACCTTGGGCTGCCGAAGAGAGGGAACGGAACCTCGGTTGAGTTCCGGATTCCACTGGATGATACGAATCTCCCCCCCACGATTGCCACGCAGGCTTTCCTTCGCCTGGCAGTCTCCGACGTGGACGAAGACGGCGACGGCGTCACCGCCTGGGAGGAATCCATCCTTGGCACGTCGGACCTGTCGCCGAACACGCACGGCGGCCGTGGTGGGGATCATGGCGGCGCGCAACAGCACGCCGCGGAAAACATCGGCACGGCGAGCCGCCTCCGCGAAGTGGCCCTCGCGCACGTTGGCGGCACACCACAGGGTCCGACGCAGACCAAGCTGGTCACGTCCGTGGGCACCGGTGGTGCCATCCAGCTTTCAAGTTGGACCGTCGATCTCAACACCGACGACCCGGTGCATTTGCTCGATGCGCCGCCCGTCGTCGGATTCAACACCAAGTTGCATGTGCTGACGCCGCCCACTTCGCCCTCGCTCAGTTTGAATCTTTTCGTCCACGGACGCATCGGCAGTGAGGGAAACCTGTGGCTGACGGTTTACAAGTTGGGGGCCAACGGGGCCTTCAGCGAGTTGAGCACGCTGGGCTACGGCGCGAACGCCAGCGTCCGCGTGCTCGACTTCGCGATGGCGCACCGGCCGCTGTTTCTCTCGGGCATTGTGCTGGAGACGTTTCAATTCTTGACGCCGATCATCTGCACGAATACCGCCGGCCAGCTCGACCTGCGCGTGCTTTCGTGGACGGTGCATCCCAACACTGGCAAGATCATCGCGACGTACGACTCCGGCGGCCTCGGTCACACGGATGTGCCGCGCGACGGCGGTTCACTGCAATGCGCGCATTTGCGGGATGGTTTCTTCACTTTCAATTATTCCACGGCAAAAAACGTCCTGTCCTCCTGGTTCGCCGAGGCAAACGCCATCGGGGTCGTGTTTCAACGCGGCGGCGCGGCGTCCGGCCTGGACAATTTGGGCAAGAAACCCGTCGCCGAATCCGCCACGACCTTCGGGCTGGGCGGATTGAATCCGCGCGGCTTCGTGACGGCGCTGTTGGGGACCAATTGCAACCTGAGCATGATTACCTGGGAGGAACGAGTTGTCGCGTGCGACGCCGGATGTTCCTCCCTCGCATTCCGGGTCACGGACAACAGCCTCGACCAAACTCCGGCGGCGAACGGCGTGTTGCTGGCCCCCCCCAAGGTGACCAACTCGCGCGAGGACGGCTCGGGCAAAAGCAGTCGATTCGGGCACGCGCTGGCGATTGCGGATTTTGATGGCGACGGTTTTGCCGACGTGGCGGTGGGCGTGCCGGGGCAGAGCGATTCCTCCGGCCAGGTCGATGTGATGTACGGCTCGGCCAGCGGCCTGACCGGCTCCGGCCAGGATCAGCGATGGACGCAAGATTCGAGCGGGCTCACCAGTTCACCCGAGTACCCCGATCAGTTCGGTTGGTCGCTCGCAGCGGGCGATTTCAATGGCGACGGTTTTGCCGACCTCGCCATCGGCGCGCCGTTCGAGAGCGTCGGTAACAACGCCATCGAGAACGCCGGCGCGGTCCAGGTTCTATATGGATCGGCGAACGGCCTGACGGCGGTTGGCAACCAAGTTTTGATTCAAGGCAACGGCGGACTGGCCGGCACCGCGGAGGACGGCGACACGTTCGGGCGCGCGCTCGCGGCAGGCGACTTCAACGGCGATGGCCGGGACGATCTTGCGGTGGGGGTTCCGTTGGAGAACGTCAACGGAGTCGTCAACGCCGGCGCGGTGCAGATTATTTACGGTTCCGCCGGTGGCCTCGCCGCGAACGCCGGGCCGGGCAATCACATCCTGTTTCAGGGACTCGGCGCGTTGAAGGGCGATTTGGAAACCGACGACTGGTTCGGCCAGGAATTGGCCGCGGGCGATTTTAACGGCGACGGGCGGGCCGATCTCGCGGTGGGAGTCCCGTTCGACAGCGTGGGCGGAGTGGAGAACGCCGGTGCCGTCCAGGTGCTCTACGGCTCGCCAGGCGGACTGGGCGCGACGGATCATTTCATCACGCAATCGGGCTTCCTGCCCGGCGGCGAGGACATCATTGGGGCGATGGAAGAGTACGATGAATTTGGCCGCGCGCTCGCCGTCGGCGATTTCAATGACGATGGCCGGGACGATCTGGCCATCGGCGTGCCGAGCGAGAGCGATGAAGCCATCGACGTGGAGTTGAACGGCGCGGTTCACATCCTCTACGGCTCGGCGGCTGGCTTGTCGGCTGCGGGGAATCAATTCATCACGCAGAGTGGGATCCAGCCCGGCGGCGCGAACATCATTGGCTTGCCGGAGTACTCGGACTTCTTCGGAGGCAGTCTGGCTGCGGGCGACTTCGATGGCGACGGGCGCGTGGACCTCGCCATCGGCGCGCCGATTGAAGGGCTGGCCACCGGTCCGGTCGAGGGCGCTGGTGCCGTTCACATTCTCTATGGAACATTCAACGGCCTGGCGGCGGGAGGTAATCAACTCTTTCACCAGGACACCGACAGCATTGGCGAGACGGCGGAGGAAGGCGACCATTTTGGTTCGGTGCTGGCCGCCGGAGATTTGAACGGCGACGGCACGGCGGATCTCGTGGTCGGCGTGCCGGGCGAACGACTTGACGACGACAAGGCTGACCCGGCAGTCGATGCGGGAGTGATCCAGTCAATTTACGGAACGTCCAGCGGTCTCACCGCCTCCGGCGACCAGGTCTGGAAGCAAGGCCGCGAGCGCAAGGTGCGGGCGTTGCTGACAGACAAGCGTCGCGAAGACGCCGGTGGAATTGGCGCCGGGGAGATGTTTCTCAAGATGCCCGCCGGCGAATTGCTGACCAATCACGTCGCGAGCGTCACGAAAGTGATGACCTTGTTGCTCGCTGTCGAGGAACTGACCCAGCCAGGATCGACCTTCAGCCTGAATGACGACGTGACCGTCAGCGCGCTGGCGGCGCACACCGGTGGCAGCCGGATGGGCTTGAGCACAGGCTACCCGCCGCTGGGCACCAACGACGTGATGCCACTGGGGTTGCTGATGTATGGAATGATGCTGGAGTCGTGCAACAAATCCTCGGTGGCAATCGCCCAGCATTTCACGGGCGAGACCGAAGCGTATGGGGTCTGGACCAACTTGATGAACCAGAAGGCGGCGGCGTTGGGCATGGTCAACACGCTCTATACCCAACCGGCGGGGGGCTGCATCACCACGCCGCAAGATCAAGTGACGCTCTGGCGGCACGGCTGGCAATTCCCGCTGTTCCGCCAGCTCGTGAGCCAGAAACTTTACTTCGACTGCGGGGTCGATGAAGTCGGTCTGCCGAAATGCTATCCCGTGGAAAAGTTCGGCGACAGCGGTTACCCGGGACTTGACGGCTGGAAGGGCGGCAACGGGGGCCTGGGTCCGAAACTGGGCGTGCCGTGGTGTACCGAAGCTGGCGTGCGCCAGGCCACCCGGCTGGATCGCCCGCTCATCGTCGCGCTGTCGCAGACGGCGAACAAGGAAACCGACGGAGACGCACTCTTTGAATACGGCTACAAGCTACTATTCACCCCGGACTATCGCGGCGGGGCGCTGTTGAACGTGCCGGGCCTGACCATCGCCGACTTCGCAGTGCGCACAGTAACGGATACGCTGGCCGTGACGGCGGTCATCGACAAGCAGAACCATCTTCGATTGAACACCTGGCAGGTCGTGGCGGGCATTCGTCAGATCGCGTCCCTCGGCGCTGCCACCCTCTCGATCAACAACCTCGCCGCCGGCAACCGAGTGATTCCCACGACCCTGGTGGACATGACGCTCTCGCCGACCGTCGAATCGGAGCAGGATTACCTCACCGGCCACCTCGAGAATGGGAACCTGCGCCTCGACATCTGGCGCGTGGCGGCCAAGCCGGAGTTTTGAGAGCCAGGTTGGAAAATCCGTCGGAGTGCAGCCCTTAGTTGTCCGGCTCGATGATTGGGCTAAAGCCTATTTTCATCATTGAGTACCCAGCCGGCACTCATAATGGCTCACTTCGAAGCGACTTCATTGTCGCCGAGAATCTCCGACGTTGCCACGATCCAGGTCAAGCCAAGATGAAGGTCGGGAATTTAATGTTTGCACAGAATCTCTACGGACTTCATGCAATCTTAATGATCGGTTTGCTAGGCTGTCGGCATGAATAACAAATTCACAATCGCCGCTTTCGAATCCCAGTCGCGGAGAATTCCGACGATCCACCAATCCCCGGCGAGTGGCGTTGGCGTTGTCCGGGCGACTTCGGAATACCGATTGGTGGCGATCCGCCCGCTGGTTGCCGGGAATCGCCTTTTTCGGATGGAAGGCCAACTGACATCGCGCCCTTCACGCTACTCGGTTCAAATCGGTGAGAATCAGCACATTGACCTGGGCAGTGGACACAGCCTCGAGGAAATCCTCGACCGCTACTTCTGGCGGTTCATGAATCATAGTTGTGACCCCAACGCCGTCGTTCGTGGACGAGAGGTGCTGGCACGTCGCGACATTGAAGTTTGGGAAGACGTCACCTTTAACTACAACACGACCGAATACGACATGGCGGAACCTTTTGAGTGCCGCTGTGGTAGTCCGATCTGCCGGGGGCGTATCCAGGGTTTCAGACATTTGTCCGAAGCAGACCGGCGATGCCTCGAACCGCTCCTGGCCCCGCATCTTAGTGTCTACCGGCGAGCCGCAGGAAAGACTGTTGGGCCAGTCATCGAAATGGGTGCGGTCGGTTCGATTGGATGAGTATCGGGCCGACGTTGGAACAGCGTGCGCGATGGCTATGAGTATGGCCTGCGATCTGACCCATGCCGCCCTCGAATGCGATTGAATCTGCCGCTGCTTCCGATCGGGCGCACTCCGGCCGGGTTGGTGCCGTGCGCTCGTGCCCGAGCTGGACGAAAGGCGACGCCGACCGGGGGCTTCTCCATGAATTCTTTCGTCAGTCCGCGAGGCGCTGGCCGGACCGTGTGGCGATTGAAGTTCCTCCCGGTGGCGGACGTCCGGACCGATCTCTCACGACCTATGCGGAGTTGGATTCGTCGTCCGATGCGCTGGCTGCCATTCTCCGCCCCTTCATCCCTGGTGAATGTGTGGTGGCCATTCTTTTGGCGCGCAATTCCCCTTGGCTTTACGCGGCGCAGCTCGCCGTTCTGAAAGCCGGTGCCGCCTACACCTGTCTCGATCCGATGTTCCCGGAGGAACGCGTCCGAGTCATTTTGAACGACGCAAGGCCGGTGGCCCTCATAACGGACGCCGACGGGGTGGACAGAACGCAGGCTGCGGGCATGGCACCGAGCCGAATTGTCCGCGTCGGCGATGTTCCGTTTCACGATGCGCCATCGGCGTCGCGGATGCCAATTCCGGAGGAATGTAAACAAGAGGTTGAGCCCGCCCCTGGAAGTCTCGCTTATATCATTTATACATCCGGCACCACGGGCCGCCCCAAAGGCGTGATGATCGAGCACGGGAGCATCGCGAATCTCGTCGCGTCCGATCTCGTGGAATTTGAATTAAGCTCGGACGATCGCGTGGCGCAAGGCTCGTCGGCGGCCTACGATTCCTCGGTTGAAGAAATCTGGCTGGCATTCGCGGCGGGTGCTGCCTTGGTCGTGATGGATGAGGAAACGTCGCGGCTCGGTCCGGACCTGATTCCCTGGTTGCAACGCGAGGAAATCACGGTGTTCTGCCCGCCGCCCACCCTCCTGCGCGCGACGGGTTGCGAGAATCCGGAGACGGCTCTTCCGAAGCTGAAACTACTCTACGTAGGGGGCGAGCCATTGCCGCGTGATGTGGCCGATCGGTGGGCGCCGGGACGCCTATTAAACAACGGATACGGCCCGACAGAATGCACCGTCACGTGTTTGCGCGGCCCCGTCGTCAGTCATGGCCTGATTAGCATCGGCCGTCCTGTTGCCGGGACGAAAGCCTGGGTGCTGGACGAGTCGTTGAACGACGTCCCAGCGGGCCATTCGGGTGAACTCTGTATCGGCGGTGTGGGGTTGGCGCGTGGTTACCTCGGGCGGCCGGAGTTGACCGCTGAAAAATTCATCGATCACCCTCGGTTCGGGCGGCTCTATCGCACGGGTGACCTCGCTCGCCGAGACGCCGAAGGCCGGTTCTTCCATCTCGGCCGGATGGATGCGCAGGTGAAAGTTCGCGGCTACCGGATTGAACTTGAGGAGATTGAATCCCAACTTGCGAACTGCCCTGGCGTGCGTGCGGCGGCCTGCTGCGTGCAGGAACAGTCGGGCAATGCCCTACTGGTGGCATTTGTGGTGCCGATGGATGCCGCAAATCCACCGCAAGGAGAGAGCTTGAAGTCGGCGCTGCGCGCGCATCTTCCAGCTTATATGATCCCGTCACGGGTGGGTATTCTGGACGCATTGCCCGGGTCGGTGGGGGGCAAATTGAATCGCGCCGCTTTGCCTCGACTCGACGGAAGCGGACCGGCTCGCGACCGGCCCGTGATTGAACCACGGAATGGGTTGGAGCGCCGGATCGCTGCCGGTTTTGCAACGATTCTTCGCACGGTGAGCGGTGTCTCGATCAATGACGATTTTTTCAATGATTTGAGCGGTGACTCATTGAGTGCAGCGGAGTTGGTGTCGCTATTGCGCAACGACCCGGCCACCGCCTGGATCGGGGCCCGAGATCTTTACGAAGCGCGCAGTGTGGCTGGCCTCGCCGCCCGCGCTCCCGTGGCCGCGGACGCTGCGGCCGCTCAATCTGCCGCTGCGCCGGGACCCTCCGTCCGCGTTGTGCTCGTCCAGAGCCTGTGGATGCTGGTGAGTCTGGTGATGGGTTCCGCTGCGGCCTATCTCGGCGCGTTTTACGTCCTGCCCCGGCTGACTGCTGCCTTGGGTTGGCTCCCGTTATTGCTGCTGGCACCGCTGCTGGGTTTGGTGGCGGGGGTGGCGTACGCGCTGCTGACCCTCGGTTGGGCGGTGTTGCTGAAGCGGCAACTGATTGGTTGCTATCAGCCGTTGCGTGCGCCGATCTGGGGTGATTTTTATTTACGCAACTGGATCGTACAACGAGCCGTCGGGCAGGTGCCCTGGTGGTTGATCGACGGAACCGAATTTAGGAACATGGCGCTCCGTGCTCTGGGCGCAAAGATCGGCCGACGCGTCCACATCCATCGCGGCGTGGATCTGTTGCGGGGAGGCTGGGATCTTCTCGAGATCGGCGATGACGTCACGGTCGACCAGGAGGCGGTGCTAGGCCTCGTCGAATTCGTGAATCAGCAACTCGTGGTCGCCGGAGTTACGCTAGGCGCGGGCAGCACGCTAGATGTGCATGCCTTCGTGAGCGGTGGCGCCACGGTCGAGGAAAACGGCTGGCTGGCCGCGCGCTCGTGGCTGTCGCCTGGATCGACGCTACCCCGCGGCGAACGCTGGGACGGAATCCCGGCTCGCCGAGCGGGCGTCGCGCCGCAGCCACCCGCAGTTCCCGCGACCTTTCGCCACGGGTCTCCGCTGGCCACGAGTGTCTGGATGATTCTGGCTCAGGTGACGTTACTCGCGGTGCTGGCGATGCCCGTTGAGTTGTTGACCCTCGGTGCGGCCGTCGTCACCGGGACCCGTTCGGAAGACATTGGGGCCTGGCTTTTTCAGCCCACGCTCGACCTGCGGCTCCTGCTTACGAGCGTGGGCATCCTGACGCTATCGGTCCCGAGCACGCTCGTTGTGGAGGCGCTTGCCTGCCGCGCGCTGGGCCGGGTGCGACCCGGCGTCATCAGTCGCTGGAGTCCGGGATTCATCCGCATCTGGCTGAAGACGGGGATGCTCGATTCCGGTAGCCAATGGCTTTACGGCACCCTGTTCTGGCCGTTCTGGCTGCGTCTGGCTGGCATGAAGGTCGGGCAACGCTGCGAGATTAGCAGCCTCTATAACACGCTGCCCGAAAATGTTGAGATCGGCGACGATACGTTTTGTGCGGATGGCATTTATCTCGGGGGTCCACGACTTCATCGGGGCACGGTCACGGTTGCGCCGCTGCGCGTCGGCAAGAATTCCTTCTTCGGCAACGGCGCGATCCTTGCCGGGGGTCTGACGCTGCCCGATGACGTTCTGCTCGGCGTTTGCACCGTGGCGGAGGGTGTGGACCTCCGGTCGGGTACCTCGTGGTTTGGTCACCCGCCTTTCGAGCTTCCGCGGCGCCAAATCATCCGGATGGATCCCCGGTTGACGCACAACCCAACACCGATCCGGTATGGGGTGCGCGTGTTTTGGGAACTCCTGCGCTTCGCGTTACCGGTCATCTTGGCGACGATCCTGCCGGTATGGTATTTCGGGTTGGCGCGCGCCGAGAGAGCGTTTTCTTTCCCGATCCTGCTGCTCGTTGCCGTCCCGGCGTTGAGCCTGGCGACCACTGCATTCACGGCCATTGTCATCCTCGCCATCAAGTGGATCCTGCTCGGGCGCGTTCGCCCAGGCGTCCACCCGCTCTGGTCCTCCTGGGCCAGTCGGTGGGATTTCGTCTGCCTCGCATGGAACCTTTATATGAAGCCCATCGTCGGGGCGCTCGACGGCACCGGTGGCCTCGCCGTATTGCTGCGATCGATGGGAGTGCGCATTGGCCGAGGCGTGGTGCTGGGGACCGGCTTTGCTGAGGATATCCCCGACCCCGACATGTTGTGCTTCGAAGACGGCGCGACGGTGGATGGCCTTTTCCAAGCGCACACGTTTGAGGACCACGTATTAAAAATGGACTACATCACGATTCGGCTGGGCGCGACGCTGGGCCGCAATGCGGTGCTTCTTTATGGTTCCGACATTGGCGCCGGAGCGCAGGTGGCACCCAACAGTGTCGTGATGAAAAACGAGCGCTTGCTGCCGTCGCTGTTCTACGAAGGAGCTCCGACCCGAGCGCGATGAGACAAATGCGGGCCGCGTTCACGGCCGCGGCGGACTTGGACGGTGACTATCGCCGTCGTTCGCGGTCAGGCGCTCCGTCGGATTTAGACGAATAAAGCTCGAACCCGGCATCCCGGTTCGACGAAAAGGGACAGGTTCACTGTTGTGTTGTTAACATTTGATCCGCGGATCGAAGGATTTTGTGAACGAAATGTTTATTCGACATCGAGATTGCATTGGCGCGCGACGCAAGGATGGAGCGCGACCGATTCGGGGAGTACCGTTGCCGGACATCAGTGTGATGCGAGACCTGCGAGTAAATGCGATCGGTTGAAGGTTAAAGGCGAGCGATTTGCTTGCACCGAATCCCAAGGCCACTCAAGGCCACTCAAGGCATCCGATCCAAGAATGACCTTTAAGCCGTACACCAACATGATCTTAAGCCTGTCACGTTATTCTGGTGCGGCCCCGCCCGGTTCGCTCCAGCCCGTCCGCCGCCGTCGACCGGTCAATCGGAGCCGGAGCCCCAATTCATCATCGACTCCGACCCGATGCCTGATTACGAGAACGTGATAACCGACTAACTAACTGGGTTTGCTGCGCCTGGAACCGGGTTCGCGCGTCCGAAACCGGCCTCAAATCCGCTCAAATCCTCCGATTCCGCCTTCGTTGTCCCCGAATGGCCCACGTGACGGGCTTGGCCCTCTCTGAAAGCGCATTGACAGGCCAATTCAGAGAGCGGACCGTGCCACAGAAGTCCATTTTGCCAAGAAAGCAAATCTCCCTAACCGCGGGGCGTTAAGCAAATGCTTCCAAATAACTACCTAGGCAGCCTGTTGTTTTTCAACGAGTTCGAATCCGAGCTCGGTAGCCTCGCGTTGTACTCGGCGTAACCTGGCTTGAGCCGCGTTCCGTTCATAGATCGTAACGTCCAGCGGCACATAGTTCTCTTGATATTTCAGCAGGTGATAGACGACACAGGCCAGCTTTCGTGCCGTGGCGGTGATCGCTTTGGGTGCTCCCAAGTGCGCCTTCTTGCGCCGATAGAAACGCCCCAGCCAAGTATCGGTTCGTCCAATCACCAGCGCCGCCATGCGCAGGATCGCGCTGGCTCGATTGACGACCTTGCGGGTCCGACGACTCAAGACGCGACCCCCGCTGATTTTTAAACCCGGGCAGAGTCCCAGCCAGGAACAGAACGCTTTGGCATTGGGCCAATGACTCATATCCACCCCAATCTCGGCAATGAGCATCAGGACGCTTAGGAGATTGAGTCCGCACACTTCCATGAGGTTTACCCCGCAGAGTCGTCGTACGTGTTCGCCCAAATTGTCCGTGTCCACGTTCAGAGCGTTGTTGCCGACGGCGACCTTCTTTTTCTTCGGATTTTGAGCAGCTTGCTCAGGGGCGACCGCGACGGGCTTGGGCGGTATCGGCAAGGTGGCCGGGCGCGCGGTGGGCATCTGAGCGATCACCCGCTCGATCTGTTTGTCGCATTGCTCGAGTTGCTGCTGATAGAACTTCCATGCCTCTAAACTCTGTCCGAGCACAAAAAGTCCTTCATCGGTGTAGTGGCCGTTGAGCGCGGCTTTCATCTCCGCGATGGTGCTTTTCTTGCAGCGCTGGTCGCGCAGTTTCACCAGCACCTCGGGATCGTGCTCGCCGTTAAGAATGGACTCAATTATTCGCAAACCTGTTTCGCCCACGACGTCACTGACCACCAGGTGCAGTTGCAGATTCATCGGCACCAGTGCGTGCTGCATATGCTGTTGGCTGGCCGCGGCGCCTTGAACAATTTCGAGCCGTTGACGGGTGAGTGTGCGCAGGCGGCGAATCGGCTCGTCGGGCCGGAAACTGCCGCGCAGGAGGCCATAGGTGTGGAGTTGTTGGAGCCATTGACAATCCACCACATCGCTCTTGCGTCCAGGCACCTGCTTGACGGAGTGCGGTTCGACCAACACCACCTCTATGGCGAGCGCTTCTAACTTGTCGTAGAGGGCCATCCAATAGATGCCCGTCGCTTCCATGGCTACGGTGGTGATACCGCACTCCTTCAACCATGCAACCGTGGCGTCCAACTCGGAGGTGAACACCCCAAAGGCGCGTACCGTGGGCTGACCGGCCGGAACACTGTTGGCCGGAACACAGACGTAGTTCTGAGCGCCACCCACGTCGATTCCGGCGGCGTGGTGATTGATCCGCTCCAAACCATCGAGCGCCGCGGCAGTAATCCGCGGAGCGCGCACTTTCTTGATTCGGCGCTGTGCTCGCGGCACATCGATACTTGGCGTTGAACTCGTTGCCTGAGGTTCGGCACTTTTAACGGAGGGCTTGGCTTTCATGGCTGAAGGAGACCGTCGTGGTTTCAAACAACTCGACGTCACGGTCCGGCCTCCGGGCGCATTAGCTAAAGCAATCTTCCAAACGGGATCGACAGTTTAGACTGTCGTCACCAAGGCCTACATCGCCAGAGCGGAGGGACCAAGCTTATCATCGGGCTGGAAACCCGCACCATTGAAATACCGGTCTGGACTTCCGCCGCCACGGCTTTTTGTTTCACGACCGGAAGTTGCGTTGTTTGAGCCAAGTAAGCCCCAGCTCCAAATGGTCGGCGACGTTTTCAAAAATGACTGGCAGCGGTTCTTTGACGGTTCGTCGGAGCAGCGCTTGCAGTCCGGTTCGGATGAG
>CAMAUY010000070.1 GCA_945861565.1 Akkermansia muciniphila
CCCGCAGAAAACCTAAAGCCCACCCGGGTTGAGTGGGGGGAAAACGGTCTGAAAACCGCGCCGCCGCGCGCCTCCGTTTATCGTCACTTTCACGGAATTGAACTTCCGCGTCTTACTATCCGATTTTGCCGGTTTTACTGAGGTCTGAGCTTCGCTTGC
The DNA here is from genome assembly GCA_945861565.1 of Akkermansia muciniphila. Taxonomy (GTDB): domain Bacteria; phylum Verrucomicrobiota; class Verrucomicrobiia; order Limisphaerales; family UBA9464; genus SIBK01. Next base: position 160 of record CAMAUY010000070.1, read on the forward strand.
CCCACGTTTGCTCGATTGGCTCTCAACGCGCCTTGACGGCGACAGGAGCAACGACGTACCGACTGAAGAATCCGCGTCCTTCGCGGGCGAGGATTCCCAGCTTGACCGTCTCCCCTTTGGCTTTCCGGTGAACGATCCGGGCGAAATCGACCACCGTGTTGACTTGAAAGTCATCCACGGTCGCGATGGTCAGTCCCGCTTCGAGTTCTTCGCGTGCGGCCGGCGAGTCCCGTTCAACACGATCGATGATAAATGTCGCATTGCCGTTGGGTTTGACCGTCATGCCAAGCCGGCGGCGGATCAGGTCCGAATTAAAAAAATCAACCTCTTTGAGCATGCGAAGAGTCAGGGTTCGCTCCTGCCCCGTTCGGGACACCACGATTCGCACGTCGTCACGATCGCCGCTCGCCTGCAGAATGCGGTTAAAATCGATCACCGATTCCGGTCGGACCTCGTTGACCTGAACGATCACGTCATCCACTCGGAGACCCGCCTTTTCCGCGGGGCTGCCCGGCTGGACGACCTGAACCGATAGGGGGCGGGTGGCCGCCTTCAAACGAGCCCCAAACCAATTCCCCTGGAGAGATTCACCGGTGAGGATTTCGGCGAGGGCACTCGAAACAAGCTTGATGGGGATGGCGAATCCGATGCCTTGAGCTCCGATATCCGGGCGGAGAACAGCGACACTGAGGCCGACCATTTCCCCACGCAGATTGATCAGGGGCCCGCCGGAATTCCCCGGATTGATGGAGGCGTCGGTTTGGAGCCAATCGGCGATATCAAGATATTCTCCCGCGGGCACCTCCTCGGGGCGGCGGCGGCTCTTCGAGCTGATGATTCCACGGCTCACGGAACCACCCAGGCCGAACGGATTGCCCAGGCCAATGACGGTTTCGCCCAGCAGCAAGTCATCGTCTTTGGCAAACTTCACCGCCCGAAATCGCTTGCCGGCCGGTGCCCGCAATCGCAGTAGAGCGATATCTTTCGCGCGAGTTAATTCCAATTTCTCCGCGGGATAGGGAGCTGAATCGTCATTGAACTTGACCCAGATTTGGCGGGCGTTGCGGATCACATGCGCATTGGTCAGCACGTAACCTTCTTCGTCCACGACGACTCCCGACCCACCACTCTCCTCACCGTTGTATCCCCGGACTGCGATGTTCACGACACCGGGAAGCACCTTTTCAATCGCTTCCACGGTGGCATCCCGCCGGATATCAAACCCTGGATCGGCCACCGACTCAGCGGCAGTCGCCGTGACCAGGCTAAGGCTGACTCCGAGCGCTGCAAAAAAAACGGAAATCGGACTGCGACAACAGTTCATAGGTAGAGAGACGGCCATCAAACCCGGGACTCGATCCCCGGACACCCGGGGAACCATATAGCCTAACTCCATCAAAAATCCAACTCGATGCAACTCGCCGCAGACCTGTACCGTTGTTGGGTGGCCAGGCTCCGGTCCAGCCAAACGCTGGCGGATGGCCCCCGACCGCCACCCGAACGCTGGCTACAGCAGATCTGGCGTCACCAGCGTCTCCTGCGCCAATCGCTGCGACTCACCGATGGACGAGCCGTTCGGGTGCTGCATCCCGGCTTTTGGAACCGGGAGTCCGGACCCGATTTCCGCGGCGGGATCGTTCAATTCGACACAGAAAGTCCGGTTCGGGGAGACATAGAGGTTGATGTCAGCGAGGCCGGATGGGAAGCCCATCGGCACGATCGAAATCCAGCCTTCCGACAGGTCTGCCTCCACGTGGTATGGGAATCGGGGCGGGAGGACGGAGGCTCCCCGACGCTGCCACTGCACCCCTATTTGGATGCACCGCTGGCCGACCTAGTCCCGTGGCTGGACTCGAATGCAGGCTCGGAGTTTCCGGACCTGACGGCAGGAAAATGCAGCTCACCGTTGGCTCATCTTCCGGCCCAGACCGTCTCCGAGCTGTGGCAGCAGGCAGCCCGGATTCGCTTTGAACAAAAAGCGGGCTGTTTCGAGGGTCGAGCCCGACAGTGCGGCTGGGAACAAGCCCTCTGGGAGGGGCTGTTCGCCGCACTCGGTTACAAGCACAATTCGTGGCCCTTCCGGAGGATGGCGGAAGTCCTGCAACCCCGTCTCACCTCGACTGCGAAGCTGCGTCTCAACGAAAGGGCCGCGGGCGGAAATCGCGCCGAAGTCATCCTGGTGTGGCAGGCACGGCTCTTGGGAATTGCCGGTCTGCTTCCGCACGAGGTACCCCGGGGACCGTTCGGCCAGCGGGTCCGGAGCCTGTGGGACTACTGGTGGCGGGAGCACGACGAATTTGCCCAAGACATTTTGCCTGCATTTGCCTGGCGTTGGTCTGGGGTGCGCCCGTTAAATTACCCACACCGGCGACTGGCGCTGGCGGCGCATTGGATCGCCTCGGGAAATCTCGCCGACCGCCTCGAAAAAACATTACTGTCCGCCCAACCGGGCTCCAGCGCAGCCCGGAGATTTCTGGAGGAACTTCGGCCATCCGATGATCCGTTCTGGTCCCGCCACTGGACGTGTCTATCCCCTCGCTTCCGACATCCGCAGCCTCTGCTCGGTCAACCTCGATCAACCGATCTGGCCGTAAACGTCGTACTTCCGTGGTTGTGGGCTCGTTCCCAGCACGGTGCGGAACCCGCCATTCGGAATCATATTGCCGCACTGCATAGCGAATGGCCCGCCGGTGAAGACAATGCCGTGCTGAAACTCGCCCGCGAACGCTTGCTCGGCCCCAACCCGAGGAGTCGCCCCCGGACAGCAGCGGAGCAGCAGGGATTACTTCAAATCGTCCGGGACTTTTGCGATCGATCCGACGCAATCTGTGCCGAGTGCCGATTCCCGGAGCTGGTCTCGCAGGAGCTTCCCGAAGTCCCGGCCCTACCGTCTCAGTCGGAGCAACGGTCAGCCGCCGACTTCCGCCCTGGCCTCGGCAGCTAAAGCCGTCGAGAGATACCGTTCACCGGTTGAACAGGCAATGGTCACGATCGTCTTACCTCGGCTTTCCGGACGTTTGGCCACTTCGATGGCCGCCCAGACGTTAGCTCCGGTCGAGATCCCGACCAGCAGTCCCTCTTCCTTGGCCAAACGTCGGGCCATGGCAAATGAATCATCGTTCGTCACCTGAACGGTCTCGGTGATCTGAGGTTGCCCATTCGCACCCTTCAAATGGAGATTCTTCGGAACAAAGCCCGCCCCCGTGCCCTGAATCTTGTGCGGGCCCGGCTTCACGGGCTCACCGTTCAGTGTCTGAGTGATCACCGGTGAATCCTTTGGCTCCACGGCAATCGCCGTAAACGATGGTTTGCGGGCCTTAATCACTTCATAGCAACCCGTGATGGTACCCCCAGTGCCCACCGCCGCGACAAAAATATCGACCGTCCCATCGGTATCACTCCAGATCTCTTCGGCTGTCGTCTTCCGGTGAATTTCCGGATTCGCCGGATTCTCGAACTGCTGCGGAATCCAGGAGCCTGGTGTTTCACGCGCCAACTGCTCGGCTCGGGCGATCGCCCCCTTCATACCCTCGGTCCCAGGTGTCAAAACCAATTTCGCACCCAGCAGGGCGAGCAATGTTCGACGTTCCACCGACATCGTCTCCGGCATGGTCAAGATCAGCTTGTAACCCTTCGCCGCCGCGACGAACGCCAGCGCGATTCCGGTATTCCCACTCGTCGGTTCAATGATCGTCGTACCCTCCTTCAGGATGCCGCGACGCTCCGCATCGTCGATCATCGCCATGCCGATGCGATCCTTGACCGATCCGAGCGGATTGAAAAATTCACATTTGAGGAGCACCGTCGCGTGCAGTCCAGCCGTCACCCGATTTAGCCGCACGAGCGGAGTCCGGCCGACGGTTTCCACGATGTTGTTGTAAATATGACCCATGGGAAAAGAAGTTGAATGCGATCTCAGGAAAAGAACTGGCGGCAGGATCAACTTCCAGAAGAAGCCCGCAAGTCAAATGTGAACGAGGCCGGAGAGCGGGGTGGATGACAAAAATCTTCACGAGTTCCAGCATCACCCATGTTACCCCAACAAACGGGTCGATGCCTTGATCGGGCTCTTCCCGACCGGAGCCACGCGGTAGGATTCGCCCGCGAAGCCGCGAAGCAAAGCAGAGGGCCTGGTCAAAACGTCCTCGGACAACGTTCGAGTCGAAACGCAAAGTGCCGGGGAGGGGGAAAGAACCGCGGATTGACACGGATTGACGCGGATAAGGGGAAGCCGTTGCCTCTCACCTTGATCACTTTCTGAGTGAGCGCCCGGAATCGGCGTTTATCGGCGTTCATCCGTGGTTCCAAACTCCGGTTCATTGGATTACTGGAATATCCCGGCATCGCCCGGTCACCCCTTCCGCTCAAAGCTGCGGCGACACCTCGACACACGGTAATTCGTGTGATAGCTCTTGCCCGTGATTTCCAAACGAGGATTTACGACCGGCTGCCTCTCCGCCTTGATCGTCACCATGGCCACGGGGCAGGAAAATCTGCGAGGTCTCGAACAGATGGATTTCCGGCGCGTGGTCAAGGACGGCAAGAGCAAGGTATTTCCCGCCGTGGTTTTCATTAAAGTGCTCCGCGAGGACATGCAGCGGGGCGAGAAGCAGACCCAGGAAGTATCGGGCTCGGGGGTCATCATCGCCGCCTCCGGTGAGGTGTTGTCGAATTGGCATGTGGTGGATAAGGCGACCGAGGTCCGTTGCCTGCTTTCCGACGGGCGGGCGTACGCGGCGAAGGTCCTTGGTACGGACAAGGACACCGATATTTCACTCCTGCAATTGCAGATGCCACCGGGGAGCCCCCCCCTTCCATTCGCACCGTTCGGCGATTCCACGAAACTGACGGAAGGGGACTTCGTTATGGCGATGGGGGCGCCGTGGGGGCTTTCGCGAAGCGTCAGCATCGGCATTATTTCCTGCACCCGGCGATTCCTGCCGGGTGCGAGTGAATACAGTATCTGGCTGCAAACCGATGCGGCCATCAGTCCGGGCAACTCGGGCGGCCCGCTGGTGAATACGGCCGGGGAAGTTGTGGGACTCAATACCCGGGGTATGATGGCGGGTGGCGACACCGGCTTCACCGTCCCCATCGAAGTGGCGGCGGAAGTCGCCAATCAGATCCGGAAGAATGGGAAGATGGATTGGAGTTGGACCGGTCTACAACTCCAACCGCTAAAGGACTTTAATCGTAACGTGTATTTCCCCTTCGACGAGGGGGTCATGGTGGCCGAGACGGACCCCGAGAGTCCTGCGAGGCGGGCAGGAATTGAAGCGGGCGACCGGATATTGAAAGTGAACGGGCAGCGGTTCGACGGGCAAACCCAGGAGGATCTACCCGGGCTAAGGCGTTTCTTGGGTTTGCTACCGAAGGGTCAAACCGCCCGGTTTGAGCTCATCAGCAAAGACAAATCTCGAATCGCTGAAGTCACACCCCGGGAGAAAGGTCAGGTTGAGGGAGAACAACTCGATTGTCCCCGGTGGGATTTCACCGCCAAAGCGATCAACCAGTTCGACAACCCCGATCTCCATTTTCAGCGGAAAGAGGGCGTGTTCATCTACGGGGTCAAGTTCCCGGGGAATGCCGCAGCGGCGGGCCTTTCTCAGCAGGACATTCTCTTGAAAATTAATGGCCGGGAGGTAAGAAACTTGGCGGACGTGAAAACCATTCACGCGGAAACCCTAAAGAACGTGGATTCAAAACACCGGGCGGTCGTCGCACTGCTCCGCAACGGCGAGATGCGCCAACTGGTTCTGGACTTCTCCCGAGACTTCGAAAAGCGCTGAATTGAAGCCGTTCTCGGCCGATCAAACTCAGGCAGTCACGGTGCACGAATTTCCACCTGAACGTCGGAAAATCCCATCTGACGGCCAAGAAACGTCAATTGGAGACGGGCTCGCTCTTCGGCATCCTTGAATATTCCGGAACCAGCCGCGGCTAGCTTGATTTTGTCCAGTGCCTGTCGCCGAGCATCCAACTCAAGATCCTTGTCGTACGTGCGCAGCAGGCCGGTCGACCGTTCAATGACTTCTGTCCGTCGATCGTCGATGTAGACATCCGTGATCTGAGGCCGTGGGAGGCGGATCGTGAGTCGATCGCCGTCGATTGAAATGTCGCCAGACCGCAGGGTTGAAAGGTCGAATCCGGCCTTGGCAACGCCATGGGCCACCATAATGAGGCGGTTTTCCCCAAACCACTTGACGTCTTCCAAGATCACAACCTTCTCGAGGAGATACTTCACCGTAACCAACTGAGCGAGGGATTGTACCTGACGAAGGAGAGTTGTGGTATCGCGAATGGCTGCTCGACCTCCACCGCCAGGGAGGAGTCGACTCGCGGTGAAGCCAGTCAACAGGCCGAAGAGCATCGCCGTCACGAGGGCAACCAGAGCAGCCAGTGCAACTAGGATTCGCTGTCGTTGCATGAGGCGTAGAATCGCGGGCGGAGGGGAAATTGCAACTGTGGCTCGTCAAATCGCAGCCGTTCCTCCGGGTTGCACTCGCAGCAAAGAACCCGGGTCAAGAGCCGATGCAGGGGGCAACGCCCTTCACGTGCCAACGTGTTTGGCATTCCCGGTCGTCTCGAACGGGAGGGGTGCCGTTGTTCGCCTCCCGACTCAAAAAAAAGGCCGGCATCCAATTGGATGCCGGCCTCTGAGAAGTAAGAAGGGGCGAATTACTGCACCTTCAGGATTCGATAGAGCTTCACCTGCGCACCGCCGTTGTTGTCAACCTTGGTTGCCGTGACGCCGGATGCAGTGACATCCCCGGGGCAATTCTGCCACGGCGCCGTCAGGCTATCCGCAGCCTGCAATCGGTAGACAGAACCCGCCGTGGCGCTCCACTTAACCGTGACCTCCGCACCGGACGTTGTGATTTCCTGAATCACGATCGGCGAGGAACCCTCGCTACCGATGCCGATGCCGCCGGAATAGTTGGCCGCAGCGGCGATCTCGGTCCCCTTGCAGGCGTCGGTCCCCTTCACAACCACTGTCACGTCGGTCCCCTGCCCGTCCGTGATGCCCGTGAACTTCACGGTCTCACCCGGAGCCAACTCAATGGGACCGACCAGAGTGATGCCACCGGCAGTAATCGTAACGTTCGTGAGGTTGATGTCGCCGGTATTTCGAGCTACGCCGTCGTACATCGGCATGCCCTCGACGGGAGACTTGGTGATTGTAAGCGCTGGACGGGTTGCCATCGGGCAGACCGCCGTGGAGGAGTGTGTGCAAGGAAGACCATCGCACTTGCTATACCCGCGAGTGGTCAACGTATCGACGACCTCGCAACACTCATGGCTCAGCGTGTAGGTGGCGGTGAAGGTCTTCGACTCGCCCGGCTGGAGAGCGGCGACGTGAAAGACCTGGGTATTAGCCGCAGGGCGTGAGTTGTAAACGGTGACGTTGGTCAACGTTACATTGCCCGTATTGTAGACCGTCCCGGTAAAGGTGTATTCACCCTCTGATACGGGCGAGACTTCCGGACAATTCTTGATCACTTGAATGCCGGGAGAAGTGATGACCGGGCAGCTCGTCGCAGCGGAGGCATGCGCATCGGTATCGCCGCAGATGCTACGACCGTGGGCAACCACAACGTCGTTCCCGCAGGAATCTGGCGGCACAACGTAGCTACCGCGGTAGTTAATCGATTCACCCGGGGCGAGAGCAATCGGCCCGTGCACCTTGGTTGTGCCCGCAGCATGAATTACCTCCACGTTGACATTGACCAACGTGATGTTGCCGGTGTTCTTGACCACACCCCTGAATTCCTGGGACTCGCCGATCTCAACGGGATCACCCACGCAGACCTTGGTCACCGAGATGCCCGGGGTGAAGTGTACCGGGCACGTTACGGTGGTCGTGTCCCGCACAGTGACGCCACTGCAGTCTGAAGTGGACGTTACGGTGAGCGTATCGGTCACGGTGCAGCAGTTATCGGGGACACTAAAGCTGCCGCTGAACTTCGCGCTCTTACCGGGTGCCAAGCTGGAGATCTTATAGACCTGCTTCGTTCCGGTTTGGCTCGAGGTGACCACGATGTTGCGCAAGGTTACGTCACCGTTGTTAAGTACGACTCCGTTGTAGCGAAGCGTTTCACCCTGCTCCACGGTCGTCGCCGGGCAATCACGAGTCACAACAATCGAAGGATTGTGAAGGACCGGGCATTCCGCATTGATCGGGGCCGCAGTCGTCAGTTTGGACGAACAAACGTCAACACCGGATCCGGTCAGCGTGTAGGTCGTGGTACAGCCCGTCGCAGTTGGCGGCACGATGAAGGATCCGAAGAACGTTGTTTTTTCCTGCGGAGCGAGAGTTGCTGGGCCGTAGACGACGGTGGTGCCATTCAGCACAACCACATTTCTAAGCGAGACGTTCCCCGTGTTTTCGACGGTTCCACTGTAGGTCAGCGTCTTGCCGACCAAGGTTGGCGATTCCGGGCAGGCATGGGTGATGCGCAGGCCTGGAGTGGTCGTAATCGGGCACGTGGCAGAAGCGGTAGACGTCGTTCCAATACCCGCACACTTGTCTGCCGCCACCACTCCAACCGTCACGGTAACATCGCAAACTCCGGTTGGGACCGGGAATGTGCCGTCGAAGTTCCCCTTTTCACCCGGAGCCAGCGTCGCAAACGTCTTGACAACCGTACCATTTGCGAGTGTTACGGAGACGTCTTTCAGGGTGATGTTGCCCGTGTTGGTAACCGTTCCAGTAAAAGCGCCCGTTCCACCTGGAGCGATTGCACCCGTTCCGCAGCGAACGCCGATTGCGATGCGACCATCACCCAGGATTGGGCACGTTTTGATGGTTTCCGCAGCAACGGCAACTCCACAGCGGTCCGTCGCGCTGGCGGAGAGCTTTTCAGTAATGGCGCACTCCGTGGTCGATGCGTTAAAGGAGTGAGTGAAGGTGGCGGTGGCACCCGGAGCGAGTGAGATAGGTCCAAACACACGGCTCGATGTACGGTCGCTGTTCACGGTGACACTATTCAAGGTGGAGTCTCCGGTGTTGCGCACCGTCGTGGTCGCCGTGACACTGCCGCCCGGAGCCGTTGCGTTCGGAGGACACTCGCTTGAAATAGCCAGCCCGGGATTTGATTTAACGGGGCAGGACTTGGTCGACGTGTTACTGACAGTCGTGTCAGCACACACATTTCTGCCGCTGGCGATGACCGTGGTCGTTACCGTGCAGGTGTCGGTTGAAGCGATCACTGAACCGGTGAAGGGCTTCGATTCATTGGGGTTCAAGGTTGTCGGTCCCAGTAGGATCGTGTCTCCCTGCTTAACCACAACACCATCCAAAGCAACGTTGCCCGTATTGCGAACGGAACCGCCAAAGGTGGTCGCGATTCCAGGAATAATTGGACCCCCGGTCGGGCAGTCATGCGTGACCACGATTGCCGGTGTTGTCTGAATGACGCAAGTCGCCGAAGCCGTCTGGGGCGCGATTGCAGCACCGGAGCATTGGTCAATTGCAGTGGCACCCAAAGTTAGCGTGACGGAGCACGCACCCGCCTGAGCCGTTACAGCGGCCGTGAAGGATTGAGTTGCGCCCGGCGCGAGGCTGGCGAAGGAGGCTACCGTCGTGCCATTTCCATCCACAACCTTGACATTGGTGACTGCCGAATTTCCCGGGTTACGCACCGTACCCGTGTAGTTGACGACGCTGTTAGGAGCGGGATTTCCAGCCGGGCAGGCCACCGTGACCAGAAGGCCGCCAGCGCCACCCACCGGGCAGGTCAAAGTCGCAGAATTCTGCGTTGTCCGGCTGCCACACTTATCCGTCGCAACGGCTGTGACTGTGTTTGTCATCGCGCACGCAGAAACCGGCGCGGTGGCAGAACCCGAATAATCAGCCGTAATACCGGGAAGCAGTTGAGTGAAGGTAGCAAGCACTGTGTTGCCAGTGAGGGCGCTGCGAACAACGACATTGTTCAGCGTCACGTCACCACTATTGCGAACCGTTCCAGTGAAGGTGAACGTTGCACCTGGAGCCGGAGTAACAGCGGGGCAATTTTGAGTTACGACGATCGACGGAACGGTATCTACCGGGCAGACACCGGTTACTGCGTTGCTGACAACGCTGGCCGTGCAGGCGTCACTGCCGGCGGCGGTTAGGCGAACGGTGACCGAGCAGGTGTCGGCTGCGGTCGGAATCGAACCGGTGATATTCTGTTCGGCACCGGGGGCGAGGCTAGCGATCTCTGCAATCACCGTGTTGGGGACCGGCTGGTCGGCCACAACTTTCACATTCGTGAGGGTGACATTGCCACTATTGCGAACCTTACCCGTGTAAACCACAGCGCTTCCGGCGCGGGTAATGGTGATGGGGCAGGCATGGCTTACTAGGATCGACGGAGACGTGAGGGCCGTGCAGGTGATGGATTTGGTGGCGTTCACGGCCTGCCCGCAAGTGCTCGTTCCTGTTGCGGTCAGCGTGCTGTTGATGGAACAATCCGCAGCAGCCAAGCTATTATTGACGACGACACTGGCACCGGGGGCCAGCGATGCGATCGTCTGCACTGCCGTGCCATTGTTGCTGACCACGACGTTGTTTAGGGTAATGTTGCCGGTGTTACGGACCGTGCTGCGGAAAGCAAACGAACCGTTCAACTGAGGCGCGACGAGTGGGCAATCATGCTCGACGGCGATGCCCGGGGTGAAGGTCAACTGACAGGTGCTGCTCGCTTCTGCCGTGACCGTTTCAGGACTTGTAATGATCGAACCTAGCACCACGTAGTCGCGACCGGTAGCGACCGTGCGGCCGGTGCTCGGGTCGCAGACGGCGCTCGGGGTGTAGCTTGTCGAGTACGTGCGGGTTTCGTTAATGGCAAGAACCGTCGGGCCGAGGACCGGGGTGGAAACTCCACCGACAAGGCTCACAACGAGAACATTGGTAAGGGGAACCGTGCCGCAGTTCCGAACGGTGCCGGAGACCGAAATCGTTCCATTCGCCTGCGCCACGCATTCTCGGGTAACAGCGATGCAGGGCTCAACGACATACGTATTCAAGCTCTGAAAGGCGCTGCCGGCGGAATCAACGATGTTTTGGTGAATGACACCTTCGGTGAGCGCCGTCGCCTTTAGGATGCTAAGACCGCTGCCGGGGTCCGCCTGAAGATCCTGAGCGCGAATCACGTACCGAACGACATTCGGGTAATTGTCCGAGTCACCGGGGTTTAGTGTGGTGCGACGAAGGGTCAACGGATGGACGACTCCGTCCGGCGTTGTGACGCGGGCTGTCACTGTTTCCGCCTGGCAATTCGGGAAAGGCCCATTAAACAACTGCACGGAATAATTGATACTGTCCCCAACGTGCGCCACCTGAGTGTCGGCCTGAAGGAAAATCCCCAGAGCGGAACCATTGCAACCCGGAGGCTCAATTTTTGCTTGAGCGGATGGGGCAAGAATAAGCAGGGCCAGAGCGGCCATGAAATTTGCCGCCAGCGCTGATAGGTTGCCGCTGAGTCGTTTCAGGATGCCCTGTGCGACCGTGGGAGCACCCTCGGGCAAGGCCGAAAGACGAGCACGAGTCGTGTTCATATGGTTGTATTTTGTGTTAATCACGGAGTTTTCAGTTCAGTTCAGTTCAGTTCAATTTCAATCAACAAGCCGAGTCAAATTTATCAACGAAATAGGCCTGGGCGCGCACGCAAAGCAATTTTCAGAGTGCAGGATTCACAGAGGGCAGGTCCAGCTATTTCATCTCAGATCCCCCTTTCGAAACCAGGCGATGAGACCGAGCAGTCCGATGTTTCGGAAGAAGGCGAACGCGGCCGTTTCGACAAACTTCAACGACGAACTCAGCCCGGGGCCAAGGAAGTCCAAATTGAAGCAGCCGCAGTCGATTTTCAGGCCTCGGGCCCAGGCCTGTCCGGTTGCCAACACAAAGATTCCGAGCAGTAAGACCAGCCCAAGTAAAGCCGTCTCCGGCCAGAACCCCGCGATGAGTAGCAGCCCACAAAGTAACTCGACCCAGGGCAACACCACAGCCACCCCTTGCAAGATCGGGCGTGGAAATGGTAGTTCATAGGCGTAAACTGAACTCAAAAATTCCCGCGGATTACCGATTTTTGAAACCGCCGCCCAGAGAAATAACACTCCGAGCAACCACCGTAGAATGAAGGTTTTCATGTCGAAATTGCTCGGAGGCGTTTGTCGCGAACACCGTATTCAATGATTCAAACCGTAGCAATAGGGTGTTCACCCCAGTCATGGATACAAAGTTTGACTGAAACACCGGCATCGCTCCGGGGAGCTCGCACGTTCACAGGGATTCAGATCTTCGGCGCTTTCGCCGCGCTTTTCAGGCGCAAGTCAATGAATCCGTCGTGCAGGCATTCGACGCGCCCGAAGCCATGCTCTTTCAGAAGTCGGCGCGCGTGATTAAACGTCTGGGAGGAACCCGTCCAGGTCCCGTAAATCAGGATCGGCTTGGACGACCGTTGGTTCGTCCGAAACTCGGCGATCACGGCGGAACTGCTCTCAGCCGGGAGTGAAACCGCCCCAGGCAAGTGCCCGGCAGCGTATTCTGGGGCGGTCCGGATATCCACCAACGTCAACTCGCCGCGCGCTACCCGCACCTGGGCAGCCTCCCAGATGACAAGCGAGGGCATCGGACCGGAGGTATCCGCAGCAATCGGGGGGGGCGCCGCCGGCGACACGGTCACCTCGGGTTTACCCTTTTCGGAGTCCTGCCATTCCAGGTATCCGGTGGTCATGTGTTCAACATGCTGGTATCCAAACTCTTTGACCAGCCGATCGGCGAGAAGTTGCGAGAGGGGACAACTGGCGCTCCCGCAGTAGACAGCCAAGGGCGTATTGGTTGGATACGTTTTTCGGAACGCCGCGAATTCATCCGTGGAACTGAAAATGGACAGCAGAATTGCCCCCGGAATGTGCCCGGCTTCGTAAGGGGCTTTGGCGCGGGCATCCAGAAGAAGCACCTGTCCAGTGGCCAGCCTCGGCTTCAAAACCGCCCAGGTCACGGGTGCCGGATTCGTGACCAGGGCTGCCGAGGCCTCGGGCACCGAGTTCAAGGCAGTACCAGCGGATTTAGCCGGCGTCGGCGCCGCAGTGCCAGGGGGGGGGCCTTCGGCATTTGGCATCGCAACGACGGCGGGGGGCGCTGGGAGAGTTGGCTTGGCGGAAGCGATCGACTCTGCCGGGGAATTCGTTCTCGCCGGTTTTTCCACGCCCGTCGAGAGCCCATTACCGGCTGAATTGCCGAATCGAATTCCAACGGGACTCGCCGAATTGTAAGCAAACGCCAGAAGGGTCGCGACGGTTAGGATCGCCAAGGCGCGACGGCCAACGACCGACCCATCCGGTGTCGCACCCACGGACTGCCGCTCCGGGCGGTCGGGCCGGTCTCCGGAGTGCGAACTCAGGGTTGAGGGCAGGATTCCGGGGAGCCGCACCTCTTCGGCCAACGGTTTTCGGTTACCTGCCGTTTTTCTTTCTCGCGCCATAGGAAGCGAACTGTCCTGTGACAATTGAACATGGAACGGGCGGGTCAAACAAGTCGTTCGAGCAGATTTATGAGCGGCGAACGGGATGCCTCGCATTCTTTGTGGGCTTTTGTGCGGCTCCCCTTCAATTTCCGACCCGAAGGAAATCGGACCCGTGCCGGACATCTGCATCATTTTCAATCCCACGGCCCAGGGCGATCGCGCCCGGGCCTTTCGGAAGCGACTGAACTCAATTGAGCGGGAAGCGGTGTTGCGCCCCACCCGAGGTCCGGGAGATGCCCAGGGCCTCGCCGCACGGGCTTTCGAGGAGGGATTCCGGACGGTGGTTGCCGCGGGCGGCGACGGCACCGTGAACGAAGTCGTGAACGGGCTCACCCGTTCCCAAGGCGGCCTCGACCGGGTGAAATTCGGAGTTCTGCCGCTCGGAACCGTTAACGTTTTTGCGAAGGAACTGGGGATCCCAGGAGAGTTTGATCGTGCTTGGGGGATAATTCAGGAAGGCCGAACCCTCTTGATCGACCTGCCCTACGCCGACTTCATGACTGCCACGGGCCCGGCTCGGCGCTATTGGGTTCAGCTGGCGGGAGCTGGACTCGACTCCCGAGCTCTGAGTCTCGTCCGTTGGGAGCTGAAAAAAAAGATCGGTGCCCTTGCTTACGTCTGGGCGGGTTTCGAAGCCATGCGCCCGCCGCGGCCTCGGGTGACCTTTGAGGCGGAAGGAATCTCGATCGTTGCCGAAGCCGTCCTGATCGGGAACGGCCGCTATTTTGGGGGACGATGGCCGGTCCTCCATGGCGCCGATATGACCGACGGTCTCATGGACGTCGCGGTGATTCCAAAGATCAGTTGGCCGCGACTGTTTCGGGCCCTTTGGTTGTTGTGGCGGGATCGATTTTCCGAAGACCCGGGCACCACTCATCTCCAGGTTCGATCTTTCCGACTTACCACGGACGACGGCGTGCCGTTGCAGCTCGAAGGCGACAATGTGGGACCTTTACCAGCAACATTTGGCCTGCTTCCCCGGGCCCTTCGGGTGGTGGTTCCCAGCGGGTAGCGCGACCGACTCGGAACGGGGCGACCGAAGCGTGTCGAGGGTCAACCCGGCGGCCATGCGAGCGGACGCCCACCGAGGATGTGACAATGCAAATGAGGCACCGTTTCGCCTCCATCCGTCCCATTGTTGATCACCAGGCGGTAGCCGGTTTCCCCGAGCCCCAGCCGGCGAGCCACCGCGGCAGCCTGAACGAGCAGATGCCCAACGGTCGCCTGATCAGCGGGCCCCGCCGCTTCTCCAATCCGAGGAATCACTCGCTTTGGAACAATCAGGACGTGGGTCGGTGCCTGCGGATTGATGTCACGGAACGCGAGCACGAGGTCATCTTCGTACACGATGTCAGCGGGAATCTGGCGGGCGACGATTTTCTCAAAAAGTGTCATGGGAGATCTTTGGGCGCGGAGTGCCAAATCTTGTTGGAACGCTTAGGTTGGAACGTATCGGAGGTCAACGCACCAGCAGCCAAATTCCCCGACTTCGATCCTCCGCACGGAACGATTCCCGGAGAAACCCGACAATCTGCTCCTCCATTTGTTGACACCGGCGGCACCATCGGCGACGTCCCATTAATTGCTTCACACAGCCGCGGAGGCCGACAAATCGGACCGTTCGCGGACATTCCCGAAGGGACCGGGCAAGGATCCCCCGCAGGCGGGGGAAAAAACCGAGCTCATATTCCGGCCCACTGGCCGTCACAACCTCGCGCAGGTCGGCCACGGCATCGACGCCTCCGGAGTCCGCTCCGGTCAGCTCAAACACGACCGAATTGGGCGACGGAGCCGTCGTTTGATACACGGGCGAGCATTCGACTCCCACTCCAAATCCCCTCAAAACACGAGCCAACGCTTCGGCAAACTCACCCAGCGTCACAGTTTCTTTCTTCAACTCCACCTTAAAAAAATGGAGCACACCCGCTGCCGCATGACGGATGATTTCCGGGTCCACGACGCCTATGGTTTCACCCATCAACTCAAGGGTAACCTGCTCGACTGCGCACGGAATCATCTGCCCGGACGGCTGCTGAACCAGTAGGCAATCGTCGCGGAGTCGGATCATGAACGTTCCTTTTCACTCACCACGAGCTCGTTTGGCAGTTCGAGAGCGAGCTGTCGTTTATCCGGTAGTGGTTGCGTCACCAATCGATTGACCTCGCTGACGAAATCGTTCACTTCCTCAAAATTGCGATAGATGCTGGCGAATCGCACGTAGGCAACGGGATCAAGGCCTCGCAACGCGCGCATTACTTGTTCTCCAATGTCCTTGCCGGGCACCTCGCGCTCGTAACGGCCGGCGATTTCGTCGACGATATGCTCCACCGCGTCGGCAATGTCCTGCTCGGAAACGGGCCGTTTCTGACAGGCGCGCTTAACGCTCTGCACCAGTTTGTCTCGTGAGAACGGCTCCCGTCGCCCGTCCCGCTTAACAACCGTCAACTCCTCGTGCTCGATCTCTTCGTAGGTCGTATACCGATGATCACAGGCGAGGCACTCCCGACGACGACGGATTGTCGCCCCCTCTTTCGAGGCTCGGGAATCGATTACCTTGTCTTCCTGCTCACCGCACTTAGGACATCGCATGGCACACGTCACAACAACCCGCTGTAGCTCCCATTCACCTACCCCACAACCTGTGGTGGAGTCAAAGGAGAACCATCCCTCAGCGAAAATGGATTGGCCACGCGGCACGAATACGACCCCATTGAAACTCCCCGCCGCACAATGCCGGCAACTAACAAACCCCGGGCGCCAGCCGCGAGCTCGCGTCGGTCACGTCTTCAGACGATCTGCAACACGGTTGAGGTGGGGTTCTTCGTTTTTACCCCACTCCGGGCTCCCATCAGTTGCCGACCCAGGGGGGCGTCCGGCGTGATGAGAGTGATGACGTTGCCTTCGAGGCTGATTTCAAGTCCACCCGCGGCCGGGGCCAGAAAAAACCACATTTTCTCCGACCGCATCTGAACCTCCACCAGGGCACCCAAACCGGCCGCTTCTCCGGGACCGAACGGCCGAATTGGCAGCAGTTGTAAAGCTGCGGACGCGCGTGAAATCTTCTCCGCCTGACGACCTTGGCCGTCCGCGAGGTAGTTAGCCTCGATGGATCGGGTGTCATACTTGCCTTCCGCACGGTTTTCACCGTCCGTCGCCTCGGCCCGCGATTGCTCAGCGGCGCCGCAGAGCCGAACGAACTGCCCGCGCAGTTCTTCCAAAATCGCGCACACCAATGCCTGCTTGTTGATTCGAGCCAGCGAGGAAATCGTCAAATCCATCACCGAATCTTCTAACGGCCCACCGGCCGAAGATCAATCTGCCAGATCGTGGTTGCGGGGCAGATGCCCGTTCGAGCTATCGGTTTTTGGGGGCCGTCGCTCCGCCGCAACTGCTCCCCCCTGCAGCGGTGCAAGCCAAACAATGACCTCCGGTCTGTATCGGATACGGTTCGAGCGTGTCGGGGGCGACGTCCCAAAGATAAAGCGGGCGCCCGTTGCGAAGTTGCATCCCCAACATCTGATTGAAGTCGCAATCGTAGATTTCACCCCGCCACCCGACACTCAAGGTAGAGCGGCACATCAACCCGTCGATGGTTTCGGGGTTAAAGTTCCGAGAAAGCAGTTCCAGATACTCCTCCAGCCGCCCCTGTTGGCGGAGGTCTTCGGCAAAGCGCGCTATCGGCTGGTTTGTGATCGCGTACAATTGGTGAAATTCAATGCCAAACGAACTCCGCAATGCCTGTTTGTAATCGGCCTCGAGCTCCCATTGGGGACCTGGCAACGTTGGACCCACCGGGTTGTATACCAAATGCAGGGTTCGGTGCGCCCCATACCCGGCGCTATTGAGTTTTTTCAGAGCGCTGATGCTCCGGTCAAAAACGCCCTGGCCGCGTTGGCGATTGACATTCTCCGGCGAATAACAGGGCAACGATGCCACGATCTCAACGTCATGGAGCGCGAGGAAACCGATCAGCCACTCAAAGCCAGGTTCCTCCAAAATTGTCAAATTGCATCGGTCAATAACGCGCGAGCCCGCATTGCGAGCGGACTCCACCAGAAAACGGAAGTGATCATTCAGCTCGGGCGCCCCGCCCGTGATATCCACCACCGGAGGCCGGTACGCATCGATCCATGCCGCAATTCGGACCGCAGTTTCGCGGTCCATCATTTCAGTCCGCCACGGGGCGGCGTCGACATGGCAATGGCGGCAAGCCTGATTGCAACGCCGGCCAACATTGATCTGCAGCGTCTGCAGCGTCCCCCGCTGCAACACCCGGTGGTGGGCCGATAGCTTAAGTTCGAACGGATTCATGCGGGGTGCGAAGGGTCGGTGGATTCACTGCGATCTCGTTGCGTTGTGCGGCGAGTGCTCCCGCCCGCGCAAGCGTGGGCGCTCCGGGGGAACGCGGCCGATTGGTATCCGCGTCATTTCGGGGGTGCTGACTCCGACGAGTGAGTTCGGAGACGTCACAGCCCGGGATTCTGCCGCAACCAGGTTTGAATGGAAGCGCGCTCCGGATGGCTGGGGCTACGGGCAAGCACATTTTCATAATGTTGACGAGCACGCGGCACTTCGCCCAACTCCCGCGCACAGATCGAGGCGAGCATCAATTCGGCGCGAACATCGCCGGGCGACGAAGCCATTAACCGATCCAGTTCCTCGGCGGCATCCACGGGAAACTTCGCGCGTTGCAGCGCGACCGCGAGATTCCATCGCGCTTGTTCCGGCCGTTCGGCGGTGGCCACCGCATACTCTCCGGCAAGCAAAGACAGCGGCAAATCCCCCAAAGCCAGGGCCGCCACGCCAAGGTTATAGTGGGCATCGTAGTAGCTGGGGTCAGCCTGGGTCGCTCTTTGGTACCGGGCAACGGCCGTGGGCAGATCGCGCCGCTCATGTGCCGCCACTCCCAGAACGAACTGCTCTTCGGCCGCGCGTCGATCACCCGGAGCGGGGCGGGCGGAAAGTTGGCGGGTATATCGTGCGAATACCGGCTTGGGCGGGGAAGCGGGGCGGGCTTCGGGGGCCGGCGAAGGTACGGGGGCGGCCTCGGTTACTTTGGGCTCGGACGCTTCGGGAACGGGGATTGCCTCGCGGGCAACGGGCTCAGGCGCTGCGGGGGATACCGGATCGAGGGGCGTGGGGGTTTTTTGTGGATTCTTGAACCAGCGGGCTGGGTTTAAGAGCGCGAGGCGCTGCTTCTCCGCGCTCGAGGGCTCCGCCATCGCCTCCGGCTCGTCTTTGCGAAACCACCGCACCGGATTCATGCGCTGCCAGACAGTCTTTTTGGTCGATGGCGGATCGCCGATCTCGGAAAACACGGTGGTCGAGGGATCCACGGACGGCGAGCTGAGCACTTCCGGAGCTTGGCGTTCATCGGGTGCTTGAGCTACCGGCATGACCGGTACGGCCGGAGTAGCAACGGCGACCGGAAGCACGTTCCCAGGGGGTGAGTTTGTCGGTCCCGGCCGCAGAATCGGTTCGCGGGAAGGCCTTGGTACAATCTCCTTCTCCACGACAACGGGTTTGGGCGTTACGGGTGCGAGGACTAACGCCGGCGGAACCGGACTCGCCACGGCGGGAGACGCCACCGGAGGATTCGTTTCCTGAGGACGCTCCCCGACGACCGGAACCGGTGTCGGACGAGTCACAGCCAACGCTCGGGGCGGGGTGATTTCTGGAGCGGTGAGGCGTGAGCCAGGTTCGATGGGAGGAGGACCCGACCATCGATTCGATCCCGAAAGCGGCACCGGCGGAACACGGGCGGTCAGCGGACCCACCGGAGCTCGATTGGTCACCGTGAGCGGTCGTGCGGGCGAACTCGGTCGGAGCAAAGGCGTTGGAGAATTCGTGGCGGAAGCGACCGAACGTACCGGCGGAACGACTCGGGGTGCCATTCCCAACTGTCGTTCCAGCGGGGCGACCAGTTCACGGACCGCCGCAGAATTGGCGGGAGCGGGATTGAGTTCAAGGTAGGCGAGATAGTGTTGCAGCGCGGCCCGCCGATCTCCGAGCTGTTGCTGAGCCGTAACGCCGAGATTAAGCAGGGACGCCGGATGTCCCGGCGACGCCTTCTGGGCAGCGGTGAAACTCTTGTAAGCCTCGCGGAACTGACGGCGCTGCACCTGAGCGAGTCCCAGAATGTTCCAGGCATCGGCGTCCTGTGGCTGAAGACGCACGGCATTGAGGAGGCTGCGTTCGGCGGTATCAGGCTGGCCCGAATGAAACTGAGCCTGTCCGAGTTTCGACCATGCCTCCCCGGAACTCGGGTTCCACTGAAGGAACGTTCGCATTTCGGACTCTGCCGGCTGCCAATTCCGCTGTTCAAACTCCAGCACACCGAGATTGAAATGAGTGACAACGAGGTTTCGGTTTAGCTCAAGAGCCCGGGTGTACGCCTTCCGGGCCTCTGTAATCCGGCCTCCCGCGTGGTACCCTAGGCCCAGATGATTCCAGGCACGGGATTCGGTCGGCAGACGGGTCGCCGCCCGCTCGAGCACAACCACCGCCTCCGCTGCCTTGCCCGCCTGCAGGAGCTGGTCTCCTTGGATCAGGAGCTCCGGGCCGCCTGGCGAGCAAGCGGGGGCCGCAAGGCTCAAAGCTGCCGCCAAGAGGAAGCATTGCCAAATTTTCGTGGTCGCCAGCATGACGGCTGCTAGCATCGTCTGTCGGGCTCGTCAAGAAACGGGTCAGTACTTCCACCGATTCCGCCAGCGGAATATTCTCGATGCCGATGCGGATTGGGCCGAAATCAACCAACCGAAACAGCCGAATAACGTGAACATCGAATGGTAGAGACACAAAACGTCAGTTCTCGCGCCGCTGGGATTATTCGAATCCTTGACGCCGACCGGCCGGCGGCTCCGCACTTTCAAACCAGATCTCCTGCTGTCCCGCCGCCACCGGGCCTAACATCGGGAGCGACTTTTGCGCGCCCCACCGCCATGGCGCCCGCGGCTCCCCGCCCAGGACGGCCATCGCTGATCGGTGGATCCTGGTGGCGATGCCTCGCCGTATTCACCGTTTGGATTCGGGCGGCCTATGCGGAGCCCCTGTCCGCAGCCGATACAAATCTGACGGCCCGGCTTACCTTTATTCATGACCACGACGCAACGGCCAGTTTTGTTCCCAATCCGGCGGTCGTTCGGCGGATGGTGGATCGGGGCATCAAGCAGCATACGGGCCTCGGAACTCTCGCCCTCGCGTGGCAATCCGTGGTGGCTTCCCGGGAGATTGTCGGGATCAAGGTCATCTCGGCTCCAGGCCCGACCAGTGGGACGCGTCCGGCCGTCGTGCAGGCGGTGGTTGAGAGCCTGATCGAAGCCGGACACCCGCCGGGCCAAATCATCCTTTGGGACAAATCGGCTTTGGATCTCGAAAACGCCGGCTTTCCCGCGCTCGCTGCCCGGCTCGGAATTCGGTGCACAAATTCGATCGATGCCGGCTGGGACTCCGCCCATTTTTACGAAAATCCCCTGCTGGGCCGACCCCTGATTGGAGACCTTGAATACGGTCAGACGGGCGACGCCGTTGGGAGGAAGTCCTACGTGACACGGCTGCTCTCGAGGGAGATCACCCAAGTGATCAGTATTGCCCCGACCCTCAACCACAATCTCACCGCTGTTCACGGTCATCTGCAAAGTCTCGCGCTCGGCGGCGTCGACAACACCCTGCGATTCGCCGGCCACGGACCGACGTTGTCCGAAGTCATTCCGGAACTATTC
The DNA here is from genome assembly GCA_945861565.1 of Akkermansia muciniphila. Lineage (GTDB taxonomy): Bacteria > Verrucomicrobiota > Verrucomicrobiia > Limisphaerales > UBA9464 > SIBK01. Next base: position 21,392 of record CAMAUY010000070.1, read on the forward strand.
GCACTGCCGGAGGTGGGCGACAAATTGGTTCTTTGCATCACGGATGCATTGATCTGCCAGTACCGGGGGGAAGATCGGGCTCTCTTGCACTATGCTGTCGCTCTCAATGAACTTCGCTTTGGGAGGGATCCGGTCGCGCTGGATGTCACGACCTGGGGAGACATCGAGCGGGCGCGCCGGGCGAATCCGACCTACGGCGAAAAGGTCACCCCCACCGACCTGTTTCAGAATGCCGAATTATTGGAACTTGGAGTCGCCAACACGAACCGGATTACGATTCAGCGCGACTAGACCGGAGGCCAGCCAAGCCAGCGGGCCGCACGTTGGAATCCGGCATCATAAACCCCTTGTCACTGCCGTTTGACCAAGGCAATGTGACTCGACGTGACCGAATTCGAAAAATCCAGTCTTTCCAATCCCCCGGCCTCAAATAAACCGAGTTCCTCTCACTATGAAAGCCGTCATTCTCGCCGGTGGCCTCGGAACCCGGATTTCCGAGGAAACTCACCTCAAGCCCAAGCCAATGATTGAAATCGGCGGCAAGCCGATTCTCTGGCACATCATGAAGATCTACTCCCACCATGGGGTCAACGACTTCGTGATCTGCTGCGGTTACAAGGGCTATATAATCAAGGAGTATTTCGCAAATTACTTCCTGCACATGTCCGACGTAACTTTCGACCTGAAGCAAAACCAAATGGAGGTGCACCAACGGTTTGCCGAGCCTTGGAAAGTGACGCTGGTGGATACCGGCGAAGAGACCATGACTGGCGGTCGTTTGAAGCGAGTGGCAGACTACCTCCAGGGTGAAGACGCTTTTTGTCTGACCTATGGCGATGGCGTGGGTGATGTCAATATCACCGAGCTCATTGCCTTCCACAGAGCACAGAACGTCAAAGCCACCCTCACCGCAACGATCCCGCCCGGGCGCTTTGGGGCTCTTTCCATCAGTGATAACAAGGTCAGCAGCTTCATGGAAAAGCCCAAGGGGGATGGGGCCATGATCAACGGCGGATTCTTCGTGCTTTCGCCGAAAGTCATCAATCATATCACCGATGACCATACGACATGGGAACGCGAACCCTTAGAGCAGTTGGCCCGAGCCGGCGAATTGGCGGCGTTCCCCCACTACGGGTTTTGGCAGCCCATGGATACGCTGCGCGACAAGATGTATCTCGAAGAGTTATGGCGATCCGCCCGGCCGCCGTGGAAGGTGTGGGTTTGAATCCGGCATTTTGGAAGGAGAAGCGGGTCCTGCTGACCGGACATACCGGCTTCAAGGGCAGCTGGCTGTCGCTGTGGCTGCAATCCTTAGATGCGCAGGTGGTGGGTTATGCACTGGCACCGCCAACCGCCCCTAATTTGTTTGAGGCTGCCCATGTCGGCCATGGTATGAAGAGCATCCTCGGAGATGTCCGTCGCCTGGACAAATTACAGTGCCTCTTCTCGGAACACCGACCTGAGATCGTCATCCACTTGGCAGCACAACCCCTCGTCCGCTATTCGTACCATAACCCGGTCGAGACCTATTCCACCAATGTCATGGGCTCCGTCCATGTTCTGGAAGCGGTGCGCACAACACCCGGCGTCAAGGCCGTGATTGTTGTTACCACCGACAAATGCTACGAAAACCGAGAATGGCTCTGGTCCTATCGGGAAAACGAACCGATGGGCGGCTACGACCCCTACAGCAGTAGCAAGGGATGTGCCGAACTCGTCAGCTCGGCCTACCGCTCGTCGTACTTCAATGCGAAAAATCATGCGGAGCACGGCGTTTCCCTGGCGACCGTGCGAGCGGGCAACGTTATCGGTGGTGGCGATTGGGCGCAGGATCGCTTAGTCCCCGATATCCTCGCCGCGTTCACGCAAAAGAAGCGGGTTGATATCCGTAATCCCCACGCCATCCGGCCCTGGCAACATGTGTTGGAGCCTTTACGCGGCTACCTCACCCTTGCTGAACGGCTTTTTGACCACGGCCCGACCTACGCAGAGGCCTGGAACTTTGGCCCCAGCGACGAAGACGCCAGATCCGTCGGCTGGATCGCCCAGCAAATGGCTGCGCTGTGGGGATACGACTCCCAGTGGCAATTCAATGGCGGGGAACACCCCCACGAAGCCAATTACCTGAAGCTCGATATATCTAAGGCGCGCAGCCGCCTCAATTGGCACCCGACATTGCGTCTAAATGACGCCTTGAAACTCATCATTGACTGGTCGAAGCAGTACCAGGCTGGTGCCGACGCCCGAAAACTGACCCTGGCTCAGATCCACGCCTATCAAACCGCAACCCAGAATTGATCGCGGCGATGCAAAACGCAAAAACCCGAGCGATCCGAGAAGCGATCGCCGCCCTGGTGGATGAATACGCCACCATTGCTTTAGCGCCCCAACCATTCCAGCCCGGCGCGTCGGTGGTCCCGCCTTCCGGCAAGGTCATCGGTGCCGAAGAACTCAAGAACATGGTGGAAGCCTCGCTCGATGGCTGGCTCACCACCGGCCGCTTCAACACGGAGTTCGAGAGAAAGCTCGCGGCGTTCATCGGCATCAAGCACTTGATCACCGTCAACTCGGGCTCGTCCGCCAATCTGGTCGCATTCAGCACACTGACCTCCCCAACGCTGGGCGACCGGGCCATCAAGCCGGGCGATGAAGTCATCGGAGTAGCCGCCGGGTTTCCAACCACCGTCAATCCCATCCTCCAGTTTGGTGCCGTGCCCGTCTTTGTGGATCTTGACCGCCTCACCCACAACGTCGACGCCAGCAAAATTGAGGAGGCGATCGGCCCGAAAACCAAAGCGATCATGCTGGCGCACTCGCTCGGCAACCCCTTCAATCTCGACGTCGTCACAGCTCTCTGCAAACAGTACAAACTGTGGCTGGTCGAGGACTGTTGCGACGCCCTCGGCACGACCTACCGCGGAAAAATGGTAGGAACATTCGGCGACATCGCCACCCTGAGTTTCTACCCGGCTCACCACATTACGATGGGCGAAGGGGGTGCGGTGTTTACCAATAGTGCGGAACTCACAACGATCGCCAAAAGCTTTCGCGACTGGGGCCGGGACTGTTATTGCCAGCCCGGAAAAGACAATACCTGTGGGCAGCGCTTCTGCCAGCAGTTGGGCTCGCTACCGTTCGGATACGACCACAAGTACGCCTATAGCCACTTGGGTTACAACCTCAAGATCACCGACATGCAAGCGGCCTGCGGACTGGCACAACTGGGCAAGGCGCCGCAATTCATCCAGGCCCGCAAAGACAACTTTGCCTTCCTAATAAAACAGTTGGAAGACTGCCAAGAGTTTTTGGTCCTGCCCGTAGCCACGCCCCATTCCGATCCATCCTGGTTCGGATTTCCGATCACCTTGCGGGAAAACTGCCCTGTGAAGCGGCTGGATCTGCTTACCTCCCTCGATCAGAACAAAGTGGGCACACGTCTTCTATTCGCGGGAAACCTGACGCATCAGCCCTACATGGCCCGGGCAAAATACCGCATTAGCGGCGACTTAACAAACACCGACAACGTGATGAACAACACTTTCTGGATTGGAGTGCAACCGGCGCTGACCCAAGAAATGCTCACGTTTGCCGCCTGCAGCATAAAAACGTGTCTCGGGGTCACATTCTAGTTTAGTCTGCTCCTGCCTTGAAACTCCTCGTGACCGGTGCCAGTGGCTTCTTGGGGAGTGCCTTAGCGCTCCACTGGCTCAATACCGAGCATCAAGTGGCCTTGCTGCTGCGGCCGCTTTCCTCGGTGGTTCGACTGCGCGGCTTCCATGCCTCATTCGATATTGGACGCTGCGCCAGCGACGCGGAGGTGGAAGCTTTTGTAAAAAGGGTTCAGCCCGAGATAGTTATTCACACCGCCTGCGCCTATGGCCGAAAAGGTGAAACCACCCTGAATCTTTTGGACGCAAATCTGCGCCTTGGATTGGTCATTATGCAGACCCTCCAGGGTACTCCACATCCCGTCACATTCATCAATACGGGAAGCGCCCTGGCACCCGAGGTAAGCCTGTACGCCTTGAGCAAACGTCACTTCTCACAATGGGGACAACTGCTCGCTGCGCAATCCTCTGGCAACGTGCGGTTTGTCAATGTGAACCTCCAGCATATGTACGGGCCCGGCGACGACCCAACAAAATTTACCACGCATGTCCTGCATGCGTGCCATCGCAACGAACCCGTGCTGGAGCTTACCGCCGGCGAACAGGAGCGGGACTTCATCTATATCGACGACGTTGTCAGTGCCTATTCAACCCTGTTGATTCCATGTCATTCTAAGGACGTGATTCCAGAAATCGACATTGGTTCAGGAATGGCCCCCACCCTTCGATACTTCACCGAAACCGTCCATCGGTTGACAACGTCTCGCACCGAATTGCGATTCGGAGCGTTGCCCTATCGGGCTCACGAAGTGATGCATTGCGTAGCCAACGTTGAACGAATGAAACAGCTGGGCTGGCATCCGGCGTTTGACCTGGAAGCTGGCCTGAGAAAAACCATTGCGCTGGAGGCATTCTGATGAAGCTATTCCGCACGTCGTTTCCGCAGAGGAGGGTCCTGTGAGGATGCGTGCTGCTTTCCTAGACACACTCCGCGCAATCCAGGAACGGCTCAACGAAAGGAGAACTCTCCGACTTATCTCAATCAATTCGGGTTGGTTAATCGGTGATAAATTGCTGAGACTGCTTATTGCTCTATTTATCGGCGCGTGGGTTCTTCGCTATCTTGGGCCAGATCAATACGGCAAGTTCGCCTATGCCATCGCATTTCTGGCACTTTTTCAAGCATTTGCCATGCTCGGACTCGACAGCATCGTGGTTCGGAATCTTGCCCAAGATTCATCCAATGCCAATCGAGTTCTGGGGACGGCTCTACGACTCCGCCTTTTGGCCTCGGTACTCAGCCTTCTCGCTGCGGAATGCGCCATCTCGGTTCTTGACCCTGCGAATAGCGAATTGCAGTTCCTCGTCTTGCTGATCGGAGTGGGAATGGTTTTTCAAACCGCAGATGTTGTTGACCTCTGGTTCCAGAGCCAAAGCCAGAGTCGAAGAACGGTCGTTGCCAAGGCGACCTCCTACGTTATCGCGGCGGGGATCAAGGTGAGCCTAATTCTTAGCAACGCGCCGTTGTGGCTATTTGCAGCCGCCGTTGGAGGCGAAGCGGCATTGTCAGCCATTGCGCTCTACTTCTCTTACAAGCGTTTTCCCGCGGCACACAACTGGGTCTGGAATGCCGCCGTGGCCCGGAACATGATGCAGCAAAGTTACCCTCTACTCCTGTCCAGCGTGTCCATTATTGTTTACATGAAGAGCAGTCAACTGATCATAGATAACATCATTGACAGTGCTTCCGTCGGAATATATTCATCGGCGCAATTGCTCTCTGAATTATGGTACTTTCTGCCCTTGACAATCGTGACGAGCGTGGCGCCCGTGATTGCGAGGAAGAAAGCGGAATCTGCCACGGCGTATAACAACGCACTGCAGAATGTGTTTAGCCTCATGTGGCTGCTTTCCATTTCTATTTCCAGTGTCGTGGCAATCTGTTCCGGAATCATTGTCACACTTCTATTCGGTGAAGCCTATCGAGAATCAGCATGGATCCTGTCCATCCACATATTTACCCTGGTTCCCGTCAGCATTGGTCTTACACAGAGTTTATGGCTGATCAATGAAAACAGGAGCTCCCTCGCTTTATACCAGGCATTGGCAGGAGCCATTTCCTCCATCGGACTTAATTTGCTCCTGATTTCAAAATATGGAGTCATCGGTGGCGCAATCGCTACGGTCGCATCACAGTGTATCCAGGCATTTGCGGTGAGCGCCTGGTTGGCTCCCTCGCTTTTTCGGATTCAAACAAGATCGCTTCTCGCACTTCTGGTGAGCGGCAGGCAGGCTGCACTATTCATCCGGTCCCACCTGGCAAGTAAATGAAACCACTTCTTAGCATCTGCATTCCCACTCTGAACCGGCCTGACTATTTGCTGCAGGCAATTCATTCAATCCTCCACGACAACTCCCACTTGAATGAGATTGAAGTTTGTATTTCCAACAATTGCTCCGACTCGGATTACTCCGAAGCGGAACGCCTGATCGCAGCCTCTTCGAAATTGTGCGCCATTAAGTATGTGCGACAGAGGGAGCGTCTTCCATTGGACCATCATCATCATTTTGTCACGGAGATGGCGAATTCCGAATATGTTTATTTTCTGGGTGATGACGACTTCTTTCTCAGGGACCAGATGGGGCTGTTGATACCCTTTATCGTCGCACAGAAGCCGGATCTGGCCATTTTTAACGGCTTTTCGGTGGATGCTGACAACCGTTATCTGGGCCGGCATTTTTACTTGGAATCCACTTTTTATCAGACGATCGCCCCAGCCTTTAGACAATTGCGAGACAAGGGATCCTTCGGAGCCGTACTGGTGCGGAGGGATTTGCTTCTGGTTGATACGTTTAGGAAACTATATGGAACGGACCACGCCTATTGTTGTTATTGGGCGGCTCTTTTTCGGAAGCACGAACGCGGGGAGCGACTCAGGGTATTCATCCCGGATTTTCCCTGTGTCGCACTCCGCTGTGCATCTAAGAATTACAACCATATCGATGTCTACTACAAAAAGCTACCGTATTGGATGACCGTGTTTCGGGGAATGCTTGGATCCGGGGATGCACGGCAATTAATCGATGAAACTGCGGACCTTGTAAGCAAGATGAATTCGTCGGCTCGGTTTCTGATTGATCTTGCCGACCTGGGCTATGATTTAAGTCGGATTGAAGGGTCCGATCCGTTGTTGTTCAGGAGATATCGCGTGAAGATCATCGTCTGCAAATACCTATCGTCATCGAGTGTTTATGGATTGGTCCGGCGGTTTTATCGGACATATCTGAAGCGATCACCCGTTAGGGTCCTGGATATCGATCGGGCGGATTTCAACCGCTTGATCTCATCTGCCGCGGGCGCTTCGCGAACCCCATGCGGAGGCCGGGACCTAAACCGTGCAAAACGACCGGTCTGAAAACCGCACAGTTTTCTTGATGGATTTTTCTTCAAACACTTCAACAGATCTCTTCTTCCTTCTTCCTGGATCTTCTTTGCCTGACCCGGCGGCTTTGAGCGCTAACCCGCTCTGGCTCGCCCACAGAGTTGGGTCTTCTTTGGTGTCCGATGC
>CAMAUY010000071.1 GCA_945861565.1 Akkermansia muciniphila
CAGATCGAGAATCCCGAATAAAGAAGGCCGCACCTCGGCGGGGGCGGCGAACCCAGCGTCGCCCTCGCCCATCTCGGAAATACCCCTCAATCACTGTGCGGTTTTCAAATCGGCACTTTCACACGGTTTTCAGACCGTCCTCCGCAAGCGGGGCGCGCCAGGTTAGTTTTGGGGATTATCTCGCCGAACGGAGTATTCGGCGCATTCCCATTACCGAGCATGAACGTGTTGAGGGTCACCTCAATCTGGTGGTGGTGAAGCGCGGCCGCGTCGCCGTCGGATTCAGCGAGGCCGTCCGCTTGCGAGCCGAACTGGCCAAGTTTGGCTGGACGCTCGAAACCTTTCAATCAACGGAACTTGCTTCGGGCAGAGGTGGAGCGCACTGCATGACTTGCCCGTTGCTCGTTCGCTGAACTTTCCGAGTTCGATGAAAAAGTGTATTTTTCTTCTGGCCATAACACTTCTCGCAAGTTGTGGCCGGCCCAAGCAGCAGTTGTTCGTTTTTACGTGGCGCAACAACATCGATCCGGGAGTGGTGACCGAGTTTGAGCGGCGGTTCGACTGTCAGGTGGTGCAGGATTACTTCGACAGCGGTGAGGCCGCGGCTGTGAAGCTCTCGAATGGAGGCACCTCCGTGTACGACGTCATCCTTGGAATCGGCAACGACGGCATCTCCTCATTTCGAGGCCTTGGTCTGTTGGCCCCTTTGCGCCACGAGAATATCCCGAACCTGAAGTATCTGGATCCGCAATTCGCCCATCCCCCGTCCGATCCCGAGAATCAATATGTCGTCGCTTACCAGATCGGTGTGGTGGGCCTTTTCCTTCGCAAGCCGAAGTCGGGTATTGTGGACGATTCCTGGGGATTGATCTTCGATCCAGCCAGGCAGCTCGGCTCCTTCTACTTGCTCGATGAAACGCGTACCTGCATCGGGGCCGCACTCCGATACAAAGGGTATAGCCTGAACACCACCAACCTACGGGAGCTCGCAGAAGCCCGCGATCTCCTAGTCGAAACCAAGAAGCGTTCGCTTGGGTTTCAAGTCGTCTCAGGCTGCAGGCAGCAGGTCTTATCCCGGAAAGCCACTGTGACGATGGCCTGGAATGGCGCCGTCTCGGACGACCTGCGGGAGGATTCGGAGACGTATTTTTTTGTCCCCCGTGAAGGATCGACCCTCGGCGTGGACAATGCCGCCATCCCGGCGAAGGCCCCACACCGCGACCTTGCGGAGAAATTCATCAACTTCCTGTGTGAGCCGAAGATTGCGGCTCAGAATGCGACAGGCGTTGGCGCCGCAACGCCCATCAAGGAAGCCTTAAACTTTTTACCACCGGAAGTGCGAAAAAATCCGGCAATGTACCCCCCACCTGAAGTCATGAGCCGGCTCGGGTTTCTGAAGGACCTCGGTGCTCAGACCAAGCTCTACGACGAAATCTGGACGCAGATCAAATCGAAGTGAATGACTCTGAATATGCAGCGTGCACAGGCGTTAAAAAACCGTCAAGGGCCACCAAATCGGGCATTTCACTGCGTCGTTGTGCGTGTGCTCTTCCAATTCACAATCGATCTTGCGCTCACGCGGCACTTCCACGGTTCGCAGCCCTTTGCCATGCTCCCCTCGTGTCCGCCGTACTTCTGCCTACTCATACTCCGGCGTTGTTTTCAATCGCCGTGCGTGAAGCTGTCCGCCGTCTCCGCGCCGGCGAGGTGGTTGGAATGCCGACCGAAACGGTCTATGGGCTAGCGGCGAGCGCCCTGGACGCGGATGCCGTACGCCAGATTTTCGCCATCAAAGGCCGGCCAGCCCACAACCCGGTTATCGTGCACGTGGCTTCCATGACTCAAGCCCGCGAATGCGCCAGCCGATGGCCTCCGTTAGCGTCCGTCCTCGCGGCGGCATTTTGGCCCGGGCCGCTCACGGTGATCGTACCACGAAGCCTTCGAATCCCCGATGTCGTGACCGCGGGCGGAGACACCGTGGCAATCCGTTGGCCACAACATCCATTCATGCAGGCCGTCATCCGAGAATGCGGATTCCCTCTGGCGGCTCCGAGTGCGAATCGGTCCAATCACCTGTCACCCACCCTCGCGCGTCATGTGCAGGGACAATTGGGGGATGCGCTGGGCTGCATCGTTGACGGCGGACAATGCCAGGTAGGCATTGAATCGACGGTGGTGGATGTCACCGGGGAACGACCGCGCGTATTGCGACCCGGCATGATCTCCGAGACGGCCATCCATGCCGCCGTAAAGTCGAACCTGGAATCTGTCCACCACGAGCCGACCGGGACCTCCCAAGGCCCGTTGCGCAGCCCGGGAATGTTGCCGCGTCATTATTCACCCAAGGCAACGTTGTTGGTCCTCCGTTGGAAGGATGATGCCGATCTCGAACAGCAATGGGTCGCCCAGAAGGCCACTGCCGGTTATTGGATCGATCCCTCGTTTTCGGACCTGCAAGTTCTTGCTCATTGCCAAATTCCGTTGGGCGGCCGATTCCCGAATGTCAGCGTCATTCCCCACGATCCGGAGGCGTTTGCGCGAGCCCTCTATGCGGAGTTACATCGGTGCGACGAGGCCGGTGCCCGCTGGATCATTGTCGAGGCCCCGCCGGCAACGCCGGAATGGGCTGGCGTTGCCGACCGACTGCGGCGCGCCGCCGCCTGAAGTCGGGATCGCCTGGCTACGGGACGTCCGCGGTTCGGAACCACTGCTCGTCGGTGGCATTCGGTGTCGGATCATAGAAGAGCAATATTCCGAGCGGATCGGTGATCTCGAACTCGGGACCCGTGCTCCATGAATCCACCGTGGCTCCGCGGTCGAGCCGAAATCGCTGATCTTGCGAACCAATAAACTGAAACAGATTTTCCGTCGCATTCCTCGGATAGTTGAGAAACCGGACGGGCTGAGGCCATGCCCCGGATTGAGCCCGCAGAACAATCCCTTCAACGCCCGCCACAACGAGCTGACCCGCCACCGTCGATGCCGCGTACAAGGACTTTCCCGTTGGGATCTCGACCGCCGACCACGTCACACCCCCGTCGGCGCTCGCCCGCACAATACCCTGCACCCCGACCGCATAAAGCATGGCGTCAATCCGGACGACGTCATTAAGCCAATGGGTGGTGCCACTGACCCGGGCAGACCAAACAGAAGCGTCGGGACTGGTTAGGATCCGCCCCCCCTGCCCCACCGCCACGAGTTGATCTCCGACCCACCGGACCCGATAGATCCATTCTGATCCGCCCGGGGAACGATCCGTCCACTGGATCCCATCCCCGCTCACCAGCAGCACTCCTCCATCGCCCACAGCGACAAATCCTCCGGGAAATGCCGCGACGGAGCTTAGAAAGGTTTGTCGGGGTGAATTTCGAACCGTCCATTGGTTAGTCCCCGAGGGACTGCTAAGGATCGTGCCGCCGGCACCGGTGATCACAAAAAGAGTGGGTGTGGCACAAACACCCTGAAAATTGGTAAGTACCGGAAGCAGGGGTGCTTTGTTCCAATCGAGGCCAAACGTATTGATCCAGTTTGTGACGACCACGGAAACAAAGTTCGTCAACGGACCGGGACCGACCGAGACGGGCACGAGATTAGTGCGCACAACCGGTTCATAGGCCACCGTGGAATAGGCAAGATTGCCACCGCTTCCGACCGCCACCAAAAGGGATTCACGTCCTCCGACACCCAAAAAGACGGGGAGCGTGCCGGGATAGTCCGGTCCGGCGGCCGACTGCCATGTTCGGCCGTCGTCACTTTGGAGCAGGGTCGCACCTTCACCGGCCGCAGAATAGAAGGTATTCGTCGTGGCATTGGTCGTAAACTGAATCGAGCTCTGGACGAAGATGGGCGTGATATTCGTACCCAAAGCGCTGCGGGCAGCCAGGTCAAAGAGCCAGGGTCGTCCTTCGGGAAAGTCCGACACCCAATTGAAGCCGAAACCACTGCGGCGGCCGCGATACAAAGCGCCGGTCCGCCCACCCAAGACCATCTCGGTTCCGTTCCAGAGCAACGCGAGGTACCGGACGCCAAATGCGGGCCGGGCCGTTCGATTGGTATTCAACTCATCGTTCCAGACGGGAGGAACATACAAGCGCAGTGCGTTATCGCCAGCGATCATCATTCCCTGAGGGGCATTGTCGATCGCTGCCGCATTGAGGTGATTGGTGGTCCCCGTCTTCGAATCACGCCAACTGCCGCCCGAAAGATCGCTCAAGAGTGCCCGGCCATTCTCACCCACTGCGAGAAATCCGGTGCCGACCCAGGCGACGCGGTTCAAGTGGTTGGTTACCGGTATTGTTCGACGGATCCAATTCGTCCCATCCGGGCTGGTGGCAGCAAATCCATTTTCGCCGACGGCACAAAAAAGCCCATTCGCCCACGCCACTCCACGGAGCCAGTTGGTGATACCCGCCGGTTGCCGAGTCCAGGATTGCCCGTTGGGCGTCGTGTACACCGCCCCGCGATCCCCGACCGCGACGGCCAGTCCATTGTGACTTACGATACCCTCAAGCCAGTCAACCGTGCCCAGACTACCATGATTCACACTCTCGGGAGCGTCGGCCCATACCACCACGCCCGCCTCGCCAACCGCCAGCAGACGATTGCCCAAGTAGGTGACTCCCCGGAGGGCGAGGGTGGTGCCAGTTTCAAGCGTCCGCCACGAAACGAGATCGTCGCTGGTGAACAATTGACCGTGGTCCGCCGCGGCAACGTACACACCGTTGGATCGCCACGCGATATCCGCAATATTATTGCCAAATGGACGCGGATTCGACCAATGCCAGCGCAAGGCCGCCGCCAGGCCCGATCCCAACATTAAAATCGCCCCAACGACATAAAAAAGCCCTCGCCGGATCCGGAGCAGCGAGGGCATGAAGTTCATTGGCACCGAAACCTAGTGGGTGTCGCCTGCAAATTTCAATGCTCGGAATGACGAGACGTCACTGTCCGGGGGTGGGAGCACTCCGTGGGCTCACGCTCAATTGTCGGGCTCCATCGAACAAATATTGAATCCCGGAAACAGCCGTCATGAGGGTCGCCACTGCCGCCACCCAAATCCTCCAACCGGTGTCCAACTTGAACAGCACCCACAGCACCACCACCATCTGAAGCACCGTCGCAACCTTCCCAGACCACCGCGGACGGACCTCCGCACGTCCGCAAGTCATGTAAATCACCAGTGCACCCGCCAGGATCAGGAGATCCCGCGACACGACAATCAAAGTCAACCACCGTGGAATCCTGTCGAAGTGGGGATGGTCCAAACTCAAAAGAACCAGCGCCGAAACCAGTAGAAGTTTGTCCGCCAGCGGATCCAAGACGGCCCCAAGCTCGCTCCGTTGGTGAAACCTGCGGGCGACAAATCCGTCGACACCATCCAGCAGCGCAGCGAGTCCAAATGCGGCCAGCGCCAACCACCGGTCCAACTCAATACCGGACTCCCTGTACCCGAGTATTTGGTAAACAAAAAACGGGATCAGTAGAATCCGAAAAATCGTGATCTTGTTCGCCGTCGTCATCGGCTCGCTAATTCTTCCCGGACGCCGTCTGGGCCAGCTTGTTTAGTTGCTCAACAAACCCGTTACGTTCCTGAATCAAACTTTCGTACTCCTTGCCAAGAGTATTGTATTTCTTTGCCAAGTCGTTGCGATCCAATGCGATCCTCCTCAGGGCTTCGAGGCTCTCGTTCTGCCTCGCAACCGCCACATTCTGGTCGCGGATCGCTTGGTTGGCCCTCTCCAGCGCCAGCTTGTACGCCGGGATTTCGCGCCCGGACCGTTCCGCGACCAAAACAGCCGTGCCCAACTCCTGTCGCAGTCGGCGAACTTCCGCGCGGTTTGTTTTAATCTGAAACTCAAGCCCTTTTCGGATCTCCTCCACCCGCGAACTATCGATCCGCATATTTTCAATCGTCAGCGCGTACGCATTCGTCACGGACCCAAGCCGTTCTATCGTCCGAACCAAGCTGAGGTTTGTCTCATGAGAATCCGAGTCGCGTATCCATTGCCAAACGACGAGACCACAGAGTCCGGCTGCCAAAGCGATCAGCAACTGAACTCCGGTGAACTTCGAGGACGTGCGCACCTGACCACCGTGGGACGAGGTGCTCATACGCTGCAAACTGACGCGAAGGAGCGATCCTACTTCTTCTCCTCTTTCTTCACCGCCGGGGCATTTGTGCTCGGCGCATTCGTGCTGATCATGGCCAGTTGAGCTCCCGTGTTGATGTCCAGGAGGGGCAAGGACGCCTGCAGCTTCTTCACACCCTCGGGCGTAACCTTTGTCTGCCACAGATACAGACTGCGCAAATGCTTCTTATTCCGCAAATGCTCGATCATGGCGTCCGTAACCGCCGTTCCATAGAGATTCAGGTAAGTCAGATTCGGCAGATTTTTCACGTGAGCCACTCCGGCGTCCGTGACCGCAGTCAGTTCCAGGCTGAGAACCTGAAGATTCGGGAGCGAATCGAGTACCGCCAACCCGGCATCGGTGACCCGTGTGTTGCCCAAGCGCAATTCCACCAGACTCGCTACATCCTTAACCGGAGCGAGTTGCGCATCGGTGATGTTGGTACCCATCAGGCGGAAATTGGCCTCCGTCCACGGGATATTCTGCGCCAACGGGCGGACATTCACTCCTGCCTTTGCCAGCGTTGCAATCGCGGCCGCCTCGGCGGGACCCGGCTTGAAGTCCTTCGGCAATACGGGTTCGGGCACTTTGGGGCGCAACGGAGCGGTCACCGCCGCGGGGACCTCGCCCGTCCCAATCGTTACCCCGTCGGGCCATTTCGCTCCGGCCGCTATCCACTCCTTTAACAACTTGACCGCCGCCTCGCTCAAACGATCCCCCTCGGGCGGCATCGTGTCGTCGTCATCCTTGGGAAGAAGGACCCGCCGTATCATATCGCTTTCGTCCGGTTTGCCAGCGACGATACCGGCCATACCGCTCTTGCCCCCCTTGAACGCGTCCGCCTTCGAATCAAGGCGCATCTTGCCCTTCTGCTTCTCCGACCCATGACACTTCACACAGTTATCGCGCAAAATGGGCAGGATTTCCTTGGTGAAGTCCGGCTCCGCATTCAGAACCAGGGGTAACGATGTGAGTCCGGCGAGGAACAATCCGAGTGTTTGCTTCATGTCTGCTATTTCAGGCCATCTCGGGCAGCAATTCCAACCAAATTATCCATCAAATTACAAAACTCGTTCTCGGAGCCCTCCTGACGGTAGGATGGCGACGTGATTTCGCTTGCCGAAAATGCCAGTGCCGCTCCTTCCGCCGATCTGGCAGAGGAGGTCGCCCGGATTTTTTCACCCACCGGGCTCTTCTCAAAATCGAAGAATTTTGAATACCGACCCCAACAGCAGGAAATGGCCGTTGCTGTGGCCCACGCCCTCCAAGGGCGGCAACACCTGCTGGTCGAAGCCGGAACCGGTGTCGGCAAGAGCTTTGCATACCTCGTTCCCTCCATCCTTTTTGCCGTCCTCGCCAAGCGAAAGGCCGTGATTTGTACTCATACCATCAATCTGCAGGAACAGCTTGCCGAGAAAGACTTGCCCCTGCTGAAACAAATTCTGCCGGTCGAATTCAACTACGCCATGTTGAAAGGTCGCTCCAACTACCTCTGCACCCGGCGACTCCAAAAGGCCCTGCAGCAGGCCGAGTCGCTCTTCACCTCGCCCGAAGTCGCCGCACTTCGCCAGATTTATGAGTGGAGCCAGACAACAACCGACGGATCCCTCAGCGACTTCGAGCACGAACCCGACCCAAAGGTCTGGGAGCACGTCTGCTCGGAGCGGGGCCTGTGCACCCCAAAGAAATGCGGCCATACCAGCGAATTCGGGAAAGCCGGCCGTGTCTGCTTCTTCCAGAAAGCCCGTCAACGAATCCTCGGGGCCGATGTCCTTGTGCTCAATCACACCCTCTTCTTCACCTTGCTCAACGGGGTCGATGAGGATTCCTCCGAGGGTATCCTCTTCAAAAACGACTTCGTCATCTTCGACGAAGCCCATACCGTCGAATCCGTAGCCGCCCGTCACATCGGCGTCAGCGTAGCCAGCGGCCAGATTCGCTACGCTCTCCAACGCCTCTGGAACCCGCGCACAGAAAAGGGCCTTCTGGCAACCCTCCGACAGGGTGGCAAAGTCAGCCTCGTGGCAGACCTCCTCAAGCAGAGCGATGACTTCTTTGCCACCGTCGAAAAGCGATGCGATGAATTGGCGATGGAAGCGGCCGACCGAAGCCAGCGCGGTCCCGCCGAATACACTGGCACCGAAACGACTGCCCGGACGCCACGCCGGCCGTGGTCGCAACTGCGAATCCGTCGCCCGGAATTGGTGGAGGATCCGGTGACGCTGCCCTTGCTGCGATTGCGCGAAGCGATCGCCGGGATCATTGAGCAAACCGACGACAAGGAGACCGGGGACGAGTTGATGGAGTGTAACCGCCGGCTCGCGGACCTGCGACTTGCCGTTCAACACTTCCTCAAACAAGAGGTTGAAGATCAGGTGTACTGGGTGGAACGGACGGGACGAACCCAGCGAAATCTGTCGCTCAATGCCGCGCCGATCGACGTGGCGAGATTCTTACGCGAACGGCTGTTCGGCTCCGAAACGAGTGTCGTGATGACGAGTGCCACGCTGTCGGTCAAGGACGCCACGCGCGTACTTCCAGCACCCGAAAAGGCCGCCGCCGCGTCCACTGCGGATCGATCCGCATCAGGCCGGGCCGGTTCATCAAGGGCCGCGCCCGGTTTGGGTTATTTTGCCACACGCGTGGGCGGCGAGGAGGCGATGGCCCTCCAGGTCGGATCTCCGTTCGACTATGAGCGGCAGATGAAGCTTTACGTCGCCGGCAAGATGCCGGATCCGCGGGACCCCGGTTACGAGGATGCCCTGGTAAAATGGATTGAGCACTTCGTCACCCAAACCCACGGCAAGGCGTTTGTGCTCTTCACCAACCTGCGCCTGATGCAAGTCGTGGCCGGCCGCATGGAATCCTTTTTTAACCGACTCGGAATTCAATGTCTGGTGCAGGGCACCGGAACCCCGCGCTCGACCCTGCTCGAGCAATTCAAAGAGAACATCGACAGTGTCCTCTTCGGGGCGGAAAGCTTCTGGCAGGGAGTGGATGTCCCGGGTGAGGCCCTCAGCAATGTCATCATTACCCGGCTCCCCTTCGCCGTCCCCGATCATCCCTTAACGGAAGCCCGGATCGAACGGATCGAAGCGGCCGGAGGCAATGCGTTCAGCGAGTTCAGTCTGCCCGAGGCCATTCTCAAATTTCGCCAGGGCGTGGGGCGCCTGATTCGCAGCCGAACCGACTCGGGGATCGTGGCGGTGCTGGACAATCGTGTACTGACGAAGCGCTATGGCCAGGCGTTCCTGGATGCCTTACCGCGCTGTCCGGTGGAGATTGTTTAGAGCCAGGTTCGCTCCCTGTCGGAAGCGACGCACTCTCGATTTACCCATGAAGGCATCCGATCAATCGAACTGCGAATCCAAATCTTCGGATTCGTTGAATCGGATGCCTTGTGTTGTGTGGCCTCGGGTAGCCTTCGGGCTCGGTGCAAGCAATCCGCTCGTCTTCAACCTTCAACCGATCGCATTCACTCGCAGATCTCGTATCATGCTTATGCCCGCTATCGGTACTCCCCGAATCGGTCAGGCTCCATCCTATCCTTGCGTCTCGCACCCAAGCGATCCCGAGATCATCGAGCCGCCTCTGACCGCCCACGACCCGCGAGATGCAATGATACACCGCAGTCGCTCCTTCGCTTTTGATCCGCGCCCTTCTCATAAAGTCTCTCTCGAACAAGTTTCGATTCAACCCATGCCGAACCGGAGATCGAATTTTAAAAACTTTACACCTGTCACTGTGTCGACTGCTCTCGGACATTGCCCGGCCAGCACCCGACGACGGGATGCGGTGGCAAGCCCCCGGAGGCACGCCCCGATCGAGGGATCGCATCCCCGCCGCGACGGTTGCGGAGGACTCAAGGCTTCGCGGCAGCTTCCAAATGTGCCAGCGACCTCGCCTTGAATCCCTGCTTCTCCAGTTCGGCGAAAAACACCGGCAGCGCAGCGAGCGTCCGCCGGCTCTGGCTGATAATCCGTCCCCGCAGGTCCCGACGGTCCTGGTTGTCGTGAAACACTACGATCCGTCCTGGCACCGCGGCCCGTGCGTTGTGACGTGCATACCACCCGGGAATCTCGAAAAACACATCCCAAGGAAGGGTGAGTCCGAGATAGAATTCCGGCCGGTAACCCAGCTCGACGCCTCTCGTCCGCATGAACTCCGCCATTGCGCGATTGTAGAACCCGTGGGATGGACGGAACCTGACGGGGTTCGCATCCCGATCGGACAGGATGCAGTGGTTGCGCTCGAACTCCGCGGCGAAGGCCTTCGGTTTGAGTTGAATCGAGGGAATGGACTCCGGCATGTGATTCCCCACCTCGTGGCCTTCTTCCAGCATCCGGCACAACAGACGGTCTTCGGTGGCGCTCCGGATCCGCGCACCGTGGATGAAGAACGTGGCCGTCGCTTCGTGCTCCCGCAGCATGTCGAGAATCCCCGCGGTTTCCGGACTCGGTGCGTCGTCGATCGTTAAAGCCACCAGCCTTTGATCCGCCCTCAAGCCGTCGATTCGCAGGACCGCCTGCGGCTGGAGCGCCTGCAGGGCGGGCCGCACCCAGCGCTGCCCCACCCGATGGCTCAAGCCACCAAATGCCTCCTCAAGGCGGGCAAGGAGCGGGGGATAACGAAGGGCGGACATCGCGAGGAAGTGTCGGGAGAGTGATCGTGGAATCCGACCGCAAAAGCCGTGGCATTCAGAAAGTGGCGAGCATCAGCACCGCCAGCGCTCCACGCAGCGACCAACCGATGGTCCGGACCCAGTTGCCCCGCACCAGCCGCCGGTGCGCCAGCGGGTCGAATCCCCACTCGAGACGCCGGTGCAGCGGCACCTGCCCGACGGCCGTGCTCAGCCAGATGATTCCTAACAGACCAAGACCGCACCAGGCGGTCGTCCCGCCGGGCGACCCTGCCAGCACGACGGCAAGCCCCAGTTCGAGCAGCATCGGCCCGCCGACCACCCATCCGGTCCGCCGCGTGTGCTGCCGCTCGTAGCCGGCGAACTCCGCCTTCCCCACGCGGTCGAAGAGCGGATAGTGTACCACCTGCACGAACCAGATCAGCCCGGTCATGAAAAGCGTGGCGAAGGCGTGTGCCGCGAGCACCCAGCGGAGAATCTCGGCATTCATGTCAGGTCCTCCAGAACCGCCTCCGCGGCGGCGTCCCCGCTGGCGAGCGCGGTATCGATCGAGGCGACGCTGCCGTGGTCGCCGCACTGATAGACGCCCTTGCGAACGCGCGCCGGCTTGTGCGCCGCGAACCGCTGGAATGGCACCGCGTCGGGGATGATAATGTGACAGGCTTGCTATCATCCGTACGGCTTACGTTCTTGGATCGGCTTTTTATGTAGCGAGATACTCTGCTACCGCAGTTGAGTTACATACGAAAATCGTCCAATCAATCGAACTGCGAATCCAATTCTTCGGATTCGTTGAATCGGATGCCGTGAGTCGCATCGGTTAGCCTTCGGGCTCGGTGCAAGCAATTCGCTCGTCTTCAACCTTCAACCGATCGCATTCACTCGCAGATCTCGTATCACGCTTATGCCCGCTATCGGTACTCCCCGCATCGGTCGGGCTCCATCCTGCGTCCCGCACCGAAGCGATCTCGAGATCATCGAGCCGCCTCTGACCGCCCATGACCCGCGAGATGCAATGATACACCGCAGTCGTTCCTTCGATTTTGATCCGCGCCCTTCTCATAAAGTGTCTCTCCAAAACATGTCGACTCAACCCATGCCAAACCGGAGATCGAATATTAACAACTTTACACCTGTCACTTTAAATTAATTCCAACCATCCGATTTTGAATCCCAACGGGATTCCATCAAAATCCCTCCGGAAAACACCGAACGCTCGTCGCCCTTGGGGGAGACAGGCGTATTCTTTTGTGGTCCATTCGGCGTATGGAGTACGGGGGGATGGTTGTCACGATCGTTCACGTTTGCCACCATGGGGTTCCCTCCATTTGGAGTGCGCCGGCAGAGCTCTCAGCGACGACGGCGCTTTCGATCTGCCGCCCGGCGTGATTACTTACCCAAAGCGGTGTCGCGCTTCGCTTGCCACCGCACTCCATAAGGGCGCGCTCACAATTAGGAGTAAGGTCCCAGGCAATTCTCGATGCAAAACTCGATCTTTCCGGAACTAGGTCTTCCGCCAACGACTCGAATGAGATCGAACGGTTACTGGGCAGGCGCTGCTCCGGCGACGCTGAGTGTCAGTTCGATCTCGTCGGCAACTTTGTCCTGGGGAGCGCCCGGGTTGATGCCGAAGTCGGAACGTTTGATGGTGAAGGTCGAACGGATCACCAGCAGATCCCCTTTCAGCTTGGGTACGCGCTGCCCGAGCTTGTCCTTCAAATAACTGAATTTTACCGGCGCGATGATTTCCTTGGTGACGCCCTTGATGGTCAGCCGGCCTGTCACATCGGCTGCGGTGTTGTCCCCACTGGTCTTTATATTCTTTAGCGACTTCGCCTCGAACGTAATCGCGCCGTGCTTAGCGGTGTCCAGCCACATCTCGCCGTGCAGGTGATTCTTCATGATGGAGTTTGGGACCATCAAGGTCTTGGCATCGATGACGAGCTTGCCGGTGGTGGCTGCGGGATTGGCGGGGTCAAACATGACCATTCCGCTGACACCGCTGGCACTGCCATTGATCGCTTGAAGGAATGACGGACGACAGTCTTGCTCCGATTGCCAGCCTGTCAACTGGGTCAATTCATAAAAGCACATACAATCAAAAGTGACAAAAACAAAGAGTGAGAGGCTCAATTGACTAAAATTGAGCCTCTCACTTTTTCGACTCGGAAACCGTCCTTGACCCGCGAGCGTTGCATCAACGGCGCACGGCCGTTTCCGAGTCAGATGGCTGCGGAACTCACGTCCGCAGCTACGATGGATGGCAGTGAGACAGTGAACGTGCTGCCTTTGCCGTGCTCACTCTTCACCGTGATATCGCCTCCCATCAGCTGGCAGAACTTGCGGCTGATCGCCAGGCCCAGACCGGTGCCGCCGAACTTCCGGCTCATCGAAGCGTCGGCTTGCGTGGAGGCTTGGAAGAGTTTCGCCAATTGTTCGGGTGTCATGCCGATGCCCGTATCTGAAACGTGATCCGTGATCCGTTAAGGTCGAGAGCATGGGTAAACGCTCGCCCTCACCCCGGCCCTCTCCCCCCGGGAGAGGGGGAATTGTCGGCAGCGCGTCGACGTGACGGGCGCGTTCGGATTGTCGGGAATGAAGCCCTGCTGGTTGAGGTCCTCCGCCTCCTCCTGCAACATCTCGCTGTGGCCGATGATGGCGTGGTCGAGCAACATCGGCTGAATCAATCACAATTCTTCCGTGGGCTTGAAGGGCAGGCCGCGTTCCCCGTTCAAAAGTTTCCGGAGGCGTTCATCGCTGGAACTGTCGGGGCGGCGGAAATTTCCGGCGCCACACGGTTGCCGGACTCGCGCCGGGCGCGGCGGCCCTTGAGCCAGTCTTCCCAAAGCATCGGACGGCCCTTAGGAATGATAGGGATCGGGTTTTCCGAGTTCATGCGCGACTTCAGCTACGATCGTTTCCAACGCGGGGAGAATACGGTATTCGGGGCGTTCCGCAAGGCGGCGGACTTCCTGCCAGTCCATCTCCACCTGGGCCGAAAGCGCGACGGCGATCAGCTTGCGGGCGCAGCTCTCGGCTGGTTCATCCCGCTGTGGATAGACCGAAATCAAAACACGCTCGACCAACAGATCTTCCGGACTCACCAACCGCACGGGACCATAAGGAGCCTGGAGTTCATCGAACGGTGTGCGCGCCAGGGTTTCCACCTCACCGAGAATGTCTACGTATTGCCCGGCGACCTGCCAGTTGCGCGGCCCGCCCCGGGCGCCGAGCTGTCCCATCAATTCCTGGCGCGTGCGAACGTCGAGTCGCGCCGGTGACACGAGACAAAGGTCAAGGTCAACCGAAACATACGCTCCATCGGTGTAGAACTCGATGGCGGAGCCGCTTCCGCAGTTGAGTTACACACGAAAATTATCCGATCCATCGAACTGCGAATCCAATTCTTCGGATTCGGTGAATCGGATGCCGTGAGTGGCATCGGTTAGCCTTCGGGCTCGCTGCCAGCAATTCGCTCGTCTTCAACCTTCAACCGATCGCATTCACTCGCAGGTCTCGTATCACGCTTATGCCCGGTATCGGTACTCCCCGAATCGGTCGGGCTCCATCCTCGCGTCTCGCACCGAAGCGATCCCGAGATCATCCTCGTTCTCGTCCTTCGTCTTTCGTCCTCGAATCGCGAAATGGGGGGCAGTTCAGGGTCCTAATTCCTGTCCAATCGTCGGAAAGCTCCCCTAAAAACGAACGGAAACAACCCCTTGCACCTTGGCCGGTTTGTAGCAGCTTCAGCTGGGTCGATTTCTTCCGTCGTGAATTCTTTCCGCAACGCCACTGCCAACTCTGCTCGGCCCCCCGTCGTCGGCACGGTGTGGGGTGCCGCGTTCACGCTCATTGAACTGCTCGTGGTGATCGCGATTATCGCCATCCTTGCCGGAATGCTGTTGCCGGCGTTGAGCCGGGCCAAGGAATCCGCATTGCGGGCAGCCTGCCTGAATAATTCCCGCCAATTCATTCTGGCCACTCATCTCTATGCCAATGACAACAGCCAGTTCCTACCTCGGGGTGGCAACGATACCCGCGATTCCAATGACACGCACACGGCGATCTTCAGTAAGCGCTCGGCGAGCAATGTGCTCCAGTACTCCGGCACCTTCAAGGTGATGGATTGTCCAAATCTGGCCCGCTGGTTCGTCATCAAGAAGGACTGGAGGGAACACCAGGATTATGGCTTCGCCGTCGGGTATCATTATTTGGGCGGACATTTGAATTCACCGTGGCCAATCCTCGGCCCGGCCACCAACACGTGGATCTCCCCCCAGAAAACCAGCGACGACCCCTCCCTCGCCTTGCTCGCAGACCTCAATGTGGTCTGCCACAGTTTCCAAAGAATCCTGGCGCCACACACGGCCCGCGGCCCCGCGGTTCGAGAGGAGGAGTATTTCAAATCGCATCCCGAAGCCTACGAACAAGCCGTGGAATCCATCGGCGCGGCCGGCGGCAACGTCGGATTGCTGGACGGTTCTGTTCGCTGGAAGGATATCCGTCAGATGCGCGTTTACCGCGGATCCCAGATCTGGGAAGGCGACGGTGCCTTCGGTTACTGGTAGCGAAACGACCGAATGCGCTTGACCTGCGCGAGTATCTCCAGCGCTTGATTGTCAGAGTCGTTGTTGCGCGACAACCCAAGCACGAGAGTCAATGTCTGCGGCTCGGGGGCAGATTGACTCGGACACGGACCCATCCATTAACTGAATTTACTGAATGCCGCTCGTTTTGATTAGTGGTGCATTGGCTAACAAGCCCGGAAACGGCGGTAATGCATGGTCACGCCTCAGTTGGGTTCAGGGATTCCGGCAGATGGGATTTGACGTACTCTTCGTGGAGCAGATTCGTCGCGATCAGTGTGTCGATGAATCCGGCCGGCCGGCCCCTTTCGAGTCCTCCGTCAACGCGAAGTATTTTCAGGAAACCCTCGACCGGTTTGGAATGACCCAGTCGGCGGCACTGATTTGCGAGGAAGACTTGAGCACCTGCGGCCTCGCCCTCCAGCGATTGGAGGCGTTGGCCCCGCAGATCGACATCCTCTTTAACATCGGCGGACACTTGACTCACGAGGCGATTGTCGCCCGTGCGCAGTGCCGACTTTATTATGATGACGATCCGGGATATACGCAGATTTGGGCAACCGAAGATTCCCGCGCCGCCCGCCTCGACGGACACGATTATCATTATACCATCGGGGCCAATATTGGATCTCCCGAGTGTGCAATTCCTACTGCGGGGTACACGTGGCGCCACACCTGGCCGCCGGTCGTTCTGGACGACTGGCCGACCTGTTTCGGGACGGGGCTGGAGGTGTTGTCCACAGTCGCCAGCTGGCGCGGAGCCTACGGGCGAGTCGTGCACAATGGGCAGACCTATGGGCAGAAGGCTCACGAGTTCCGTAAATTCATCGAAATCCCTCAACGCACCGGGCGAGCCTTCGAGATTGCGCTGCAGATTCATGAAGCCGATTCAAAAGACCGCATGATGCTGACCAACCACGGTTGGCATTTGGTCGATCCGCTCGCGGCAACACCCACGCCGGATCGCTTCCGTTCCTTCGTGCAACATTCCAGCGCGGAGTTTTCTGTCGCTCAGGGAATTTATGTCGAAACTCACAGCGGCTGGTTCAGCGATCGGACCGTTCGGTATCTTGCCTCGGGAAAGCCGGCTCTGGTTCAGGAAACGGGATTCAGCCGGCATGTTCCCACCGGAACCGGGTTGCTGACGTTTGGAGACATGGCTGAGGCCATGGCGGCGGTCCACGAGATCGCGGGTAATTACCCCCGCCATGCTCGGGCCGCGCGCCAGATTGCAGAAGACCACTTCAGCTCGGACGTTGTCATCGGACGGCTCCTGAATGAAATCGGGATCCAAGCCCCACGCAACGCGACGGGAACTGCGCAGTGAAACCAAGGGCTAAAATCATCGTGAGCGGAATGGTCGCCGCGGACCCGGGACAAGGCGGTGCCACGTGGGCGGTTCTGCAATATGTCCTCGGCCTGGCACAATTGGGCCATGAAGTTTTCCTTCTTGAACCCGTGCCGCTCAAGTCCATCCAACCATCGACTTCCTTGAGTGCTTCGGAGAATGCGCGCTATTTTGATCAGGTCGCGTCCCGCTTTGGGATTGCCGACCGATCGGCCCTGCTTTTAGAAGGCACCCGGGATACCCACGGTTCGAACTACCTCGATATTCAACGCGCCTGCCGCCAAGCGGACCTGCTGCTGAATGTCTCCGGAATGCTTCAGGATGAGAGTCTCTTGGCGTCGATCCCGGCTCGGGTCTATCTAGATTTGGATCCCGGATTCAATCAACTGTGGTCCGAAGTCGAAGGGCTCAACATGCGCTTTAGTGGACACACGCATCATGTCACCATTGGTCAACGGATTGGAGACCTTGGCTGCTCGGTGCCGACCTGTGGGCTAAAGTGGATCAAGACCCTGCAGCCGGTGGGGTTGAATCATTGGCCGGCGGCTTCAACCGGCGACGGAGAAGGTGAATTCCTTACCGGTGTCGGCAATTGGCGGGGTTACGGATCGATTCAACATAACGGCGTCCATTATGGCCAGAGAGCTCATTCATTCCGACAATTTTTCGATCTTCCGATGCGTACGGAGGAGAAGTTCCTCTTGGCGTTGTCCATTCATCCGGATGAGTCGGCGGATCTCCGGGCGCTGGCAGCGAACCGGTGGCGGCTGGTAGATCCTGCGACGGCCGCCGGCACTCCGGACTCTTACCAACAATTTATCAAGCGGTCGAAGGCCGAGTTTGGAGTCGCCAAGAGCGGCTATGTCGCATCGCGTTGCGGCTGGTTCAGCGATCGCAGTGTTTGTTATCTGGCGTCAGGAAGGCCCGTGATCGCCCAAGAAACCGGGTTCAGTGACTTTTTGCCCGTCGGCAACGGACTGCTCGCATATCACGACGCGTCCAGCGCCTTGGAGGCAATCGATCAACTGCGCTCGCAGTACCGGCATCACTGCGCCATGGCTCGTGTGCTGGCGGAAGACTATTTCGATTCCAACAAGGTGCTTCCCCAATTGCTGGAAAAAGTCGGGCTCTAGTATCCCATGGCTTCCGAAACTCGACAACGCATTCACCGAGACGAATTGCGCACGACCCTGGAGTCGATGCTGTCACTCCATTTCGGGGCTCCGCGTCGGATTCGAACATTTCGCCGGCGTCTTTCGACCTATTCTTCGTCGTATATCATCGAAAACCTGAAAATCGAACTGTCTGGCGGCAAAATGATCGATCTGGTTTTGAAGGACTTGAGTCCCTCTTCCATTCTAACGACTGCCGATCGAATTCGACCCCACTTCCTTTATGATTCACGCCGCGAGATTCAAACCTATCGTCAGATACTCCAATCGGATCGGGACGGCACCCCTCGGTATTTCGGAGCCTTGGAATCGGACACCCCGGAGCGTTATTGGCTGCTTTTGGAAAGAGTGAATGGCCCGCTGCTCTGGCAGATGGGTGACCTGGAACCCTGGCGAGATGCCGCCCGCTGGCTGGCACGATTGCATGGGGAGTTCTACCAGATTGGGCAGAAAGCCTTGGATCCACGTGTCGGACACGTGCTGCGTTACGACCGCCGCTTCCTTGTACTCTGGCTAAACCGGGCGGAAGAATTCTTAAAACACCGAAGTGGATCGCATGACTCGACCGACGTTCGCCGATTTGGACGAATTGCACAACGGTACGACCAAGTCATGACGAGGCTGTTGGATCTGCCAGCATCGCTGATCCACGGGGAATTTTACCCATCCAACGTGATCCTGCGGAAGGAACGGGGAACCCGGGCAATCTGCCCCGTCGATTGGGAATTGGCGGCGATTGGGCCCTGCTTGATGGACTTGGCGTCGCTGACATCGGGGGAATGGTCGCCGGAACAGAAGCGCGCGATGGTGATGGCCTATCGAGAGACGGCCCACTACATTCCGGGAGGCCCCCCATCCATCGAAGAAATGATGGAGAGCGTGACGTACTGTCAGCTCCATCTGGCGGTCCAATTGCTGGGCTGGGCACCGGATTGGTCTCCTCCCGAACGGCATGCCCGCAACTGGCTTCGGGAAGCAATCCGTCTGGGAGAACAATTGGGACTTTAATGCTTATGAGCCTGGGCAGACGCCTGATAGTAAACGCAGACGATTTTGGCCGAAGCTCCGGGATCAACCGGGGAATTATCCGAAGTCGCGAAAACGGAATCGTCACCAGCACCAGTTTGATGGTGCGGTGGCCCGCCGCCGAGGCAGCGGCAGAATATGCTCGGCAGCATCCGGCGCTGTCCGTTGGTTTGCATGTGGATCTATCCGAATGGAGTTATGTAGGAGATGAATGGCGACGGATCTATGAGGTGGTTCCGGTCGACGATGCGGACGCGGTTGCCAAGGAGATCGCGCACCAATTGAATCTGTTTCGCAAATTGACCGGCCGAGAGCCCAGCCATCTCGACTCGCATCAGCATGTCCACCGTAGCGAGCCGGTTTTGTCAGCCCTGCGAGGCGTCGCAGAACAATTGGCTGCTCCGTTACGCTCGATCGATTCCCGAGTGCGCTACAATGGCGCCTTCTACGGACAGTCAAATATCGGTGACTCGCACCCAATCGGCATCTCCGTGGACGGACTCATTCAGAGCATTCGATCGCTCCCACCGGGCGTCACGGAACTCGGGTGTCATCCGGGCGACGGCGACGACATCGAGTCGATGTACCGGGCGGAACGACTCGTCGAGAGCCAAACGCTTTGTGATCCCCGGGTAGGTGCGGCGATCGAGGAGGAGTCCGTCATCCTCTGCTCGTTTCTGGATTATTGTGATGGGGTCCCGGGTTGATGGGCCTCAGCGTGGAGCGAGACGAGCATAGCATCCTTCTGTCGGGAGCGAATCTTCGTCCTTTCTGCACGCTCGCCGGCAGGATGCCCAGCACTCCCAGGGAGTCGGAGAGAAATCCGCGTATATCCGCGGTTCTATATGCCGCTTCCTTGTTTCTTTCAAAACGAGAATGGCGAAGTTTGCCGATCAGAAGGCGATCTCAAGATTGATGACGCGCAGCCTCCAATCCGCAAATGAGCGAGCGGTCTTCACGATTCCGAAGGTGTCGAAACTAAAGCCGCACGACTCCCCATAAACGCTGTCGGGGGAGATGTTTAACGTCCAGACTGAGCCGGTGGGAATCGGACGTTCCGCTTCCCGTTCCAGGATCCCTTCCAGTTCGCGAATCTCTGCGCCCAACCGCGTGATTGAATCACGCGCCTGCCAATGCCGGTGGATTCCTCGGCTGGCGATCAGGCGGCGCATCATGGGATTGATTACGGAGGATTGTTGATGGCCCCGGAACACGGCGCGTATGCCATTAGTTTTTGTCTGCGTCTGGGCCAGCAAGTACTGTGTCGTGCGCTGGCCATAGACAAAGGCGCGGCCCGGATCCACGTCGAATCCCGGCTGTTCCGCAACCAGGGAAAAATCGTTCCACATGAAACCCAGCGCGGTTGGATTAATGGGATCTTCCGGGCGAAAATCGCGGGCATAGCGGATGTAAGACTGCCGGGATACGTCGTCACTCTTGGAGAACCAGTCCGGATGGGTGGCGTGAAACTGTCTTTGGCTTAAAGTGCCGATGAATTGGAAGCGATTGGCTCCGGGGGAATCGAGCAGCGGACGTGGGTCGAAGCCGGGTTCCATGCCGCCATGATTCACCTGGATGAAATTGCCGGCGGTGCCGAGGTAAACAACCACGGGAAGAAAATCGTACGCCCGCAGCACCTTCTTGGGATCGAACTCGGCCCCGTACTTCACACGGCCTTCGCTCAAAAATCCGTAACGTGAGGCCAGGGAAATCTCCTCGTGATTGCCTCGCGCCAGAATCACCCGGTCCGGATTTGCCAATTTCAGACGAAGGAGCGTGTAAAGAACCTCGATCCCATGGCGGCCGCGGTCGGTGTAATCCCCGCAAAATACCATATAAAAATTGGGCCGACTGATCCGGAAATCCTGCAAATAATTCCGCTCGGTCAACCACGACAAATCTTCCAGCAACGAGCGGATATCGCCGTGCAGATCGGCATGGATGAAGAGTTCAGCGCCCTCCGGCACTTCCACCTTCTGCACGAAGGGCTCGAAACGAATCGTCGGGGGGCAGGCGGGCGGATGGGTGTCATTGATAAAATTCTGGATCAGCGGCGAGGTGGGCGCGCGGGGATGGAGAAAATAGGCGGTGTCCGTATTGAAAAAGCCATCCGTTGAGGGAAGGACGTCGCCCACCCAGAGGTTGGTATTTCCCAGTGGCCCACCTTTGCATTGGTCGAAGAAAGCCGTGACAACGTCGCCCAGTTCACCGAAACGCGGCAAGGGCAACAATCTTGCCGGAACCAGATTTCCGCGAAGCGCGCGGTTCGAAGGCAATCGGGCACAGGCCGCCCGCCAGTCGGCGAAAGAACGCTTCATCCGGGATTCCGCCGTCCTCACCTCGGAGACCGCCGGTGCGGACTGCACGGGCACGGCCCCTTCAGCCGCCATTGGGGAGCACACGAGCAAACAGGAGAAAAGGGTTCGCCAACGAGACATCGCCGCGAGCATCGCTCAAATAAAGGGATAAGTCACGAACGCGGAGCGTCACACCCCAGCCGGAGCGTAGAGTAGGCGGAGCCGACGGATTGAGTGGCATGAGGCCAATGACCGTCTGGCTCCGCCCCTCATCGAACCGGACAGGCGGGTTTCCCGCATCTTATGTGGTGCACCACATAATGCTTAGTGATGTATCCGGCTCTCCGAGGGCCATTCAGCGCAGTCGCTTCAACGATTCCGCTTCCGTCCCTCCGCCCCCGGCATGCGATAGAGTTGGAATCGCTCATGGAGTTCTTCAGCGCTGTAGGTCGACCACAATCCAGAGGTGCATCCGTGTTTCCGCCACAACCATCGCTGTAGCCGGTTACTGACTTCCCAATTCACTGTGCTCATTACCTTGTTGCTGTTGCTATAGTGAAAATATCCCGCCCAGCCCTTTAATTTCCCGGGATGATGGCAGCCGTTGCAGCTGCGTTTGAACAGGGGCACGATTTTCCGGAGGTAGCTCACCGGTTTTGGAGCGGCTTATGAAACCGGCAAACCCAACCAGCCGCCCAGCGCGACGAGCGCCAAAATTGTTCGCAGCATCATTGTTACAAGCTAATGAATAGCAGCGCGCCGCCAAATCGCAACGGCAGCTTTGGGCCGCGCTCCGGAAACTGACTTACCGCAACCGAACGCGACGCGTCAGGCCACAACCGCCACGATGTGGAGTGCGGTGACTCGTCACCGCTTTTTCAGGCGACTTGTCGCCGTCTAGCTAGGGTGCGCGTGGATTGGCATCGAGCCCCTACTCCGAGTCAGGGCTCAGCTGGACCGACCGGTCGGCCCAGCGGACAAAGCAGTGACGAGTCACCGCACTCCAAACATGCCGCGCGGTTCCTCTCAGGACCCGTCCCGATGGCTAGGTCGCTCCCTGCAACTCGGGAATCGGGGCGCCGCGGGGCAGGATGGCATTGGGCCGGCCCGAGAAGTCCGGGATCGTGATTTGCCCGGCTTCAATGCCGAGGTGCCGATAGATCGTTGCCAGAAAATCGCCGGGGCTGCACGGCCGTTCCGCGACATTTTCACCGAACTTATCCGTCGCCCCGATCACGCCGCCCGTCTGGATGCCGCCACCGGCCCAGAGATTGGAGAACGCGTTGGGCCAGTGATCGCGACCGGGTTGAACCGTGCCCGCCGGCGCGCTGGCCACGCCACCGCCGCTGCTGGCCACTTGCGTGACGCGCGGGGTGCGTCCGAATTCGCCCGAGACAATCACCAGCACACGCTTGTCCAAGCCGCGGGCATATAGGTCCTCGATGAGCGCCGAGACCGCCTGGTCAAAATTCGGCATCCGGAATTTATACGCGTCGAAAATATGCTGGTTAACCGCGTGGTCGTCCCAATTTTGCACCCGCCCACACAGGGGGCCGCTCAGTTCCGTGGTAATGATTTCCACCCCGGCCTCGACCAGCCGGCGCGCCATCAAACATTGCTGGCCCCATTGGTTGCGGCCGTAACGGTCGCGAATGCGATCCGGTTCCCGGTTCAAATCAAACGCTTCCCGCGCCGCCGGACTGGTCAAAAGACCTAAGGCCTGCGTCTCAAAATCGTCCATGGCGCGCATCGTGCCGGACTGGTCCACGGCCCGCGCCAGGCGGTCGAGGCTCTGCTTGAGCCGGACGCGATCGTTCATCCGATCCGCCTGCGCCTGGTCCTTGAAGCCGATGTGGGGCACTTCAAAGTGCGGGTCGTTAGGGTCACCAGTGACAGTGAACGGTCCATAGCCCGGGCTAAGGTAAGCCGAGCCGGCGATCGTGAAATTGTCGTAATTCGTGATGGGATTGACCCCTACGTAATTGGGGAGGGGACGGTTGCGATCGGCGCGCAAATAGTTCGCCACCGTCATCCAGTCCGGGAACACCGGCTTGGGTTTGTCTGCCGCGTCGGGATCGCCGGTGAGCATTTGCAGCGAGCCGGCCGGATGGCCGCCGGCGGTGTGGGTCATGGAACGGAGCAGAGTGAATTTGTCGGCAATTTTTGCGTGGCGCGGGAGCAGTTCACCGATGCGCAAGCCGGGGACACAAGTGGAGATGGGATTGTAAATGCCCCGGATTTCGCTGGGGGCATCGGGTTTGGTGTCGTAGGTCTCGAGATGGGACAAGCCGCCGCGCAACCAGACAAGAATGACTGCGGTTTTGGGTTTCGGCTTTTCTGCGGCCGCGTGCGCGCGCAACTGGAGTAATCCCGGCAGCGACAGGCTCGCGAACCCGGACAGGCCAATCCGCAGGAATTCCCGGCGCTGAATTGGTCCGGGGCAAATTCCCGCTACGCTTGATTTTCGGTTGGTTGACATGCTAGACTCGCCCTCTGAAACGCGCTGGCCTCACCTCGATCCTAAGCTCTTTGGACGTTCGGCCGCACGTTTTATTTCCAGTCTTCTCAACTCCCCCCCCCGGGCGCATGGGCTTGAGCTCACTTCGGCGTGCGCAAGTCCGACATGTTAGGGGTTTTGCGGAGGCCGAGGCGAAAACCGCGTG
Organism: Akkermansia muciniphila; assembly: GCA_945861565.1. Classification (GTDB taxonomy): domain Bacteria; phylum Verrucomicrobiota; class Verrucomicrobiia; order Limisphaerales; family UBA9464; genus SIBK01. Next base: position 23,861 of record CAMAUY010000071.1, read on the forward strand.
AAAGTGCCGGTCTGAAAACTGCACGGTTTTCATCGTGGATCTTCTTCCAACACTTCGACAAATCTCTTCTTCCTCTTCTTTCTTTTTAAAAAAATAAAACGTGACAGGTTCACTATTGTTGAAATTCAGCCCACGCTTTGGTACGGGTTAAATTGAAACTTGTTGGAGAGAGGCTTTATGAGACTGGCGCGGATCAAAATCGAAGGAACGACGGCGGTGTATCATTGCATTTCGCGGGTCGTGGGCGGGCAGAGGCTGCTCGATGATCTCGGGATTGTTTGAAGACTCCCGGATGGAGCCCGACCGATTCGGGGGGTACCGTTGCCGGGCATTAGTGTGATGCGAGACCTGCGAGTGGATGCGATCGGTTGAAGGTCGAAGACGAGAGAATTGCTTGCACCGAGCCCGAAGGCTAACCAAGGCTACTCATGGCATCCGATTCAACGAATCCAAAGATTTGGATTCGCAGTTCGATTGATCCGATGATTTTCATGCCGTAACTCAACTGCGGAAGCGGAGTATCTCGCTGTATAAAAAGCCGATCCAAGAATAATTTTTAAGCCGTAAGCCGTAAGGCGTAAGGCGTAAGCGAATATGATAGCGAGCCTGTCACATTATACATTATGTGGTGGACACTCGTCGCCGCAGGGCAATCAGAAGCTGTCGTTCTCTGCGGTATCTGCTTCCTCCTATTGATCCTTCAAGGTTCCGTCCCCCTCAGCCCTTGGCGGCGACCTTCATCACGTCCTGGATCTCCGCGAGCAACTGTTGCGAACTCACCGCGCCCTTCTCGAGGATTCGCACCACGCACCCGTTGAGCCGGTCGCGATCCTCCGCCGTCAGCTCCTTCGCCGTCACCACGATCACCGGTATGTCGCGCCACTCGGGATGCCGCCGGAACTCGTCCATGCCCGGCATCATCACGTCCAGCGTGATCGCCCGCGGCTGCAGGCGCTCGGCCAGTTCCAAACCGGTCTTGCCGTCTTTGGTCTGGGTGATCGCGTAGACGTTGTTGTCCGGCAAGCCGTTGGTCTTGGTGTAAGTCGTGAATCGCTGCCCGTCCCAACTGGAAGCCCCGCGATCGGTGCCGAACCACACGCCGCCGTCTTGATCTGCGAAAATGGCGCTTCCCATATTCGTCGAAGCCAGCCCGTCTTTGTCGGTGAAGGTCTGGAATTTTTTCCCATCCCAACGCGAAACGCCAAAATTGAAGGTGGTGAACCAGAGCGCCCCCGTTTTGTCTTCGGCCACCTTCCAGACGGCGTCGCTCACCAGGCCGTCGGCTTTCGTGTAATTCACAAACTGTCGGCCATCCCAGCGCGAAACGCCGCCACCGTAGGTTGCGAACCACATCACGCCGTCTTTGGTTTCGTGGATGTCCACGACCTGATCGTGGGCCAGCCCGTCCATCCGGGTATAAGTTTTCCAGTTTCCTTTTTTGAACGGCGCGATCTGCAAGTCAATGTCCCGTGTTTCGGCGTTGGCCCTGACCACAAAGCGATCCCGACCCGCGACGGCACCATTGGTCGCCATGGCCGGAGGCCGGTCGTTCGTGAGGAAGTTTGTCGCATAGACAAAACCACCGGGGACCTGGGCGCGTACCTGGTATGGCCCGGGGGCAAGCTCCCCAAAACGATAAACGCCCTCGGCATCGGTCATGGCCGCGAGTTGGAGCGTGTTCGCTTCCAGGTCTGGCGCGGGTGGCAGGTCTTCGCCTTCCCGCTGGAGGCGGCAGTGGAACGCCCCGCCGCCCTGACAATACTCCAGCTTCAAGGTGTGTTCTCCGGCGCTCAGGCTGCGGCTGCCAGTTTGCGCTTCGCTCTTGGTGTAGTCCGTCGTCACGACGCTCTGGCCATCCACCGACAACACGGCGGTATCATCAGCCCGCAGCTTGAAGGTGATCTTCTGTTCTTTCGCGAGCCGGATGGTCCCCGTCCAACGGGCAAAGAAATTGGTCGTGAAGAGCCGGCCCTTGGCGGCCGGTCGGCGGGCGCCGTCAAAATCAATGACCGCGTTGGTCTCCACCAGATCTGGAACCTGATCGGCCGCCACGTCCGGAAACTTGCCCGGCGGCACCTGGACCTCCGGTCCCAACTGGAAGTATTCCCCGACAAATCCGGACTCCGGAGTGACCAGGCCGAGCCGGCCCAGCGCCTGAACGACCACGGCTTCGAGCGGCGTTTGATCGAAGGCCACGACTTTGCCGAAGAGGCTCGCGAACTCGCGCAGTTTCAAAGGTGGTTGGCCTTCCTGTTCCACGGTGACGCCCGCGTTGATCAGCTCGCCCTTTGCGTCCGTCACCTTGCCTACGAGTAGCGTGGGGTTACCCAGGTCCTCCGCTGAGGGGATCGGGGCGACGGCGACGCGGGTGCTGCCTTTGATTTCGCCATCGAAATGATTCGGCGAGGCGTCGCGTCCGGGCCGGGCGGGATCATCGAAATTCCACAGTTCGGAGGCCAGGTCGGAGGTGAGCGCGTTATTGCCGATCAGCATGGTCTGCGCTTGCTTGCCGAAGTCGAAAAAGCGCATCCAGTTTCCAATCCGGTCCCACCGCACCCAGCCTTCCAAAAAAGTGACAGGTTCAATATTGTTAACATTCAGCCCACGCTTTGGTACGGGTCATCGTTGAGCGAATCAAGGAAGGTTTCGAGCGCTGGAAAATCGGCGGCGTGCGGAACTCACGACGGCCGTCGGGGCGGGCACGACACCCGCGACGAGGCCATTGAATCCAAGTTTCCGGAGGATGGGCGCATTGCGGCTGAGCGGGATCCGATCTACTTGGACATGCTCGGCCGCGGAATCCTTTGGGTGGCCGGCGCACCGGTCACATAGGCGCGGCCAAACTCCGGCCGATATCGCAACTCGCGTTCGAGGATGGCCGAGATGTACTCATGAGTTCCGGGAAAATCCATGCGGGCGAGAAATGCCGAGCTGTTGGTTGCTCCGGTATCCTTCATCCAGCGTAGGACGTTGGAGCGACCGGCGTTGTAATCAGCGAGTGCAAAGACGTAGGGATTGTCGGTGTGCGGGTAGCGTCTCACCAGCTTTGCGAGGTAGTAGCACCCCGCCTGGGTGTTGGTCGCCGGATCCAAGACCTGCTCGTGCGTGAAGTTGCCAAATCGCCGCGCATCCGCCCACTCCTGGGCGGCGACCTCCGTCAATTGCATCAATCCAATCTCTCCGGCCCGACCACGGGCACTTGCAATGAATCGACTCTCACGCCATACCACGGCCTTTACTAGCGAAGGAGGAAGTTGATGCTGGCTCGCGGCGGTCCGAATGATGCGGTCATAGCGGTTTTCCAGCCGCTCCTGCGATCGCGACAGAAAAACAGCGAGACTCGCACCCCCGAGGACGAGAAATACGATGAAGATGAAGAGCTGCCAGCGACGACTCACGCGAAATGAGAGACTGGATTGAATTCCAGAAATTGAAATTTGAAATTCACCCCATGATCGCACGAGTCACCCTCGAAATCGCGCTCCGCAAGGAGTTTGACTACTCCGTGCCCGCCGACCTCGCGGCCGCCGTGGCTATCGGAACGCGGGTCAAAGTTCCCTTTGGCCCCCGACTCGTCAGCGGTGTGGTCACCGATCTGCCCGAGTCGTCGCCACACACCAACCTCAAAACCATCGCCTCCGTTCTGGGAGTCCGGGGCCTCATCACCCCCCGGGTCCTGGCACTCGCGCGCTGGATTGCGGCCTACTACTGTTGCCCGGTCGAAATCGCCCTAAAGAGCGTCCTTCCCGATGCCGTCCGGAAGGAGGACGCCGGATGGCGGGAACGACTCCATGTCTACCTCATTCCTCAGCCGACCGGAATGCCAAAGCTAACCCGGCGCCAGCAGGACATCTGGAAGATACTCGAGGAATGGAGAGAAATGTCCCTGCAAGACTTGCTGCGTCTCGGAGAGACCACGTCGGAAACGATTCGCAGACTCGAAGAAA
>CAMAUY010000072.1 GCA_945861565.1 Akkermansia muciniphila
GCAACGGCGAGTCGACATCGAGAACCTCGGTGGGCGATTCTACCATTGCGAAACGCGGCAGCCCAATGCTAACGATTCCACCGGCCTACTGCGACGCAGCTGGCGGTATTTTAAAAACTAGTTTAAGTTGCCGTACGGACACCGTTGTCCAGAAAAAAAGTGACAGGTTCAATAAATCAACTCTGAATTCATTGAACCTGTCCGTTTTCGGCCTGTCCTGTAACCCGGCGTCGAAAACGCCGGGCTATTGTCGATTGTCCCTCCGGGATATTCCCGCGAGAAAATGGCCAAACTCCAGTCGCCGTCAGTCAGGATGCCGACGCCACTCCGCAGTCGGTTCATGGGTGGCCGCAGGCCGGGAGAGGGGGTACTCCCGTTCACGGTCCCAATTCGTGTCCTTTTTCTTGGAAAACTTTCCCACCCCGTACACCCGCAGTTCCCGATTGCGCCGCCACACATTCGGCCTACGCTCCAGGTGTGAATTCCCAACCGCAGCTCCTCGCGGTCCTGCTGGTGCTTCTTAGCTCCGGCATGGTCTCCGCCAATGAGACCACGATGATTTTCTTTTCCCTTTCGGTCCGGCTTGTGCCGGCTACCGTGAGACAGGCCGGCTTCGACTACCGTCTGTCCGTAAGCACTACGGATGATGATCTGGTCAACGATGAGTTGCATGTCAGCCCGGACGATTCCCCGCGCACCTACATCAGCAATATGCTGCTGCAACTGCCGCCCGATCCACTCTTCCCTAACAAGACAAACATTTTCGGGGCACGGCTTGACCTGGATGTGCCCGACCCAGGCGATGCCAATCACAACGGCATCTCCGACCTCTTCGAAGTGTCCCGGGCCGTCGCCCCAATCACGACCGAAGGCGAGATTACTCACGACGACGGCCAGAAAGTCATCTCCGGCACCGTCTCGACCACGTGGAGCAAGGTGGCGAACTCGACGACCGGCTTGTGCGTCTTGCAGTTGAAGATTGCTGACCTCGCTCTCGACCTCACGTTCAACCACACCTTTGAGATCTTCGACTACCGAGGAGCGCTCACCTATAAGAATATCGGCACCAACGTCGATGCCACGGTCAGCCTCCAACGGCAAGGGGCGGCGGGGTCCTTCAGCGGCCCGCTCCGGCTCAGTATCGTCGACCGCGACGAACTCACCTATCAGAGCGATTTGTGGACCGGACCCGGCGGTTTGACCTACAGCGTGCTGGGCACCGCAGATTCCGGTGCGGATTTCACCGTGCTCCGCGGCGGGCTGAACACCAATTATTTCGCCCTCCTCTACTTCGCCGACGGCAATCCTGCAACCCCCTTCGCGGATGAATACGATCTTTGGCAATTCGATATCCGGGACGGCAACGACGGCGACGGCGACGGCTTTGCCGACTTCAGCGATCCGCCTATCTCCGTCCCGCCGGCGGCGCCCATCGCATCGCTTCGAATTGAAGGCGGCGTCCTCAAAATGACCATCACCGCCAAAGCCGGGCAAAAAGTGCTTGTGGAGCAGAAACTGAGCCTGGAAGCACCCGTCTGGGAATCGATCTTTACCCGGACCTTGTTCACGGATTCGGAGGACGTGGACTTGCCGAAATCAGCCGAGCCGTTCCGCATCCCTGACGCCCTTCATGCACAAGCCCAAACGCCCCCCCCGCGGTGCAGCCCTGCGGTGGACCGGACCTTGCCAAAATCAACGCCGTCGGCCTAGGCTCAGCCCATGTTCAAACGCAGCCTCCTTTTTTTCGCCCTCGCGTGGTTTTCCGTCGCTATTCGCAGCGCTGATTTGCCCGTGCCCGCGGATATCGTCTTCGAGAAGAACGTCGAGTACACAAATCCCGACGGCCAGCATTTGCAGATGAACATCGCGCGGCCCAAGAATGGCCGTGGGCCGTTTCCAGCGGTGCTGTGCATTCACGGCGGCGGATTTCGCGCCGGGAGCCGTGAGGGTTACAACGCGCTGTGTTTGACCTTGGCACAGCAGGGATTCGTCGCCGCCACGGCAAGCTACCGGCTCGCCCCGAAGTATCAATTCCCCGCCGCAGTCCATGACGTGAAAGCGGCCGTACGCTGGCTGCGCGCGAACGCAAAGACCTACAACATTGATCCGAACCGCATTGGCGTGACCGGCGGCTCAGCGGGTGGGCATTTGGTACAGTTCCTCGGCGTGACGGCAGGAGTGCCGGCGTTCGAAGGCAACGGGGGCAACCCGGAACAATCCAGTGCCGTCACGTGCGTGGTCAATTTGTACGGGCCGAGTGATTTCACCAAGTCGTACGGCAAGAGCGTGGATGCACACGAGGTGTTGCCGCTATGGTTTGGCGGCAACCTAGAACAGGAACGTCATAAGCATATTATCGGCAGCCCTCTCCCCTGGGTGACGCCGCACGCCGCGCCCACGCTTCTCATCCATGGCACGGAGGACAAATACGTGGCCTACGAACAGGCACTGTGGATGCGCGACCGACTTCAGATCTGTGGTGTGGAAGTGGAGTTACTGACGCTGGAAGGCGCGGGCCACGGCTTCAAGGGGGCGGACGCGGAGAAGTCGAACAAAGCGTTGCTGGCGTATTTTGAGAAACGGCTGCATCCGAACAGAGATTGAGTCTCGTTTGCCGACCTCCGCGCTTACACTCAGGACAGTTCATGACCGGAACGCGCGCAATAACTTCGTCACCCGACCCTGTTGCGGAAGCGCCGGTACCCACGGTCATGGATACCGGCGGCCTGGGTGATCATCCGCGCGGCCTTACGACCCTGTTCTTCACCGAGATGTGGGAACGGTTTTCGTACTACGGCATGCGGGCCTTGCTGATCCTCTTCATGGTAAAAACCGCCGCGGAAGGCGGACTGGGTTACGACACCAAACGGGCGGCCGCGATTTACGGCACCTATACGATGAGCGTGTATCTGCTCTCGATTTTGGGGGGATTTGTCGCCGACAACTTCATCGGTGCCCGCCGGGCCGTGCTCTTCGGTGGCATCGTTATCGCGTGCGGCCACTTTTCCATGGCCTTCAATTCCCAGACCCTGTTTTTCGGCGGCCTGATACTCATTGCACTCGGGACCGGTTTGCTGAAGCCGAATATTTCCACCATGGTCGGAAGCCTCTATAGCCCGACCGACGAGCGGCGCGACGCTGGTTTTTCCATTTTCTATATGGGAATCAATCTGGGTGCCTTCCTCGCCCCGCTCGTGACGGGCTACCTGGCGCAAAGCCCGCGATGGAAGGCGCTATTGACAACCTGGGGTTTCGATCCCCGGCACAGTTGGCATTGGGGCTTTGCGGCGGCGGGAGTGGGCATGACCCTGGGACTAGTCCTTTATGTGATGCAACGCGAGCGATTGGCCCATGTCGGTCACGCACCAGCACGGGAGAAGGACGGCTCGCGCCCCTGGGGCAAACTGGCCCTGGTCGCCCTCGGCTCACTCCTCCTGATCGCCGCCATGAAAGCCAGCGATCAATATCCCCTGCTCGTCTATGTTCTCTTTGCCCTGCAAATCGCAGGGATCCTCTTCTTTGCTTTCAAGCCCGATCCCGATAGCAAGCGCATCGCCGCCATTTTGGTGTTCTTCTTTGCGGCGGAAATATTCTGGGCGATCTTTGAGCAAACGGGCTCAACCATCTCCCTTTTCGCCGATAAGCTGACCCGAAACGAAATCTTCGGTGCGGAATTTCCGTCTTCCTGGTGGCAGTCGGTCAATTCAATCTGGGTTATTTTGCTGGCACCGCTATTCGCATTTCTCTGGATTAAACTCGGCTCCCGGCAGCCTTCGAGCCCGATGAAATTCGTGCTCGGCCTGCTGTTCGTTGCTCTCTCCTTCGTCCTCATGGTGCCAGCGGCAAGACTCACGGCCGCCGGTAAGATCGCTCCCCTCTGGCTGGTGGGGCTCTTCTTTTTGCAGACCTTGGGCGAAATGTTACTCAGTCCGGTCGGCCTCTCCACCATGACCAAGCTCGCACCACAGCGGTTGACGGGCATGGTCATGGGCATCTGGTTTCTTGCCGCCGCGCTGGGCAACAAACTCGCGGGCGTACTGGCCGGCGAGTTCAAGAGTGACAATGCGGATCAACTCGCGGGCTTCTTCCGGAACCAAGCCCTCGGCGTTGGGGCCTGCACCCTCGTGTTGTTTGCCCTGGTGCCCTGGGTCAAAAAGCTCATGGGTGGCGTCCGCTGACGCCGATTCACTCCCGGGGCTGTTCCATTATCCTAGAATGGGATCACGTCAGGCCTTTGATCGGATCGGCATCGTATAGAAAGTGCGGGCGCCCGGTGGTGTCGTTCCAGGTGATCGAACGCGGCAACCCCAGCGCCTCGTAGATTGTTGCCGCAAGATTCTCCGGCTTCTGCGGATCGCTGTTAGGATAGGCGCCGATGCTGTCACTCGATCCGATTACCGTTCCGCCACGAACACCGCCCCCGGCCAGAAAAACGGTCTGGCAGGCACCCCAGTGGTCCCGTCCGGGCAGTTTCGACCCCGGCAGTGTGGAAATCTTCGGCGTGCGCCCAAACTCGCTGCCCATGACGATGAGCGTTTCGTCGAGTTGCCCGCTGGCGTCCAAATCGTCGAGCAACGCGCTCAGGGCCCGATCCAAAGGCGGGAGAAGGTAATTTTTAAGATTTGGAAAAGCCCCTTCATGGGTATCCCACGTCTCGTCATTGCCCAGATTGACCTGCACCAAGCTCACGCCCACTTCGACCAACTGCCGCGCCATCAACAGCGACCAACCGAAGCTATTGCGCCCGTAACGATCCAGCGCTTTGGGATCGGCCCCTTCGAGATTGAATGCGTCGTGGACTTTACTGTTGGAGAGTAATGAAACCGCGGTCTCGCGATATTTATCGAACGATTCGTCACCCGTGACGTCCGTCAACGCGCGCGATTGCCGCTCGATCTCTTTGCGCAGCGCAACTCGATCCAGCACACGTTGGAGAGTCAACCCCTGCGGCAGGGACAATTCCGGCGCGTGAAACTGCAGGGCGTCATCCGTCAGGCGACCCTTCGCGTGGTGGAACAAAAACTCCGGGAATGCGCCATAATGCTGCGGGTGGTAAGGCGACATTTCGAGAAACCATGGATCGCGTTGTCGTCCCAATAGTCCTCCGAACTGCCCCGGCAGTACTCGTCCGGAATTATGAACAATTTTGTCCGGCAGCACGATGGCCGGCGGGAGATTGTTCCGCGGCGGGACCAACGCGCTCGCCAGCGAGGCAATGCTCGGCCAGTCCGATGGCTTGGGCTTGGTTGCATCAAACCCGACCGGCAACTCGGTGCGGCCGGTAAGCATAATGTGATGACCTGCGGAATGGTCATTGGACGGATGCGTGAGCGAACGTACCAAGGCCCATTTGGGCGAGCGCCGGGCCAGCTCCGGCAGATGCTCGCAAATCTCGATGCCGGCGGTGCGGGTCGAGATCGGTCTGAATTCGCCGCGAATTTCCTCCCGCGCGCCCGGCTTCAAATCGAAGCTCTCGTGCTGAGCCAACCCGCCGGAAAGGAAGAGGTAGATGACCGATTTCGCCCGGGCCGTTGGCGGATTCAACGCCGGGCCCGCCATCGCCTTCAAGGCGGCGAGATGGTTGGAACCCAAGCCGAGCAGACCTACGGCGCCCGCCTGGATCGCGCAACGTCGTGTTACCCGGTGGCCGGGGTGGGCGTCGCCACGGCACGAGATAATTGTCCTCCGGTTCATTGTTTAGGCTTTGCTGAATCTAGATGATCCGTCCCTTTCGACACTTCTGGCAGCAATATTCTAGATCTTCCATCCTTTTCGATAATCCGTTTTCACGAACTGGTTTGCATCCCTCACGTTCGTCACGGTCAAGTTTTTGGCGTCCCATTCCAGTGGTTTTCCGGCACGCAACGCCACCTGTCCGAGTAACACCACTTCGCTCACCGGCCCGGCAACATCGAAATTCGAATGCGGCTTCGGTCCACCCTTGCACGCGGCGATCCATTCTTCGTAATGACAGCGATCCCAATTTTCCGGCTTGGGCAACGTCTCGGGCACCGAGTTCTTAAAGTCGACTTGCTTCGCACCACTCTTAAAAACGCCGGAGCCGATGTAACCGGGCGAAGAGTAGAGAGTGTCCTTCGATCCAACCGTCAGGACACCGTTGTCACTATAGCTCTGCCCGCGAAACAATTCCGACGGTGGCAGCCGGCCGCCATCATACCAATACAACTTGAATACGGGCTTTTTGCCGCGCGCGGGAAACGTCCACGTAATCTCAGACCAGCGCGGACCCGTTTGGTCGGTTTGTCCCTCGCTTCGTGTCTCGATCCGCACGGGATCACCCAAGTCCATGGAAAGCGCGGCCAAGTTCAGCAAGTGACACCCCATATCGCCGATCGCTCCGGTGCCGAAGTCCCACCAACCGCGCCACATGAAATGGGAGTAGTCCGGGTGATACGGCCGCGCCGGAGCACCCCCGAGCCACAGATCCCAATTCAAAGTCGTGGGCACCGGGGGGAACGCGGTCGGCACGGTGACACCCTGCTTCCACCATTTGCCCGGCCGGTCCGTCCAGCAATGCATCTCCAGAATATCACCGATGACTCCAGCCTTGAGCAGCTCCGCGTCGCGTCGCAGTTCTGCATGCGACATGCCCTGATTACCCATCTGGGTGGCGACCTTGGCCTGCCGCGCCGCTGCGGCCAACGTGCGTGCTTCCCAAACCGTGTGGGTAAGAGGCTTCTGACAGTAAACATGTTTGCCGCTTTTGATCGCCCGATACGCTGGCTGAAAATGCATGTGATCCGGGGTCGAGACCGTGACGGCATCGATCTGGTTTCCCAGCCTCTCAAACATCACTCGCCAGTCGGCGAAGCGCTGCGCCTGCGGATACTTGTCACCCGCTTTGCCGAGGCGGATCGAGTCCACGTCGCACAGCCCCACAATATTTTCAGAGTCACACGACGTGATATCCACCCAACCTTTGCCTCCGACCCCGACGCCCGCGATATTGAGGCGACTATTGGCGCCCAGGACATTTCGAGCCGAGACAAATGGAAAGCCGAGTGCGACTCCGGCCAGTGCGGTGGATTTGATAAACGAACGCCGAGTCACGGCCGGTGAGACAGGTGAGAGCATGAGCGGATTCTACCGGTTCAGCTTAGAATGTCGCGGAGAACTTTTGATGTTTTTGTGACCGTGGTCAGACGTTGTTGAAGGCCGCCCGGGACCGGATAGGAGAGTTTCGTATGATCGATGCCAAGCTGGTGTAGAAGCGTCGCGTGAAGGTCCTGTACCGCTACGGGATTTTCCACGATGTTGTAGCCAATGTCGTCTGTGGCACCGTATTCGAAACCGGATTTAATACCGGCACCGGCCAACCACATCGTGAACGCGCCCGGATGGTGGTCGCGCCCGGCGAAGAGGCTTTGTTTGCCGCCGCGATTTTCGCGCATCGGCGTGCGCCCGAATTCGCCGCCCCAGAGGACCAGGGTGTCGTCGAGCAGGCCGCGTCGTTGCAGATCCTGGAGGAGCGCAGCAGCGGGGCGGTCTACCGACCGACACTTCCGCACGAATCCCTCTTTGAGGCCCTCGGATTCGCCGCCGCCGTGGCTGTCCCATCCCCAGTCAAAGAGTTGGACAAAGCGCACACCGCGTTCGACCAATCGCCGGGCGAGCAGGCAGTTATTGGCAAAGGACTCGCGGCCCGGCTCCGTGCCGTAGTGAGCGTGGACTTCGGGCGGTTCCTGCCCGATATCGAAGGCATCGCTCGCACTGGCCTGCATGCGAAAGGCCATTTCGTATTGCGCGATCCGCGCCAATGTCCCCGGATCCCCAACTTGGGCGTACGTTTGCTGATTGAGCGTATTGATCGCATTCACCACAGCCCCGCGCAGCGGACGGTCGATGCCGGGAGGATTCGCCAGATAGAGTACCGGCTCGCCTTCGCTGCGGCATTGCACGCCCTGATGGACGGCGGGAAGAAAACCGCTGCTCCACACGCTCTTACCCGCATCCACCATGCGTCCGCCACTCAACAACACGATGAAACCCGGCAGGTTTTCGCACTCGCTGCCGAGGCCGTAGGTTGTCCAGGCCCCAGCGCACGCGCCCCCAAAATTCGGGCTGCCCGTGTGCATCAGTAATTGCGCCGGCGCGTGATTGAACTGGTCGGTAGTCATCGAATGAATGACGCATAACCGATCGAACACCTGCTCCAGATGCGGAAGCCGGTCGCTCACCCAGATGCCCGTCTTTTTCTCCTGATGAAACGGATGCACACCGCCCATCAATTTCGGCGTGCCGCGGATGAACGCGAAGCGCTTCCCTTCCAGAAGCGATTGCGGGCAGTCCTGCCCGTCCAACTTGGTGAGCGCCGGCTTATGCTCAAAGAGCTCAAGCTGGCTCGGTGAACCGGCCATGTGCAGCCAGATAACGCGCTTGGCCCGCGCCGCGAAGTGGGGCGGGCGAGGTGCCAGCGGTTGGGACCCGTCGCGGGCTGATGCAGCTTCGCGTGAAACTTCGGCGGCGGAAACCACGCCCGTCTGCGCCCCCAACCACAACGCACCGAATCCCGTGGTGCACTGCCGAAGGAAATGGCGACGCGTCTCAAACTCCAGCGCCCGACGATGGAATTCGGATGTTCGTGAATCGCAAGAAGCGGGCGGGTTCATTTGGTCAGGACGATGTCGAGGTTGAGCAGGGCATTGGCCACCACCGCGAGTGCACTCTTCTCGGCCGAACCGGCGAGCGCCGCGGCCGCCTTCGGATCCCGCGTGAACGATTCCGAGGCCTGCGTGTGGAGTGCAAGCAGCGGTGGCAGCGCCGCCGGCGGGGCGGGCCGGCCGGTGGCGAGTGCGTAACCGTACGCGAGCTGGCGTTCAAGCCGGACGTCGACCGTGATCATCCGACCAGCCAACGCGGTTGCCGCTTCGATATACACCGGGTCATTCAGGGTCACGAGCGCCTGCAAGGGCGTGCTCGTCACAATCCGCCGCACGGTGCAAACTTCGCGACTCGGCGCGTCGAAGGTTAAAAAGCTCGGGTAACCGCTCGTACGCCGTATGAACGTGTAAAGTGCCCTCCGGTGTTTGTCCTCGCCGGAGGACGTAACCCATGTGCCCCGGTTATAAACCGTCCGCCAAATCCCTTCCGGCTGCGGCGGCATTACCGGCGGGCCTCCGACCTTCGCCGAGAGCAGGCCGGCGACTGCCAGTGACTGATCCCGCACCATCTCCGCGCTCAGTCGTGTGCGCGGACCGCGGGCTAGTAGCCGGTTCCCCGGATCGCGCGCCAGCGACGCGGGCGTGACGGTGGCGTCCTGACGATACGTGGCAGAGAGCACGAGTTCGCGCAGGAGGTTCTTCTGACTCCATCCGAGCGTGGTGCAGAATCGGACGGCCAGCCAATCGAGCAGCTCGGGATGCGACGGAGGCTGGCCGGCACTTCCGAAATCCTCGACGCTTTCCACCAGTCCGCGTCCAAAGAGCTGCTCCCATAGGCGATTCACGGCGGTGCGAGCCGTGAGAGGGTGCCCAGGCGAGGTCATCCAACGGGCCAGTTCGAGCCGGTTATGCACTGCGTCGCCTCCCAATACTGCGGGCACGCCGGGGGCGACCCGCGGACCTTGATCGAGAAAGTTCCCACGACGAAAAAGGTGCGTTTCCCGGCGCTGCATTGCGCTCTGCTCGATCATCACCGGCACAGCCACGCTCTTGATAGCCTCCCGTTGGGTGATCAAGGCCGCCCATTGCTCGCGGACAGGGCCCTGCCTGGCGACGAGTTGGGTCCATTCGGCCTCGCCGGAAATCGCATAGCGACTGCGACGCACCATCTGTGAGGTGATGCCAGTGGATTGGGCTTTGGTCTGCAACGTGAGGCGGATAACGGCTCCCGACGGCAGCGCGACCGGTTGCGCCACAACGAAGACGACGCGTCGCGGACCGTTCATGCGGGGATACGCGGACCAGCCCGGCAAATCATCCTGCAGCGTCGCCTCGGCCGGGTAAAAGGCGTCGGGGTCGTCGTCATAGGCGGTGACGAGCGGGACTTCGAAGGCTTTCCCATCAGCCAGAACCTCCATGCGGAGGTACGAAAGGACAAAGCCGAGTTCGGAAGACGCCACGGCTTTCGCCAAATCAAAGGGCAAGGCATCGATTCGTAGCGCCGTGAATTGCGGACCCGGTGCGGGGAATTCCAACTTGAAGAAAGACTTCAGGGTAATGACACCCGTGATGTGAACCTCCGGCACGCCTTCGCGTTCCAGTGACTGCATCGTCGCATTTCCATCGGAGGTCACCGAGGATGCCCGCAGCGGCTGCCAAGTGGATTTTTCTGCGAGCGCCATCCCGGCACCGTGGATCTCGTGCCGCAGTCGGCGCAGATCACGATCCAACGCCTCGGCGCGCGGCCACTGATCGTTCTGCTCCGGCACGGCAAGGTGTGGAAAATCCTCTGCGGAATCGTTGTCCCGCGTCCCATTAAAGAGGGCGGCAAAGCGATAGAATTCCTCGTGCTTAAACGGATCGTAGGGATGGCTGTGGCACTGCACACAGCGGAACGACGTCGACATCAACCCCTCCCACGTCGTGGCAATGCGGTCGAGCACCGCGATGAGGCGGAATTCCTCGTCATCACTGCCGCATTCGGTATTTCCCTGAGTATTACGATGAAATGTGGTTGCGAGCCGGTCCCCGAGGGTCGGGTTAGGCAACAGGTCGCCGGCGAGCTGTTTCGTTAGGAATTCATCGTAGGGCAAGTCGTCATTGAGCGCCGCAATGACCCAATCGCGCCACGGCCACGCCGACCGATTCGGATCGCGCTCGTAGCCCATCGTGTCCGCATAACGCGCGAGGTCCAGCCACACGCTTGCCCATCGCTCGCCAAAACGGGGTGACGCCAACAGGCGGTCGGTGACCTTCTCATGTGCCTGCGGCGAGGCATCCGCAAGAAATTCATGACTCTCCCCCTCCGATGGGGGCAACCCCGTGAGGTCAAATGACACGCGCCGCAACCATGCCAGTCGATCCGCCTCCGGCGCCGGCCGCACCCTTTCCCCCTCGATCCGCGCGAGGATAAATCGGTCCATGTCCTGCCGCACCCACGCCGAGTTCTGCACCGGCGGAAGCGGGGCAGCCACGGGCCTTTCATACGCCCAATGTTGTTTCCACGGCGCACCCTGCGCAATCCACCGTCGTAAGAGTCCGATCTCTTCCCTCGCCAGCGCCGGACCATGATCCGGAGGCGGCATCCGCTCGTCCAGGTCGGTCGCGGTCACGCGTCGTAACATCTCCGAATCGTGCGCATCGCCTGGCTTGATCGCCATTTTGCCACTCTTTCCTCTCGCCATCACGCCCTCACGCGACAGGAAAGAAAGCTCACCCGCCCGCTTCACCCCACCATGGCACGATGTGCATTTCGCGTTGAATAATGGGCGGATATCGCGGGCGAAATCCACCGAATCTTCGGCCGCCGATGCGCCGGAGGCAATCACGAGCAAACTCGACGTGATCAAGAAACGGGAAAGAAACTGTGTTTTCATGACTTGTTCCACCGAGCGCAACCGCCTCACGTCGAAATTCCAGACCACCCTCTGCAAACACGCTCCGAGCGCACGCGAGGATAGGTCTGGTTCGGATTCTCCGTCAATCCGCCAACGAGCGCCCAAATCCGCGGATAAGGAAGCCGCGAAGAAGAACCGCGGATGAACTCGGATTGACGCGGATAGAATAGGCCTGGAATCTGCGTCGATCGGCGTTTATCCGCGGTTCCCACTTCCCTTTCGTCGGTGGCGACGAATTCAATTTTCATGGCAAGCACTCTCTTCTGGGAAATAGGGCTGCGTGCCTGTGTTCAATACAGCATATATAACAACTGCACCCGGAGAAAAGGCACCGTCGAGAGCTTTTTTTCTCATTTTCAAATTCCTATCCGCGGATCAGGGGAGCGCGGCACGACGTGCGGTCGGGGAAACAGCCTCAGCGCTCCATGGATTCCTCCTTCACCCGCATCATCATTTCGTTGCGGCGCAGGAACGCGGGCGTGAACGGCGGGTCGTAATTCGCCATCTGCGGCTCGCCGATCGACTGGAGCTTTTCCGCCGCAATCCATTCCGCAAGCGTCTGTCGCGCCGAGGCCGCGCGTTCGGTGCCCCGGCTGCCGCTAAACCGATAGACGGCATAGCGACCCGCCGGCCGGGTCTGCACCGTGATATCGTCGCGCTGCGCCTTCGGCGCACCGGCGGCGGCGACCTTCTTCGGGACGACGAAACTCATCTGCCGGTTCGTTCCACCCTGGTCGCTGAACACCGGCGTGGTCATGGCAATCTTCACCTCCGCCTCGTTCGCGCCGCCGATGTAGCGGAACAATTTCATGAAGCTGTCGTCGTCTGTCGGTCGCCTCGCGCCCATCAGCGTGGAGATCAGCGTGAGCGCCGGGTAATCGCGGATTTCAAACGCGCCGCTGCGGCGCACGACCTTGTAGCCCGCCGACTCATAACCGGCGCGAGTCAGTTTACAGCCGGCCAAAAACATCAGCGCTAGCAGCGTTCCGGAGCCAATCATCCAAAACTTCATGGTCACAACCAAAGTTTGTAGCCCAAAATTCGGCTGGGAACAAATCACGATCCATCGCCGAAATGCCGCGGTCCTGATTTCCCAAGATGAAAACTGATGCCCCCTGGAGGTCATCGTGATCGGCGCCGGGCTCAGTGGTTTGCTGGACGCAGCCGAGCTGCAACCAGGCTAAAGGTGTGTCGTCCGCCGCAGGGGCGGCGGTTACCCTTGACGCGGGTCAGCAATTCAGCCGCGCGCATCGGGCGACGCCAGAGGGAGAAGTCACCGCAGTGTTACTCGCCCTTGCCGCCCCGTGGGGGGGGCGTGCCGGTGGGCACGCAACTGCATCGTTGGCGCTACAGCCTGCCGCTGCGCGTGCATCCGGAACGTTGTTTGGTGCTGCGTGTACCTGCGCCACTCGTCTTCGCCGGCGATGCCTTCGGCGGACCGCGGGTGGAAGGCGCGGCGCTCTCGGGTTTGGCGGCTGGCGCTGCAATGGCTAGACTCTTCTAAATGATCACAGGCAAAACAAGTAAGCCACCGGAAGATGGACGCGCCGGAGTCGTCTGGGGTTCGCTCATCGGCGACGCGCTCGCCATGCCGGTGCATTGGTACTACGACCGCGCCGAACTGTTACGCGACTACGGCGTAGTGCGCAACTACCTGGCCCCCCGCAATCCGCATCGGGACAGCATTCTCTGGCGCTCGGCCTACACGCCGCTCAACGAGCGCGGCGACATTCTTCACGAGCAGGCCCAATACTGGGGGCAGCGCGGCGTTCACTATCACCAGTTCCTGGGTGCGGGCGAGAACACGCTCCAACTCCAACTCGCGCGGGTACTCATAGAATCGCTCATCGCACGCGGCAGATATGACGCGGAGGATTATCTTCAACGCTACATTGACTTCATGCTCACGCCGGGCCGGCATCGCGATACGTACGTTGAAGAATGTCACCGAAAATTCTTCACCGCCTACGCCCGCGGCACCCCCCCGCGCAAATGCGGCGGCAGCGACATTCACATCGGCGGCCTCGCGCATGTCGGCGTACTCTGCTGGTTTCTCAGCGGCGATCTTGGTGCAGCGCGGGAGTCCGTGCGCGAGCACGTCCAACTCACGCATCGCAATCCGGAATTATTGAACGCTGCCGATGCCCTCGTCCAAATGCTTATCAGCGTGCTCGCCGGCGGCGGGCTGCGCGAAGCGATCTTTGCGCACGGCAGCGACTGGTTTTCTCAACGCAAAGCTGAGCAATGGTCGCGGGAGTCGGATGAAGTCGTCATTGGTCAACGGGTCAGTCCGGCCTGCTACATTGCCGACGCTTTTCCGGCCTCTCTTTACCTGGCCTGGAAATATGCAGACGACTTCGAAGCGGGCATCATCGCCAATGCCAACGTCGGCGGGGACAACTGCCATCGTGGCGCGGTCATTGGCGCGCTGCTCGGCGCATCCGTGGGAAAATCTCGGATACCGGCGAGATTCTGCGATGGATTACACGACGCTGCTGCCCTGCGTCGAACCGTCGATTCTTTGACCGCGTGACCTTGGCCTCTCCCCCTGCCTCGAAGTGGACCGCGCCAGCGGACGAGATTTCTGCGGAGCGACGTTTGCCATTCACCTCACACGTGCTAGCTTGCTTCGGATGGTGGCTAATTCTTCCTCCCGTGTTTTTCCTGAATTCAGTTTGACGCGCCTGCTCAAGACCGTGTTCGAACCCAAGCCGGGCCAGCGCATCGGTATCCTGATCGATCTGGCGGATCCGAGGCAGATCGCCGGCTTCGCTTTTCTCAAAAATTCCGCGCTCACGATTCAACGCCACGCACACGACGTCTTCTATCAAGGCCTGAAGAACGGCGTCATGGCGGAACTGGGTTTGCGCGGCGGCGAGATGTTCGCCTACCAGATCACGGGCGGCAGCAACCTCGATCTGCCCGACGCCGCGTGGACTCCCGAAGGCCGCGAGATCAGCCTTACGAAGGACGTTTATCCCCACTTCGACATTCTCCTCTGCATCTCGACGTATTCGGCGACTGCGCCGCTGACGGCGTTCGCAAAGCAGTTTAATTTTCGGGGCGCGACGCTGCACGGCGTCAACCCGATCATTCTCCGCACCGGCCTCGCGGTGGACTACAACGAGGTCAGTCGTCAGGCGGAGAAGCTACGGCTTGCAATGACCCGAGCGGATGCCTTCGAGATCGATTTCGAGGTGGCGGGGAGCAAAGCCACGTTGAGGCTCCTCTGCGATCGGCAGGAGGCGCAGAAGAGTCACGGCCTGTGCCGCGGTGACAAACCGGATGTCGCAAATCTGCCGGCGGGCGAAGTTTATTTTGTGCCGACCGGCGCGGAAGGGCAATTTCCCCGGCTTTACGAGGACGGTAGCCTCGGAGTCATGGACGTGACCGGCGGACGGATTCGCAAGGCGACCCTCCTCTCGGGCAACCAAAAAACCATCGACGAGCATAACCAATTACTCGCGTCCGATCCGGCGACGGGCGAGCTGGGCGAGCTGGGATTTGGCACCCAGGATCTCCCGGCGTCGGGCCGCGACATTCAGGACGAGAAGATTCTTGGCACCCTCCACGTCGCGACGGGACGCAGCGATCATCTGGGTGGGCACCTGACGCCGGAGATGTTCAAGGTGGCGAGGAACGCGACGCACAACGACATCCTCTTCTCATCCACGAAGACTCCGTCCATCCGCGTGCCGCAGGCGCGCATGTTTCGCGAAGGGAAGATGGAGGTGGTGATCGAAAATTATCGGCCCGCCCGTTATCTCGAAGAGGCGCTGAACTCGTGAGCGCGCCGGATTTCTACGAATCGGAACGGGCCCTCTCGGAATATCTACTTTTTCACTACGGCTTGCCGGCTCAAACCATGCCCTGGTTATGCGGCCCGGCGACCGCGCTCAATTATCCCGTCCGCTGCGTCTCCGAGTGTCTGGATGCGACACTACTACCCGCCCGGGCGCGCGCTTTGGATCTTGGCTGCGCCGTCGGGAGGGCCACTTTCGAACTGGCGCGGCACTGTTTTGAGGTCGTCGGCATTGATTACTCCCATGGCTTCATCGGGGTTGCTCGGAAGCTACAACAGCATGGATCGACCTCCTACAGTTACGTCGAGGAAGGTCTCCTGACCACGCCCGCCACGGCGGAAGTGCCGGCGGAGATTGACCGCCAACGCGTCACTTTCGCGCAAGGCGATGCGCAGGCGCTGCGAGCGGATCTCGGACAGTTCGACGTGGTGCTGATGGCGAATCTGGTGGACCGCCTCCACGATCCAAGCCAATGCCTCAATGCCCTGCCGGCTCTCGTGCGAACGGGCGGGCAATTGATTCTCACGACTCCGTGCACCTGGCTGGGGGATTACACGCCCCGGTCGCACTGGCTCGGAGGCTTCGCGCAAGACGGGCGGCCGGTCAAAACGCTCGCCACGCTCCAAGCGGTGCTCGGTCCCCACTTCACGCTGGTGCGGACGCTCGACATGCCCTTCGTTATTCGCGAGCATGCGCGCAAGTTTCAGTGGAGCGTCGCCCAAGCCACGGTCTGGATTCGGCGATAGACCCGACCAGCTCAACGAGCCATCGCGCCAGTCTCCAGTTGCAACTTGAGCATTGGATTTACGCATGAGCCAAACACGGGTCTTCATCACGGTCATCGGGTTCCTCGTCACCTTCGCCTGGCTGCTGGTGCCGGAACTCAAGGCCTCCCCGGCGGTGCTCTGGCCCAGTGTGCTCGCCGTGGGACTGGCTTTCGTCACGCGCGACATTTACCTCTCGCTCTTCCTCGGCGCGTTCAGCGGGGCGTTGCTGCTGCACGGCGGAAATCCCTGGACCGCGTTTCACGACTTGTTGATCGGTCGCCTGATTTCCTCGCTCATGGATCGCTGGAACATCAGTGTGCTGATCTTCACGCTGATGATGGGAGGCTTCGCCGAAGTGTTGACGCGCAACGGCGGCATGACCGCGCTTTCACAGCGGGTCATGGGGCAATCCCGCAGTCCACGACGCGCGGGGTTGGGCGCTTATCTGATGGGCTGGCTGGTGTTCTTCGACGGTCTGGCCAGTTCGGTGTTGGTCGGCAAATCCATGCGTCCCATCGCCGACCGCGCCGGTCTTTCCCGCGAGAAACTGTCCTTCATCGTGGATTCCACGTCGGCACCCGTCGCGGGACTGTCCTTACTCTCCACCTGGGTGGCCTACGAAATGTCCGTCATCCGCCAGGGCCTCACGAACACGGGCGACGCAGTGCTGGCCGATGCCGTCGCGCCTTTCTCGTGGCTCGTTTTGAGCCTGCCGTTCCGCTTCTACAACTGGTTCATGCTGCTGCTGGTGTTCCTGTTGATCTGGTTCATGCGCGACTGGGGTCCGATGCTCGCCGCGGAAAAAGCCAGCCGCTTGAAACCTCGTCTCGCCGACGATTCTACTGCTGAAGCCGCCATCGGATCGCACTCCGCTCTGGCACTGGTGCCGCTGGCCGCGCTGGTGCTCGGCGTCTTCGGTGGATTGTTCATCAGCGGCGGCGGGCTGCAACAGACCTTCACCTTCGCCAACCTCGTGGAGGCCATGGGCAAAGCCGATGCCGCGGCTGTCTTCGTGCTCGCGACCGCGCTCGCCACGGCGGTGGCGTTGGCCATGACCGCGTTGTGGCGATGCGCCCCCTCCGGACCTGAACCTCGCGAGAGCGGAACTCACGCCTTCCTGCACGGCATGCAACAGATGTTCCTGCCCACGCTGATCCTCGTCTTCGCGTGGATGCTCAACAGCGTCATCAAGGAACTGGGCGCCGCCAATTATCTGGTCGCCCTGCTCGGTGATCGGCTGCCGTCCGCATGGCTGCCCGCGCTGGTGTTCGTCCTGGCCTCGATCATCTCGTTCAGCACCGGCACGTCCTGGGGCACGATGGCAATCGTCATGCCGCTGGCCATTCCGCTGGCCGTGAAATTCACCGCGTTCCAAGCCGGCATGACGGAAAGCCCCATCCTCGTGGCGACGGTGGGAGCGGTGCTGGCCGGCGCGGTCTTCGGCGACCATTGCTCGCCGATCAGCGACACCACGATCGTCTCGGCCTTCAGTAGCGATTGCGAAGTGATGGCTCATGTGCGAACGCAATTGCCCTACGCGCTGACCGCAGCCGCCATCGCCACGTTCCTCGGTTACCTGCCGGCCGGCTACGGGATATCTCCAGGGTGGTTGCTCGGCGCGGGTGCCGTCGTGTGCTGGCTGTTGGTGCGCTACCGGGGCAAGAAGGCCGGCTAGCCGAAATCAAGAACCCGCTCACCGTAACGCAGGCGGAAGGCGGAAAAGCCCAGAGTGCCGGACGGCCGACGTTGCAATGCACGGCGCGGCCCAACAACGTGAGCGAAACCAAACCGGCTCGCCACCCGGCGCACCTTTCCGCATCATCGCTCCGATGCACTGGATCGCCCCATTCGAAAATGACTCCGCAAACGCCGCGCTGGACGCAGAGAGAGCGGAAGTGCTGGGCAACATCAAGGCGCTGCTGAAATGAAGACAGCAAACCAAGGGCTGAAGTGCCAAACGGCGGGTCACGCGCAAGGAATTCCCACTGGATAGCCTGACTCCAGCGACGGTGACCGGTCTTTGGATTCACGAGGAGGATCTCCGCGTTCGCCCGTTCGCAACCGGCGGGTTCTTTCAGTTCTGGGAGCAACTCCGCGAAATACTCGTTACCAATTCAACGGAAAACGATTTCCCGGAACAACAAACTCTGGTTGAACTCCGCCCATGAGCGCTTCGGAAAAAAAAGTGCTGATCGTAGGTGGCGGACTGGCAAGTCTGGCTTGTGCCATCCGCCTGCATGAAGCCGGCGCCCGGCCCCTCGTCTTCGAGCGAAACGACTGCGTCGGTGGACGGGTGAGGACCGATCAGTTGGATGGATTTCTGCTGGACCGCGGGTTTCAGGTGTTTCTCGACGCTTACCCGGAAGCGGGTGATCTCCTAAATAAAAAGAGCCTCGATCTGCGGGCATTCAGACCCGGTGCGCTAATCTATCGGACCTCCGGTATGCTGCGCATCATGGATGTCTTCCGTGAGCCGCGTCACCTCATGGAAAGCGCTCTCGCGCCGGTTGGATCGATTGCTGACAAACTGCGAGTGGCAAGACTAAGGTGGCGCATGATGCGTCTGACCACCGAAGAAATCGCTGGGCACGAAGACATGACCACCGAGAATTATCTTAAGCGCGCAGGATTCTCTCCGCCGATGATCGATGGATTTTTCCGCTCCTTCTACGGGGGCATTTTTCTCGAACGGGAACTCCAGACCTCGAGCCGGATGTTCGAGTTCACCTTCAAGATGTTTTCGCAGGGAAGCGCCACTCTGCCGTCGCGAGGAATGGGAGAAATTCCTCGCCAGTTGGCTTCCCGCCTCCCTCCGGGCACGATCCGCCTCGGCGCACAGGTCACGGAGGTCCAACCGGGAAGCATCACCCTTGAATCCGGCGAGCAATTCCATGGGGATGCCGTGGTCGTTGCCACGGATGCGTCGACCGCGGCCGGATTGGTATCGGCTGGAGGGACTGTCGGGCCCGTCTGGCGGTCAGTAACCTGTTTGTATTTTGCCGCCTCTCGCTCGCCCCTGCGCGAGTCAATCATCGCTCTCAATGGCACAGGCTCCGGCTTGGTGAACAACGTATGCGTCCCATCCGATCTCGCGCCGGACTATGCACCGCCCGGCCGGGCGCTCGTTTCGGTGAGCGTTTTGGGAACTGTGGACCCCGCCGACCTGGAGTCGCGGGTCTTGGCCGAACTTCAGGCCTGGTTTGGCGGCACGGTGCGCGAATGGCGACACCTCCGGACCTATCGGATCGAGCGGGCGCTTCCCCGGCAGGCACCTGGCACCGGATTCGCCGGACCAGGTTTTCGCAAGGAAGCTGGTGTTTACCTCTGCGGGGATCATCTCTGGAGCGCCTCCATCGAAGGCGCGATCATCTCCGGACTGAGGACTGCGGATGCGATCCTGAAGCCATCATGAAAACCAATCCGACTTCCATGAGGGGTGTGAAAAAACAAAACCTTTCCTCAATGATCTGCCTCCGATGCCAGCGACCATTCAATGCCTTCTTGTGCGCACCAATATCTGGCGGACGGCTGGCTGGACCGTGCGTGGGCTCTGCCTTACCTCACTGCTTGTCTCACATCTGAGCTAACTCCAAATGCCATCGATCTTCCATGCCAGCACCCCGCTCCGCGCCAGCGTGGAGACTATGTTTGAGTTCCACAGCAATCCGCGCAATTTACCCGAGGTCATGCCCCCAACGTTGACGCTGGTGAGCCTCAAAACGGATGGCCCGGCCCAGGAAGGACGCATGATCGAACTGCATTGCCGCGATTGGTGGATTATCCCGATGCACTGGACCTGTCGGTGGAAAACCGTGCAATCCCCACATCTGCTCGTGGATGAGATCGTGGAAGGTCCCTTTAACTTGTTCATTCACGAGCACCGCTTCGAGAGAAGAGGGCCCGCCGAATGCATCATGCATGACACGGTCACCTATCAGTGGGGCCGTTCCTGGTGGGGCAGACTCATTTCCGAGACCGGCGTGAGGGTCTATCTGAAATTGCTTTTCAATTACCGCCATCATCGCACCCGGAAATGGGCGATGACGGCGTGACGTCGGCGAGAACCCACCCTCTCGATGGGTATGTCCCGGCTAACAAGAACCAGCCCCATAGTGACCCCGTCGGCGCAATGCCACTCCGCGAGACCCGTTCTTCGACCGCCGCGAAATTAGAGAAAAACGATGACACCACTCGCACCGGTGAGGAGATGGTCCATGCTCACTTGCCCGAGAGCGCGGAAGCCTTGATCCACGCCACCTCCAGTTTGAACGCCCCTTCCTGCCGGTCGGAAATCAGAAATCCAACCGTGGCTACCTTCGCCGGATTCAGCGGTGGCACGTCGGTCAGGATGCGACCGCGATATGTCGGTACGAAATCCTTGAACGCCAGCCAATATTCCTCCCATTCGCCGCGCTGGGTCGTGAACTCGGCCTGATAATTCGGCGCGTTGAAACCCGTCTCGGTCCTGACGGTGAACTTGTAACGCCGTCCATCACCGCGCACGCGGAGCACAAAGG
This sequence comes from Akkermansia muciniphila, assembly GCA_945861565.1. Lineage (GTDB taxonomy): Bacteria > Verrucomicrobiota > Verrucomicrobiia > Limisphaerales > UBA9464 > SIBK01. The sequence goes on from CAMAUY010000072.1 coordinate 20,606, forward strand.
TTTCGCAGCCGTTGAGATTGTCCCGCACCGGTGAGGAACGCACGGAGGCGAAACCGCCACGGTTCTCCATTGATACCACTCCGCTGAACACTGCGCCGCCGTTGGTGAGGACTTGAAACCGGCTCGTGGACACCCCGCCCATCACGTCGTCATTCACGATTTGCCAGACCGGGAAATTCGTATTGCCCTGGAAGGCAAAGAGGACTTTTTCAGAGGCGGCGTCCACATTCACGGTGATGGCAAGGCACGCCCACGCGAGCCAAGCGGCATCGCAGAGAACATTTCTGAAGGTAATCACTTAGCGCTTCTCGTATTCCTTCAGGAAACCGATGAACTCGCGCCGGTGATCTTCCTCGCCGCCGAGGATGCCGATAACCATGTCCTGCGTCACGTAATCCTCGCCTTCGCAGAGCTTGATAATCTTGGTGTATTGCGCGATGGCACCATCTTCGGCCGCGATGACTCCCTTGATGACGGCGACGATGTCGGTGGTGTCCTTGCTTGGTTGGAGAAACTTCTGGCTGCGGGGCAACTCAAGCGAGCCGGGGACGAGGCCGCCGATAGTTTTGATGCGGGTGGCTAGCAACTGCGCGTGCTGCACCTCGGTGACGATGTCCGCCGCTAGCGCCTTCTTGATGACTTCCGAGCGGACACCATCGAGGTTGACGGAAGCCGCGATGTAATTCTGCACCGTCTCCAGTTCCATAGCGTAGGAGAGGCACAGCTCCAGAATGATTTCTCTATTTTTACTTTTCATTATAGGAGCACGTTAGGGGAACAAACGCCGAACGCCAATCTGTTGAGTGTGATTTATCAAGCCCTGACCCTATACTGGTCGGTCAGAATGCTGCCAGACAAAGGTAGGTATTCAGCACTAGATAGAACAGCGCCGGGGTCGTCTGCAGGAGACTGTCTTTGATTTTGATGCGGACGCCAACCGCGACCAGCATCATCAGAGCAAGGCCGGCCGCCGCCGCGCGCCCCATCCACGGTTGGTTCTGGCCAGCCAGCAAACCCAGCGCTGCGCAAAACTGCAATCCTCCGATCAGCGTGCGCTGCGAACCAAAACGGTAGCGCTCGAATTCTCGTTTTAGGGAGTCGGAGAGAAAGCACGCCGAGCCGTATCCGAGAAAGGAAATGGCAGAGCAAAGGATCAGGGCGACGTTCAACAGTTGCAGCATAGATGATTTATCCGACTGCGCATACTTCGTTCCACCAGAATTACCTGCTTGCCCCTTCACCCTCGCCGTAGTTTTTCAGGACTGAACGCGCCTCACTTGCCGTCAACTTGAGCCCGCTCCGGTCACTAAAGCGAGGCGCTTAAACAGGGAACCCGCGGCGCCAAAGAATAGCGGAGCAATTCTTAATCTTGGTTTGGGAGGTGTTGACCGCGGAAGTCGCCATTCCGCGGGCGAGTCTGTCACGGGTTGGAGAGGAAATCCGCGTTCGTTGCGGCATCGTGGTTACCCCTGGAAACGGTGTGGGACGGTATCGCCATCACGCGTTGAGGAGTCGGTAGTTGATGACCGCTATGATCAGGGAGAGCACTAGCAAGGTCAGCGAGGGTAGCATCCTGAACACGGGATTCTTCACCCGCAGATGCATGGCAAAAGCGCAGCCCATCAACCCGGCAATACCGAGGCTACCTAGGACAGCCAAGGATGCGCGTTGAATCCCTAGCAGCAATAGCAGCGAGAAAGTCAGTTTAAGAATACCCACGCAATCGCGCAGCCAGTCCGGCAGGCCATATTGTTTGAACTCCTGGATGATGTTGTCGTAGCGCACCACCCACACAAAGAAAATCGAAGTGGCGACCAGCCCTTGCAGAATAATGGTCAAGTCATGCATGACCGGAGTCTACGTCGGTTCGCTTCCGGCGTCATTAGTTTCTAAATCACAGCCGTATTTGGGCCGCAAGAGGCGGCGCGGCATTGCGTCGCTTGTTGCCGAATGGCTTTCCGTTTCGGCGCGTCCAAACGCGCGAGATTTTTCAACTGCATCGTCATGCGCTGATTCCGGGCGAGGAACTTCTCGTGGCGGAGCAGGAAATCCCAGTAGAGCGTCGTGAAGGGTCAGGCATCGTCACCCGTGGATTTCCCGGGATCAAAACGGCAGCCCGCGCAGTAGTTGCTCATGCGCTGGATATATTTCCCGGAAGCGACGTAAGGCTTGCTGGCCATCACGCCGCCATCGCCGTGTCGCAATCACGGATTGATGGCCATGCGCGATTGCAGGGAACTCAGCCCGCCGTCCACCGCGAGCACTTGGCCCGTTACCCAACTATTTTCCGGCGACAAAAACCAACGGATGGCACTGGCAACTTCGTCGGGTTCGCCGATGCGGCCCAGTGGATGGAGCGCAGCAGAGGCTTTTAGGGTCAGCTCATTTTGGGTCAGCGCAGCGGTGAGCGGCGTGCGCGTCAGACCGGGAGCAACACAATTGACCCTGATGTTGTAGCGCGCGTAGGTGGCCGCCGCAGAAAGGGCGAGGCCAGCGACTCCGGCCTTGGCGGCGGCGATCGCCTCGTGGTTGATCATGCCGCGTTGGGCAACGGCGGAGGACAACAACACAATCGAGCCGCCGCCGGTCTTCATCATCCGCGCAGTCGCGGACCTCAAAATGTGGAAGGCCGTAGTCAAGTTGGCCCCCAGCACCGCCGCCCACTCGGCGTCCGTCGTCAAATGCGCGGGCTTAAGCAATAGCGATCCGGTGCAATTCACGACGCCATCCACGCGGCCATGTTTTTCGTTGACGTCAACCAGGCATCGCTCCACGGCAGCGTAATCCGTCGCGTCCAAACTGAAGGCGTCGGCACGTAGTTCATGGGCGAGCGCATCCAGCCGCCCTGGATCGCGCGCGACGAGGCTCAAATGACAACCTATCGCCGCCATTTGCCGTGCCAGGGCCGATCCAATTCCCCCGCTGGCGCCGAAGATTACAATGCTAAGAAGAGCAGATGACTGACTCATGGGCGATTCGGGCTGGTGGACTCTTAGACTGAAGCGGATTTGCCTCCCGCTGGGACGGTTCTAGGAATTTTGGAAGTGTTTTCCATTTCGCTCCTTTCTGCCGCCAGATGTTTCGCTAATTCAGATGCCTGCTGAAGGCCAATAAACACAATACCGGTGATGACGAGCCCGAAGGCGAAGAGGGGGAAGAGATAATTGAACATAGTCATTTTCTCCGATTCAGATTGGTGATGGCGCAGGTGAGAAGGGCTACCCGAACCCCCACCCAGAGCGAGAGGATACTCGGCACCCAGAGGCCTACATAGACGCCATAGTCCCTATTGCCGAGAAACCAGAGGCCAACGCTGGCGACGAAGCTGGCGAACGAGGCGAAAAGAAAATAGTAATCGATTTTCTGAAACATGTTTTTATTCGATTGAGTTTTGAATTGCTGGCACAAGGTCAGACGGAGGTCGAGACCTATCCAAAATATTCCACCTGGAGGGGTGCCAGGCGAGCGCGACATTTTTTTAAAACGGGCGGATTCGTTAGCGGTTGCGGCGCAACAAGGCAACATTTTCTTCGAGAGTTTTCTCGATTGCACCTTCCACATCGTCGCGAGGAACAAGGAGCTACATTCCGCGGGGCGAAAGCAACCAAGGCGTGGTAATACTATTCAAACAAGTCAACCCTGTCCGTCTTGAAGCCTAGTATCTCCGCGATTTTGCTTGCTCATAAAACGCGCCGCCGACTGGAATCGTCGGCGGCGAGTGTAGCGGTTACGAGATTAACAGAGATTCAATGAATTTTTCATCGAGGCAGAGAGCCTGAAGCTCTCCGCCCTCGCAGCAATGTTCAGTTCGGAAGAACCACGGTGTCGAGGACATGGATCACGCCGTTGCTGGCGGCCACATCGGTCTTGATGACCTTGGCGTTGTCCACGGTAACAGCGCCGTCGGTAACCTTCACGTCGAGCGACTGTCCGTTCACCGTCTTAGCCTTCATCGTCTTGACGTCCGCCGCCATGACTTTTCCGGCCACGACGTGGTAGGTGAGGAGGGCGACGAGCTTGGCCTTGTTCTCAGGCTTGAGCAGGTTTTCCACGGTGCCCTTGGGGAGCTTGGCGAAGGCTTCGTCGGTCGGCGCGAAAACGGTGAACGGTCCGCAGCCTTGGAGAGTCTCGACGAGATCGGCGGCCTTCACGGCGGCGACCAAAGTGTTGAAGCTGCCTGCGCTGGAAGCGACGGCCACGATGTCTTTGCTCGCGGTCTTCGTTTCAGCGTGCGCGAAGCTTAAGAAGCTGGACGTCGCGGCGATTGTGAGGAGAGCGAGGATGCGGATGGTTTTCACGGTTTGCATGGGATGTATTGCTTTTTCTCGGTGTGAACCCGGACGACCACCGCCATGAGGACCAGCATTCGATGATGCCGTCACGGGTCGAACCCTGCGTTGGTATTCCGACGTTCACGTTTCGTTTTTGAATTCAACTTCCGGCCAAGCCGTGCTGAACTGTGCATAATATGTCTAATGTTTTTTGATTCGTCAATAGTTTGTCTCAAATATTCTTTGAAGGACAATTCCCGCGAGATTTCAGGAACAAATACGATATTATTGGGCATTTATTGGATTTGTATCCAATTCCCGAAAAATCCCCATTTTGTGAAAGTCGCTAAAACGTCGATCTTTTGTCTACTATTATGACTAAAACTCATCCAGCCATCAAAGTCGTCGCCAAGCGTGCGGAATTGAGAGCGCAGGGGATTCGAATCCGGGAGAAACGCTACGGTGCCATTCAATTTTTACCACCCGCACCCATACCCCCCCCTATCCACGCGGCGCATCCCGAGGTTGTTGGTAGAGGTTGTCGCGCTGCGACAACCCCGCCCGCGTCCAACGGGCGGACAGGGGGCCGCAGCGCGGTTCGTGCCGCGCCTCAACGGCGCGGGGACGCCGCAGCGCGGCGTCCGCTACCTTCTCCAACAACTTCGGGATACGCGGAGGACCCGCCCCTCGTGAAAAGGGGCCTTGACATCTCGATCTCAGAACACAGAGTCAAAGCAATCCCTCACACTCACTCACTGCAGAAATAACTGCGAAACCACGCCGCTCAGGACGGTGTCCCGTGTGCCGTTTATGCATCAAAACATCCGACCTGTCGTCACTCGGACGCGCCGAGCCTTCACCTTGATTGAATTGCTGGTGGTCATTGCCATCATCGCGATCCTCGCTGGAATGCTGCTGCCCGCCTTGAGCAAGGCTAAATCGAAGGCCATCCGCATTTCGTGTTTATCTAATATCCGCGGCCAGGCGACCGCGTTTACTATGTATGCAGACGATTTCAAAGGTATCTATCCCAGCGCCGACAAGACGACACGGTACAACCCCATTGGCCCGCTTTACGTCATGAGCAGCAACCAGGCGATCGCCCTTATTTCCTATGGTTTGAGCAGTGCCAAATTCAAGACTGGAACCGTGATAACGGATGAAAAACCGCTCACGATCTGGAAATGTCCCGCGCGACAAGATTATCTGAGATTCTTTACGGATGAAGGCTTGTTTCACATCGACCATTTTATGGTCCTGACCGCGTTATCCGGCAGTAACTTCAAGGGAACCTATTCCGTGTTCAAGAACAGTGATCGCGTCGGCCCGTTAACCGCCGACCACACGATAGTGTTCGCCTCCGAGAAGCGATGGGCCTCCAACCACGGACCTCGCGGTACGCAGGGTACGCCGGATGGGCACAATCAATCTTTCAGCGACGGCCATGCGGAATGGATCCAGGAAAAGCGTTTCCTGCGTTCGCCGGGTAATAATTACCCAAATCCGCTTTGGATTTACCCTTGGTCGTGGACCTGGACATGGTTTGAATAAAGGGACCGATTGCCCTTCATTGACGGATCAAGAGGATCCAAATCAGAGCGGTGCCAATACAACCCGAAATCCTTCGACACCATTCGACTCAAAGCCTGGGTTCCATCGGAAGGCAGATCGGCAATTCGCTGCGGGCCAAAATATGAAAAAGCTCCCACGTCTGGCCGCGTTACCAGTACTGGCGTAGGGTACCCCACGAGGATCCGTAACATGCCCTCCTGGCAAGGTGTCTCCCAACCAATCCAGGCACCACTCCTCTACATTTCCATGCATGTCAAAAAGTCCCCAGGCATTGGGGGCGTAACTTCCAACCTTGACCGGCCAATCGATCTTGTCGATCTCGTAGGCATTTGGATTATCGCACGATGCCCCCGGTTCGTTTTGCCCGCACGGTGGATAGTCCCAGCCCCCCATGAAGTTAGCCATTCCCGCGCGTAACGCCGCTCCATAATGGAACGGGGTCGTCGTTCCTGCCCGGCACGCATATTCCCATTCGGCCTCGGTTGGCAATCGGTACGCAAAGCCAGGAGGCAGCCGCCCGGCATTTCGCTCCCTCGCAGTGAGGGCTGCGCAATAGGCCATGGCGTCCGGCCACTCCACACGCTCGACCGGCCAATCCAGACTCCAGTCAAAGCCTGCCAATTCCAATTCAGTGTAATTCCCCCCCCCCCC
>CAMAUY010000073.1 GCA_945861565.1 Akkermansia muciniphila
GGGTGCGAGGAGGATCTGTCGCGCCAGGGGCAGCAGATTTGCTATTGGATGAACGAGCAACTGGGCCTGCCTTACAATCACCATCGCTACGTCAATGTGTATTTCAACGGCCTGCGGCGCGGGACGATTTTCGAAGACATGCAGCAGCCCAACGGCCGCGGTTTCGCCCATTCATTTCCGGAGACTCCCGACGGCCAAGTCTACAAGGTCGCCATCTGGTTTGAATTCCCGGATGACCTCTCGACTTTCCCTACTTTGACTTTTGCGTCGCTCGAAAATTTCACCACGCTCGGGAACGTCAAGAAGACCGCTCGCTACCGTTGGAACTGGCAGCCGCGCGCCTCCGACTCCCTCAATGATTTCACCCCCGTGTTTAGGTTGGTGGACGCGGCCAGCAATCCGGCGTCGGGCGATGCATACGGGGCACCGCTGGAGGCCTTGATCGACACCGAGCATTGGATGCGCACCTTGGCCATGCAGCACGCCATCGGCAACCTGGACATCTTTGGTTCCGTCAACGGCCAGAACGCCTATGCCTTTAAACCGGACAACGACCGCTGGAAGCTGATGGCCTGGGACCTGGACCTCGCCTTCGGCGGATGCGGCGAAGTGCCTACCACGGATCTCTTCCGGGTGACCGATCCGAATATTGCCCGCATGTATAATCATCCGCCCTTCCGTCGGGCGTTCTTCCGCGCGCTGCTCGACATCGTGAACGGGCCGTTTCAGAACGCGCGCTTCCATCCCGTGCTGGACGCCCGCTACGCGGCGTTGCGGGCCAGCGGCATCACCGCCGGCGTCACGACCGCCATAAAGTCGTATGTGGATCAGCGCCGGGATTACATCCTGCAGCAACTGGCCAGCGTCCGGCCGGCCTTTACCCTCAACGGCTCCAGCAGTTTCAACACGAGCAACCAACTGCTCACGCTGACCGGCACGGCCCGCGTGGAACTGAGCGCCCTCTGGCTGAATGGCCGCGCCTGGCCCGTAACCTGGACGACGGTGACCAACTGGCAAATGCGGGTGGCACTGGCCGCCGGCACCAATGAGCTTCAGATTCAAGGGGTGGACCTCTCCGGTCGTTCCATCAGCAGCGCGACGAAAACAGTGACGGTGAACTACACCGGTTTGCTCTCTGCGCCCGAGGACTCCATTGTCTTCAGCGAGATCATGTACCATCCAGCCATGCCCGAAGCGTCCTTCGTGGAGTTGCTAAACACCTCGAGCAACTACACCTTCGACCTCTCCGGTTGGCGCATCAACGGCCTCGGATTCACGTTCCCGACCGGCACGCTGCTCACCAATCGGCAGTTCCTGGTGGTGACGAAGAACCGGGTGGCCTTCACGCAAGCTTACGGTGCGGGCGCTCCGGTGGTCGGCGAGTTCAGCGGCCAGTTGGATGACGGCGGTGAAACCTTGACGCTGCTCAGGCCCGGCGCCGCCGTGGGCTCCGAGATGGTCGTGGACCGGGTCAGTTATGATGACGATGCCCCTTGGCCCACGGCAGCCGATGGCACGGGCGTATCGCTCCAGTTGCGCGATGCGGCCCAGGATAACAGCCGCGTGAGCAACTGGGCGGTGCCGAGTGGCGGCTGGCGCTTTGCCAGCGTGACCGGAGTCGCCAGCAGTTCGCGGTTGCTCTTTTACCTGAACACCTCTGGCGAAGTTTATCTGGACGATATTTCCCTGGTGGCGGGCAATACGCCCGGTGAAGGAAACAATCTCGTGCGCAATGGCGATTTCGAGTCCGCCTTCCGCACCCACCAAGGCGGTCCCTGGATCGTCTCAGCCAATCTCAGCAACTCGGTGATCAGCACCGCGGTCAGCCATTCGGGCCGGTCGAGTCTGCGCATCCTCGCGACCAGTGTGGGCGGCGGCACGGCGACGGCGATTTACCAGGACACGCTTCCCATTCTCACCAACACGGTTCACACGCTGAGTTTCTGGTATCTGCCCAGCACCAACCCGGACAAGCTGACCCTGCGGCTCACGCCTGGCAACGGCATCAACACCACCGTCACGGTTCGTCCCACCCCCGCGACGCCGGGTGGGCCGAACAGCGAGACCGAACTCCTCCCGCCCTATCCCGCGGTGTGGTTGAACGAGGTGCAGACTCTGAACGCCAGCGGGTTGAGTGACCGTCAGGGCGAGCACGAACCTTGGGTTGAACTCTTTAACCCCGGTCCCGCCAGTGTCTCGCTGGAGGGATGCTTTCTCTCCGACAACTATGCGAATCTGACGCGCTGGGCCTTCCCGTCCGGGGCCACCCTGGATCCCGGCGAGTTCAGGGTGGTTTTCCTCGACGGCGAAGCGGACGAAAGCACGGCCGAAGAGTGGCATGCGAATTTTCGGGCGGATCGACCCACGGGCTCCGTCGCGTTCAGTCGGCTGGTCGCCGGCACTCCTCAGATTCTGGACTACTTCAACTTCGAAAACCTGGCGACCAACCGCAGCTACGGTTCGTGCCCGGACGGACAGCCCTTCGACCGACGCGACTTGTTCTTCGCAACGCCGCGTGCGGTCAACAATTGTGCCGCTGAACCCATCGTGGTTCGGATCAATGAATGGATGGCGGCGAACACCAGCGCCAGCGGCATCGCCGATCCGGCCGACGGCAATTACGACGATTGGTTCGAGCTCTACAATCCGAACAGCGCGCCCGCCGATCTCGCCGGCTCTTATCTCACCGACAACCTGACCAATCGGTTCCAGTCCAAGATCCCACCGGGTTACGTGATCCCGCCCGGCGGGTTCCTCCTCGTTTGGGCCGACAATCAGTCCGCGCAAAACAATGCGAACCGGATCGATCTGCATGTCAACTTCTCCCTCCGTCAGGCCGGCGAAGCCATCGGCTTGTTTGCCGCCGACGGCAGACCGATTGATACCGTGGTCTTTGGTTCGCAGACCAACAACGTCAGCGAAGGGCGCTTCCCGGACGGCACTGCGGCACGCGTGTTCATGCCGATCGCGACACCGCGGTTGCCGAACCGAAGCTCGGAGCCGCCCGTCGCGCCGCGCGTGTTCGGTGTGACCATTCATACTGACGGAACATTTTCGTTTTCCGCCTCCGTCACTCCGGGGCACACCTATCGCCTGGAATATACCGACGACTTGAGCGCGCCCAGCTGGGCTCCCGTGGGTCAGCCCCAGGTGGCCGGCACTGCTCTCATTACGGTGACCGAGATCCTTGGCTTGCACCCGCGAAGGTTCTACCGAATCGTCGTGCTGGACTAAGCGGGATGGCAACGCTGACAAATCTATGAAATCCCTATTCCGACCTCTAACCGGCCTCCTTCTCGCTGGTCTGGTCACCATCCACGCCGCCGACACGCCGCCTCAGCCTGCCACAACTAATCCTGCAGCAACTCCGGCAGCAAAAAAGGAGCCGCCCGATTTCGATAAGATGGATGCCGATGCACACGTGGCCTATTTTCTCCAGAACCGAAAGTCCGCCGCGGCCGATCCCTTTCGACCGCTCTATCACTTCTCGCCGCCGGGCTTTGGCCTGCACGATCCCGCTGGTTTATGCAAATGGCAGGGCAATTACCACCTCTTTTACCTCTACAGCCCACCCGGATTGGGGTCGAGCCGGGGACATGCTGTCAGTGATGATCTGGTGCATTGGCGCGACCTGCCCATGTTGCCCACGTCGATCCGCGGCGGCACCGGGCAGGCCTGGGCCGACAACGACCGGGTAATTCTGAGCACGGATGGAGAAAAGTTGTTCATGGCCTCGGACCCCCTGTTGCTGAAGTGGACCGAGCACCCGGTCAAGTGTCCGGGATTGGACAAATTTATCTGGCGCGAGAAGGATTATTACTACATCACAAGGAAGGCGTTCGGACCCAATACCGCTCTGGAGATCCTGCGATCCAAGGACCTGTCAAAATGGGATTCCATGGGACTTTACCTGGACGACGGCTATTTCACTGAGCCTGCCGACGCTTCAGGCACTGACTGCTCCTGCAACAACGTTTTGCCCCTCGGCGACGGCAAACACCTCCTCCTCTTCTTCAGCCACAACCAGGGTCCGAAATACTACATCGGCAAATCCGATCTGGAACGTGGTCGCTTCTCGATCCAGCACCATGGACGGATGAACTACGGGCCGGTCATGCGCGGCGGCCTTCACGCCCCCACTGGATTCGTCGATACGGACGGCCGGTGCATCGGCCTGTGGAATATCATGGAATGCACGATCAAGGACGACATGGTGGGAACCAAGGACGAGATGATCTCTCTGCCACGGCGCCTCACGGTGAACAAGATGGTCACCGCCGATACAGTCGCGAGCATCCGGCCAATCAATCCGCTTGGGATTGAGCCTATCGAAGAGTTGAAAGCGCTGCGTTTCAATCCCGTGAAGGTTGAAAATGTGGTCATTCCTGCCAACGGCCAACAACCACTCGCCGGGGTGCAGGGCCGGGCCATGGAACTGGAGGCGGTGATTGATCCGAAGGCAGCCCGGGAAGTCGGGTTGCGCATCCTGCAGAGCCCCAACGGCGAAGAGCAAACGACCATCAGCTTGTCCATGCAGGCTTGGGCCTATCCATGGACGTCCAAAAAACGCGAGCTGATGATCGATGTTTCCCAAGCCTCGCTCAGTGCCGACGTGGCCTCGCGAACGCCGGAAACCGGGCCCCTGTGGCTGAAAGATGGCGAGCTGCTGCATCTGCGCGTTTTCATTGACCGAAGCGTCATCGAAGTCTTCGCCAATGGCCGCCAATGCTTGACGCTGCGGGCCTACCCGACCCGTCGGGACAGCACGGGCGTGTCCGTCTTCGCCCGTGGCAGTGAGGCTCGCCTGGTGTCCCTGACGGCGTATCAGATGAGGAGCATTTGGCCGGAGCTGAAAGAACAGGAAGGGCGGTAGCCCAGCCCTCACCCCCGTCTGACCCGAAAGGCGCCGCTGCGATGGCGAAGGCTGAACCGCTAAGGAAAGAAAATGAGGCCTAAAAATCGCGCTGTAGCGTCCTTAAACTATCCCGAAACGATGCCACGGATTGCCGCGCAAACACTTATCGTGGTCCGAGAACGGACTCACGAAATCCGTCGTTTCCATCCACCCTAGAAACGCGAGTTGAGCGGTGTCGAGATGCACAACAGCTTGAGTGAGCATGGCTTGAGTCGAAGCGAGGCGTATCCGCAAGGTGATACGGCGAGCTTCGACGAAGGGCATGCTCGCCAAGATCTTGCGTCAGATCGGCGCCGGGCAAATCGCGTTTCTAGGTCCACCTTTCTAGGCTAAGAAATCCAAAACGAACCTGCTATGCATTCAATCCAAAGGTTCGCATTGGCTGTGCTTCTTCTGAGCTGTGTCTGTCGCGCGCAGGGTGCCAACAACGAAAACCCCGGATATGTCCCCAAGGGGTTTTCGCTTCAGTGGGAGCCGGACTTCGAAGACGATGGAATCCTCCAACAACTGGAGTTCACCGACGCCAAGGCCTGGCGTCGGAACAAGCACGCGGGGCGCTCTGCCCTCGAGCTTGTCGGAGACAGCCGTTCCACGTATAAGGTCCGCTCTCCCAGCAGCATCGCGCTGCTGACGACTCGACGCTTCGGCGATTTGCTCCTCGAAGCTGAATTGATGCAGACGGGACGCGATTACGGACACCGACCTTCAAGGCCCAAGGCGAACGACGCACCCGCTGAACCGACGGGTTTCAGACGCGACGCGCTCCGCGGATTTTGGCGTGCTCGGGCCATTCATCGCCTGAAAGCAGAGCGACCCTCCGGGCGCTCAACTCACCATCCCGTTCACGAATTTCCCGTGCACGTCCGTCAGGCGAAAATCGCGACCCTGATACCGGAACGTCAGTTTTTCGTGCTCGATGCCGAGTTGGCGCAGGATTGTGGCCTGGAGATCGTGAACATGCACCGGGTCCTGCACCGCCTTGTAACAAAACTCGTCCGTCTCCCCATAGCTGGTGCCGCCTTTGAACCCGCCGCCGGCCAGCCACATGCTGTAGCAGGCCCCGAAATGATCGCGCCCGTGCGCGTTCTTGTTGTTGATGTCGCCCTGCACGAAAACCGTCCGCCCGAACTCACCACCCCAGAGCACGATGGTGTCGTCGAGCAACCCGCGTTGCTTCAGATCCCTGACCAGGGCTGCGCTCGGCTGATCCGTGTCGCGACATTGCACTTCAAGCTGGGTGCTCAGGTTCCCGTGCTGATCCCACCCGGAATGCATCAACTGCACAAAGCCAACGCCACGCTCGATCAATCTCCGGGCCAGCAGGCAGTTGCGCGCGAATGAACCGCGGCGTTGCACGTCCGGGCCATACATCGCGAGGACCGACTCCGGTTCGGACGTGATGTCGAGCAGATCGGGCACGCTCGTTTGCATCCGATAGGCCATCTCATATTGGGCGATGCGCGTGTCGATCTCCGGATCGCCAAACGCATTCAGGTGCCGCTTGTTCAGCGCTGCGATGTCATCCAACAAACCCCGGCGCAGTTTGGCCGATAACCCGTCCGGGTTCTTGAGATACAGGACCGGCTCGCCTTCGCTCCGAAAGCGCACGCCCTGATACTTGGACGGAAGAAAGCCGCTCCCCCAGTAGTAGTCGAAGAAAAGTTGGCCGCAGGTTTTTCCGCGATCCGCGGAAGTCATGACCACGAAGGCTGGCAATTCGCTGGTGACGCTTCCCAGCCCGTAGGTGGCCCATGCGCCCAGGCTGGGCCGGCCCGGTATCTGGCTTCCGGTCATGAACAAGGTGACTCCGGGCGCATGGTTGACCGCCTCGGTCTGCATGGTTTTCACCAGACAAATGTCGTCGGCGATCGCGCCGGTATGGGGCAATAGCTCCGACAGCCAGCGTTCGCATTGGCCGTAGGCGCGGAACGGACGGATGGCCGGGAGAATCGGATACTTCTTCTGGCTGGCCGTCATCGTGGACAAACGCGTGCCGGCGCGGACAGATTCGGGCAGTTCCTGGAGCCGACGGCTGGCGAGGCCTGGTTTGTGATCGAACAGATCCACCTGCGATGGCGCGCCGCCCTGCCACAGCACGATCATGCGCCGGGCTTTGGGCGGCAGATGCGGTAGACCCGGCAACGCTGGCAGACCGCGCGAGCCAGGCGCCGCCGCCGTCAGATCCTGTTTCAACAATCCGGCCAGCGCGGCGATGCCGATGCCCGCGCCGAGAGTGGAAGCGCTGTGTCCGAAGAATTGGCGGCGGGTTCGTTCGATGCTCATGGTCGGTTCGCAGGTGTCATTCCTTCGTCATCGCTTCATCCAGGTTGTAAATGGCCAGGCACACGCTGGCGTACGCGGCGTGCTCAACGGGATCCAGGGTCGCGTCGCGAGGGCTGTCGCCGGCCTTGAGATATGCCGACGCGGTGGCCGGATCCGCCGTGAACGATGTTCGCGCCCGGGCCAGGCTGCGCCGGAGAATCTTCATATCCTCGGAGGAAGGGGATCGCGCGCAAACTCGAAGAAATGCCTCCGAGAGCCGCGCTTCCTCCCCAGTCTGCGCCTTCATCACCCGTTCCGCCAAGGCCCGGCCCGCCTCCACCCACGTCACGTCATTCAACATGGTCAGGGCGTGCATCGGGGTGCTGGTCAGGTCGGGACGCACCTTGCACACCTGGCGCGCGGAGGCATCGAACATGTTCCCGGGGGCCACGGTTCGGCGCCAGAAGGTGTAGAGGCTGCGCCGCCACAAGTCGGGCCCTTTCGATTGCGGGTAGGTGAAGTCGCGTTCCTTTGTGATGGAGAGCCCGTCCCAGATGTCCTTCGGCTGATAGGGGTAGACGGGTTTGCCGCCGATCCGTTGATCGAGCAAGCCGCTCGATGCGAGGGCTAGGTCGCGCAGGAACATCGAAGGCAGACGAAAGCGCGGGCCGCGGGCGAGCAGGCGGTTCTCGGGATCGCGGGCGACGTTGTCGCGTCGGAACCTGGAGCTCTGTCGATAGGTCGCGCTGGTGACGATCAGCCGGTGCAACCGTTTCATGTCCCAGCCGCTCTCGCGGAACTCAACCGCCAGCCAGTCGAGCAGATCCGGGTGGCTGGGGGGATCGCTTTGGATGCCGAAGTTTTCGGAAGTCTTGACGAGACCCAGCCCGAAGAACGTCTGCCAGGTGCGATTGACCACGACGCGGGCTGCGAGGGGATGCTCGGCGCTGACCAGCCAGCGCGCAAGTCCGAGACGGTTGGTGGGCGCGTCGGGCGGGAGAGGCGGCAGGAAACCCGGTGTGCCGGAAGTCACGGAATCACGCGGATGCTCGTAGTTGCCGCGTTCGAGTATGCGGGTCTGCCGCGGTTTGTCATCTGACATCACCATCACTCGTGGAAGCCGGGCGCGATAGTCGTCGCGTTCCTTTTTCCGAACCGATGCCGTCTCCCGGGCAGCCACCAACGCAGAGGGTGGACTGTTGGTCAGGAAGTAGTCTCGCATCGCCGTGACGTCGTTGGTGGAGCGGCTCTCCACCGGTGTTTTCAGAATGGCCAGCGCGTTGGACGAAATCTGCGCGCGGCCGGTGGGGTTTGCATTGGTCGTGGTTGAGAGACGAAAACGACCCAGCGTGTGCGCCTGCTTGAACTGAAAATCGAGCACGACGGTCAGCGGATCGCTCGGGCGGATAGCGACCGGCGACTCCGTCGCGAGAAGCAGCGTGTGCGGCTTGGCGGTCTCGGGATAAAAAGCCCATCCGGAGGCCTTGTCTGCGTCGATCACGTTGGCGGCATTGAAGCCTGCCTGGGTGTAGTCCGCCGTGGCGTGTCGGAACACGATCCGGTTCCCGGCGACCGAGGCCGTCAAATCCGTGAGGACCGCGTTGCCGCTGTCAGCCCGGCCGGCGCCTCCCCCCGGAAAGCGCCCGTCCGGGATCGTCTGCAGCCGGAGGCCGGTGAGCAGGCTGAGCCGGTTGGTCAAGACCAGCGTGTAGGTGTCCCGGTCCGGGCTCTTGCCGGTGGCGAGAATCGAATCGTCCCGTAGTTTGTCGAGGGTGGCACCGCCCATCGATTTCAGTTCCAGCGCCTCCAAATTTTGCCACTCGACCTTGTTGGTGCCGACGGATGCGCTGGCCATGGACTTCTCCCACTGGGACTGTGCAGCGATCGTTTCCGCGCTGCGTTCGATTGTCTCCACGGCCGCCCGGGCCGCGGACACGAGGTCATCGAGTCGCTGAAGCTCGGCCAGCTCCGCCTCGGTGCCGTGCGGGACGGCGGGGTCTGCGATGCGATACTGGCCACCTCCGCTCGGCACCCCTGTCTCGGGGACGTTGTTGAAATACGCGAACATCCGGTAGTAGTCGCGCTGGGTGATCGGGTCGTATTTGTGATCGTGGCATTGCGCGCACGCCATGGTCAGGCCCAGCCAGGCGGTGGAGGTGACATCCACGCGGTCGAACACGACGACATTCCTTTGTTCCTCGGCGATGGCACCCCCTTCTCCGTTAAGCAAATGACAGCGATTGAAGCCGGAGGCCACTTTCTGGCTGAGCGTCGCTTCCGGCAGCAGATCGCCGGCGAGCTGTTCGATTGTGAACCGGTCGAACGGCATGTTCTCGTTGAGGGCTCGTACCACCCAGTCGCGCCAGACCCACTGATGCGTATCGCCATCCTGTTGAAATCCATTGCTGTCCGCATAGCGCGCCGCGTCCAGCCAGGGCAACGCCATGCGCTCGCCATAGTGCGGTGACGCCAGCAGCCGATCGACCAGCCGTTCATAGGCATCAGAGCTCTTGTCCGACAGGAATGCCTCCACCTCGGCGGGCGTCGGCGGAAGGCCGATGAGATCGAAAGTCACCCGGCGCAGCAAGGTGATCCGATCGGCCTCGGGCGATGGCTTTAGGCTCTCCACGGCAAGCCGGGCGCGGACAAAGGCGTCGATGGGATTCCCGCCGCTTCTTTGGCCGAGTCCCTTGGGCAACTCCGGTCGAACGGGGGGCACGAACGCCCAGTGCGACTCCCACGGCGCACCGCTGGCAACCCAGCGCCGGATCACTTCCTTTTGGGCAAGGGTCAGGGTTCGATGCGAATCCGGCGGCGGCATTTGTTCGTCAATGTCCTTTGAAAAGATGCGCCGGATAAGCTCACTCTTTTCGGGTTGGCCGGGCACGACCGCGGCCTTCGCGCGCTGCCCTTCGATCGTATCCAGTCGGAGTTTGGCCTTCCGGGTGACGGGATCCTGGCCGTGGCAGTGAAAGCAATTGGCGGAAAGGATGGGGCGAACCGCTCCGGCCAGAGCGGAAGCGCCGGAATCCGCGGCGGCGAAGACGGGGTTGATCCAGCCGAACAAGATCAGGAGGCCCAGGACGCAACGGAATGATTTACGAACAACGAGGCCGCTCATGTGATCTGTCGTTTTCTCAGTTCCGCTTCATTCAACCGCAGTCCCAGCCCCGGCGCATCGGACAGAATCACCTGCCCGTCTTCCACCCGGTCGGCCGGTTCGAAAAGTGTTTCCGGCCAGTCCTGCCACGAGACGCCCGGATGCTCCTGAAAAAAGAAGTTGGGAATCACCGCGTTGATGTGCGAGGCGGCCCGAATTCCTAGGGGCGAAACGTGGCCGTGCGTCGCGATGCGAATCCCCATGCCTTCCGCCAGCGACGTCATCTTGACGGTTTCGAGAATCCCGCAATTCCAAGTCACTTCGGGCTGGATGAAGCTGACAACGCCGCTGGACAGGGCGCTGGCCGCCTGCTCAAGGGTTTCGAAATGCTCTCCCGTCGAGATCGGAATGGAAGTGTACGCCGCCACCGCTTTCAGGTCATCGGGACTGTTGGGCAGGCTCGTTGGCTCCTCGAAGAAGACCGGCTTGAACGGCTCCATCACTTTGGCCATCTGCTTCGCCCCCTCCACGCTCATTCGCCAGTGACCGTCGCAGCCGATCTTATAGTCTTCTCCCAGCACGCCGCGCAGACGCGCTAGGTAACGCTCCGTCGCCTTAAGGTCTTCCGGGCGGGGCAAATCCTGGATGCGCAGGCCCACGGTCCGCCAGGGCAGGGTGACGAACGGATCGCACTTCAGCATCTGGACGCCCCTGGCTTTCGCTGCGGCCATCTTCTCGATCGACTTCTCCAGGTTGAATGCGCCCCATGTCTGATAGACGGGGATGCGGGTGCGCAGGGCTCCGCCCAGCAGATCGTAGATCGGCTTTCCAGCCACCTTGCCGGCGATGTCCCACAGGGCAATTTCCAGGGCGGCTACCGCGCTGGTCCAGAACCGCCCCTTTCCCAGGTGCTTGAATTTCTGAACATAGGCGTTGATGCTCAGCGGGTCCGTTCCAATCAGCGATGGGGCGATTTTGAGCAGTTCAGCGCGGACGGCCCGGCCCGATGCCGCTGATTCACAAAACCCCTCGCCAATGCCATCGACTCCCTGATCGGTCCGAATTCGAGTCAATACCCAGACACCTCCACCGGGGTAGGAGACCAGCAGCGGCTCGGCCGAGACGATTTTGATCTTCACTCCCTGCCGGGCCGCTTGAAGTTTGAGCTCAGCCGAGGCGGCATGGGTCTGCGCCAGGGGCATGGCCGCCGAAACTGCCGCGGCTCCAACTACCGCATCTTTAATGAATTTGCGACGAGTTGGCATGAGATGCTTCTCCTTTGGATATGCGAACAAAAAGAATGGAATTGATGGGTGCGATAGGTTCGGTTTTCTTTTGTAGCGAGAGCAACCTCGTTTGCAAGTCGATAGTGCTACTCCATGAACTGACTGAACAGAGCCGACAACGCGGCAGGGCCACGGCTGGAAATGCCCAGCAGATAGCACGTGAGGCCGGAGTCGGGGAAGTAGACAGGTTGATTGATCCGGCCCCGTACCAGGCGCGGGTCACGACAAATGTGAGCGGCCTGGTTTCGGAGAACGCGATGAAAGGTTGGTCTGAACAATACAACACAAAAGAGCATCCAAGACGGTTCATGAACCATCGATCGTTGTCGTTCACCCACCATGCCCGTGCGATAGCACTTTGGGCTTTCTCCATCCTGCTCATCAAGAGGGTGGTGGTCTAGACGGCGGATAGCGTGTTTCATCGAAAGTAAGTCAGCGGAGTGGTTGGTCGTCCGTGTCCTGTGATCTGCAATCAGTGAACCAAAGCATGAACCTGTTAGTGAAAATGTTTGCCTGCTGTGTCCTGGCCATGAGCGCGCTCGGTCCGGACCCGCTTCTGGCGGCACACGCGCACGTGCTGTCCAACGACAAAGTTAGACTCACGATCTCCGAGGCTGGCGCGTTGAACTCGGTCGAGAACCTGCTGGCAGCAGCAACCTATTCCTTCAGTTCGGATATTACGGGAGTGTCCGTCTTCTCGCGTGGCAGCGACGCTCGCTTGGTTTCCCTGACGGCCTGGCAGATGAAGAGTATTTGGCCGGAGCTGAAAGAACAGGAAGGGCGGTAGCCCAGCCCTCACCCCCGTCTGACGAACAAGAACCAATGATGAATACAAATCAACGATCTCGACGGAGCCGCAGGCCGTTGGCCCTCCTGGCACTGATCGCCGGCGCCAGTCTGGCTGCCGCGGCTCCGGCGCGCGCCGCCGAACGTACGCCGCTTCGCGACAAAACCCTGGTCGCCTGGGTGCGCCTGGATACCCTCAACCAGTCCGGCTCCGGAACCGCCATCCTTGTCCGGGCGGGCGGGATCACCGAGATTGGGCCCATGCGCGCCGACGGTTCCGGTTTCAAAGCCGGCCGACGCGTTGACCGCGAGTGGAAGTTCGGTTCAGATTCTGCCCCAGAGAAGTAAAAGATCCAATGATTGCAACCAGACGCCAAACCCAATCCAAACCCATGTTGAGAATTCCCAACTTACGTAACGCCGTTTCTCTAGCTTGTCTTTTCGCCGTCACTTTCTGCGTCGTCGCCCAGCCGGCGGCCGAGAAACTGGCTCGGCCGACGCCGCAGCAGGCGGCCTGGCATGGTTGCGAGATCGGCATGTTCATCCACTTGGGGCCGGCGACGTGGCAAGACAGCGAGTATGATACGCTCGGCACGCCCCTGGAGAGAATCAATCCGGACAAGCTCGACACGGATCAGTGGGTCGCCACCGCCGAGGCCATGGGTGCGAATTACATCGTCTTCGTGGCCAAGCACACCGGCGGGTTCTGCTGGTGGCAGACGGACACAACCGACTACGGCGTCCGGAACATCCCCTGGCGTGCCGGCAAGGGCGACGTGATGAAGGACCTGGCCGAGTCCTGCCGCAAGCGGGGAATCAAACTGGGCGTCTATCTCAGCCCCAACGACGCCCAGTTCGGGGCCGGCGGCGGCGGACGCTGCAAAACGCCCGAGGCCCAACAACGCTACGATAAGATCTTCCGGCAACAGCTCACGGAACTCCTGAGCCGCTACGGCAAGATGTTCGAGGTCTGGTTCGACGGCAGCTCGATTACCGACGTGGGGGACATTCTGCAGCAGTACGCTCCGAACGCGATGATCTTCCAGGGGCCCTACGCGACGATCCGCTGGGTGGGCAACGAGGATGGCGTCGCACCCTACCCGAACTGGAACGCGCTGCCGATGGCCCGCGCTAAATCGGGCGTTTCGACGGGGACGGACGGCCATCCGGACGGCGACGCTTGGATGCCCAATGAGTGCGATGCCCGCATCCGCGCCACGTGGTTTTGGAACTCCCATGGGGCCGGGACGCTCAAGAGCGTCGATCGATTGATGTCGATGTATTACCAGTCGGTGGGCCGCGGCGCGGTGCTGCTGCTGAACATCGCGCCCGACACCACGGGTGCGCTGCCGGCAGCGGACGCCAAACGCGCGGCGGAGTTCGGCGCGGAGATTCGCCGACGGTTCGGCCGGAGCATCGCCGAAACCAGCGGCCAGGGCGAGTTGATCGAACTGGAACTGGGCAAACCGAACCGCATTGATCACGTCATCACGATGGAAAACATCATCGAGGGCGAGCGCGTGCGGGAATATGTAATCGAAGGGCTCGTCAGCGGCCGATGGAAGGAACTCTGCCGCGGCTCGTCGATCGGCCAGAAGAAGATCGACCCGTTCAGCCCGACGGAAGTGAGCAAGGTTCGGTTGCGTGTGGTAAAGTCGGTCGGCGAGCCGCAGGTGCGCACGTTGGCGGCCTATGCCGTCCGCGAGGCTCCCCAGGCCATCGCCGGGAAGGGAGCGGATGGCATGGCCACAAAGATCTGGGAGTGGTCGCCGGAAACCGTCGGGAAAGATTGGCAAACGGTGGACATCGACCTGACGGCGGCGTGCCGTGAGGCTCGCGTGTATCAGGTGGATTTCACGCATGCCGCGGGAAAGCCACCATTGGAGATCCAATCGCTGACGTTGCTGATGGATGGCATTGCCCTGCCGGAATTCACCAAAATGGCGGAGAACTCGTTGCGCTATGACGTGACGATTACCGGGCTAGGTAAGCCGTTGGCCTTGCGAGCTGTTGTGCGCGTTTCCGGCGGGCAGAAAGATTCGCAAGGCACCGTGACCATTCGCAAGGGACAATTATGAGGCTGAAAACCATGAAGACCACCACACTGTCTGGATTCGAACAAGTTGCCGCCTGAATTTGTGAAGCGTACGCAGCAGTCCGGCGTGTTCAATTTGAATGTGACCGCCTTTCCATCGAGTAAACCCGGCTGGTGCAGGGTCGAGTTGACGTTGTACAGCGATAAGCCGATCACCAGCAAGGGTGAGGTGCTTTTACGAAAACGGCAGCTCAAATGAGGCCCAGCCAGAAAGCAAGCGGCACAAGGTGTGATCGGCGGCGCGAAAGTGGCGGTTTGAAAACCCGTCCGCAGCCAGAGTGACTGGAGTCACACTGATCCTGGCTCTTCTGCCCGTCGCCGCGGCGACGGCGGAAACGGGCTGGACAAGCTGACCGCCGATCCGCGAGCCTACCGCTTTACCGGCTGGAGCCAGGGTCCGATCGAGGCGCATTTCGGCTGGAAGAAGCGTCGCGAGTGGATGGCAAATCGACCGCGCGTATCGGAATGTGCGCTGCCCGTCCACGTCGCGCCCAAGAGTCGGACGTGGTTTGTGATTGAGGAGGGTCGCTAGACCGCCGTCGGAGCGGGGCAGGATGCCCGCTCCCGTGTTCGCGAGATTGCAGCCGTTCGATACGCCCCGCCGGGGCGGTTCATGAAGAACGTCTTGCACAATTTCCTGTCGCGCACAATTTCCTTCCCTCTCGAGGCGATCCTCGCAAGGATGCCACCTATAGCCTTTCACCTACCATGCAAACCGCTCTCAAGGTCAAACTCTCCATGTTCATGTTTCTCCAGTACTTCATCTGGGGTTCCTGGTATGTGAGCATGGGTACTTACCTTGCGAATACGTTGAAGTTCGAGGGGGCACAGATTGGCCTCGCCTATGGCGCGTTTGCCTGGGGAGCAATGATCTCGCCCTTCTTTGTTGGGTTGATCGCGGATCGCTTCTTTGCCTCGGAAAAGCTGCTTGCGGTGCTCGGGATCGCGGGAGGAGGCGTGTTGTGCCTGCTGCCGGGCCTGCGCGAATTCGGAAGCTTCTTCCCGGTGCTGATCCTCTACTGCGCCCTGTATGTGCCGACGCTAGCGCTCGGCAACTCGCTCTCGCTTCATCACCTCGCGGATGCGAGGACGGATTTCCCGCGGGTGAAGACGCTCGCGGCAGTGGGCTGGATCGCGGGGGGAGTGACGCTCTCGCTGCTCAAGGGCGAGCAGTCGGCTTTCCAATTCTACCTGGCGGGCGGCATCTCGATTCTGTTCGGCCTCTTTTCCCTCACACTGCCGCACACACCTCCGAAGAAAACAGGCGCAAACCTGAAGTGGAGCGAAGTAATGGGCCTCGATGCTCTCGCGCTGCTGCGCAAGCCGTCATTCGCGATCTTCATCGCGTGCATGTTTCTCATCTGCATCCCGCTTTACTTTTACTTCGTGATGATGGGCATCTATCTCACGGAGCTGAAGTGGGAAAGCATGGCGGCGAAGATGTCGTTGGCGCAGGTCTCCGACGTTATCTTCCTCCTTCTCCTGCCGGTGTTCTTGAAGCGCTTCGGTTACAAGCGCACAATCTTCATCGGCATCCTCGCCTGGGCGGCGCGCTACTTTGCGCTGGCGGGCAGCGCGGGCAGCGGCGGCATGACCGTGTTGCTCATCTACACGGCGATCCTGCTCCACGGCGTGTGCTACGACTTTCTCTTCATCGCCGGGCAACTCTATGTGGATGAGGAGGCCAACGAGCGGATGCGCGGCGCGGCGCAGGGCCTCATCGCGTTCATCCTGTGGGGCGTCGGCGCCTTCGTCGGCTCGCTGCTTGCCGGTAAAGTATTGGCCGCACACACGCTGGCGGAACCCATCGGCGGCCTGGCTCACGATTGGGTCGGCATCTGGCGGATGCCCGCGCTGGGCGCGGGCGCGGTGCTCGTGGTGTTCCTACTCTTCTTCCGCGACCCGCCGAGGAAAACAGACGCCGCCCCACGATAGCGGATTCGTCGGCCTAACATCCATCCATCCAAATCAAAAACACGGTTATTGCCTTCCAGCCTTCGACGTCCAGAGGTAGGGTTTTCCGCGTGCAAAACCGGACCGCGATTCAGGCAAGATGGGTCGTCATCGGCGCCCTGACCGCGTTGGCGAATGCGGTCATCGCCACATCGGAATCACCCGCTCCGATCCAGTTCAACCGGGACGTCGGCAAGCACTGGGCGTTCGAGTCACCCCGGCGCGGCGCTTTGCCCGAGGTCAGACGCAAGGCGTGGCCGAGGAATGCGATAGACTATTTCATTCTCGCACGGTTGGAGCAGGAGGGATTGCAGCCGAGCCCGGAAACGGCGCGGGAAACGCTGATTCGCCGGATCGCGCTCGACCTGACCGGACTGGCACCTTCGCCGGAACTGCTGAGAGAGTTCCTTGCGGACCGGCGCCCGGATGCGTACGAACAGGTGGTCCCCGAGTTGATGGCGACCCACGCCTATGCCGAGCGACAGGCGCAGGACTGGCTTGATCTCGCCCGTTATGCGGACAGCAACGGCTACGCGGATGATCAGACACGGGACAGCTGGCCGTACCGCGAATGGGTCATCAACGCCATCGCGCGCAATGCGCCGTTCGACCAGTTCACCATCGAACAACTCGCCGGGGACATGCTTCCTGGCGCCACGACGGAGCAACGGATCGCCTCCGCGTTCCACCGCAACGCTCCGCAAGCCAAAGGCAATACCTACCCGGTGGAGGAGTATCGCCTTAAGGGCGTCAGCGACCGCGTGAACACGACTGGCACCGTCTGGCTCGGCCTGACGATGGCGTGCGCCGAGTGTCATGATCACAAGTTCGATCCCATCACCCAGCGCGATTACTTTTCCATGTTCGCGCTGTTCAACAACGTGGTTCACACCGGCGAAGCCTTCGCCCAGGACGGCCCAAGCCTGAAGGTGCCCAGCGCCGTCCAATCCGCCCGCCAGTTGGAGTTGAATCGGCAGGTCGCGGCGGCGACGGCGAGCGTCAACACCCGGGAGGCGCAACTGGATCCTGCGGCGGCCAGAGCCGATTCCGAACTCAAGCGCTTGAAGGGAATCCGGGATGCCCTGGTGAAGGATTGTGACGAACTCGAGCGGAACATTCCGAAAGTTCCGGTGATGGAGGAACTCGCGAAGCCGCGCGACACGCACGTTCACCTGCGGGGAAGCTTCCTCAACCCGGGGGACAAAGTGCCGCCGACGGTGCCCGCCATGTTCGGGGTGCGGCCGGAGCAGCAGCCTAGGAACCGCCTGGAGTTCGCGCGCTGGCTGGTCGACGGACGAAATCCCCTCGTGGCCCGCGTGGTCGTGAACCGGCTGTGGCAGGCGTGCTTTGGCCATGGTCTCGTTCGGAGTCCCGCCGATTTCGGCCGGCAGGGCGCGCGTCCGTCGCATCCGGAGTTGCTCGATTGGCTGGCGTGCGAGTTGGTCGAGAGCGGTTGGGACTTGCAGCACGTCCACAAGCTCCTCGTCACCTCAGCCACCTATCGGCAATCCGCTCGCGCGAGCTCGGCGGCGCGCCGGCGCGACCCGCAGAACATTTGGCTGGCGCACGCGCCGCGCACGCGGCTGCCGGCGGAACAGATCCGCGATCAGGCGCTTGCCGTTGCCGGATTGCTCGTGACCGGGACCGGTGGCCGGCCGGTTTTCCCGATGCAAACGCCCAATTATTGGGAGGAACGCGCGCTGCCCGGGAAGTGGGTGGCGAGTTCCGGCTCCGACCGGCATCGCCGCAGTCTCTACACCTACTGGCGACGCATGGCGTTGCATCCGACCCTCGAATTGCTGGACGCCCCCGCCCGCTCCGTCTGCACGGCCAGGCGCAACATCAGCAATGTCCCGACCCAGGCGTTGGTCACGTTCAATGATCCCATCTTTGTGGAAGCGGCTGAGGCGTTCGCGGCCCGTGTGCTCCGGGAAGTTCCGTCTGGTGATTCGGCCCGTCTGGAGCACGCCTTCCGATTGGCCCTCTGCCGCGCTCCGGCGAGGGCCGAGCGCGCCCGCTTCCTGGACTTCCTCCGCGAACAGCGCGCACGCACGCACGAGGAGCAGATCGTCTGGACCGCGGTGACAGCGGTGTTACTCAACCTCGACGAATTTCTCTGTCGCCCATGAATCGTCTCCCGCCCCCTCCGAGTGCCGGTGTCCTTTCACGCCGGGTATTTCTTCAGCGCAGCGCAGCCGGGCTGGGAACTATCGCGCTCGGCTCGCTCCTGCAAGCGCACGCCGGGCAACCCCATTTCGCCCCGAAGGCCAAACGCATCATCTTTCTCTTCATGGCTGGAGGACCTTCGCATGTGGATCTGTTTGACCCGAAGCCGAGGCTGAACGAACTCGACGGCCAGAAGATTCCGGCCGAATTGCTCAAGGACCATCAACAGTTCGCACTGATTCGGGGCACGCCCAGCCTCAAAGGATCGACGCGCAAATTCTCCCGACACGGCCGATCGGGAACGGTGCTATCCGACTGGCTGCCGCATCTCGGCGGCGTGGCGGATGAGTTGGCGGTGATTCGCTCCATGAAGACGGACACGAACATTCACGACCCGGGAGTGAATATGATGAACTGCGGCTCGGTCATGTTCGATCGTCCGACGCTGGGGGCATGGCTTTCCTACGGGCTGGGATCGGAGAATCAGGACCTGCCCGCCTACATCGTGCTCACCTCTGGCTCCGACGACGGCCAGCCGTTGCTGCAGAGTTTCTGGGGCAACGGCTTCCTCGATTCGCGTCACCAGGGGGTGCCCTTTCGGAACGCGGGCGATCCAGTGTTGTCTCTGGCGAATCCCGCCAATGTCAGCTCGTCGGCCCGACGCGATCAGCTCGATCTTTTGCGCTGGATGAATCATCGCCAGCACGACTCCCTGGGCGATCCAGAAATTGTCTCGCGCATCGCCTCCTACGAAATGGCGTTTCGGATGCAGAGCAGCGTCCCGGAGTTGACGGATTTGCGCCAGGAACCGCCGCACATCCTGGAACTCTACGGCGCGGTGCCGGGGAAGCCGTCCTACGCGAACAACTGCGTGCTGGCCCGGCGGCTGATCGAGAAGGGTGTCCGGTTTGTGCAGCTCTACGACCGGGGCTGGGATTCGCACACCGACATCCATCGTGAGCACACCCGGCAATGCGCCGCCGCCGATCGCCCGACGGCTGCCTTGATCACAGACCTCAAGCAGCGTGGTTTGCTCGATGACACGCTCGTGATCTGGGGCGGCGAATTCGGCCGCACACCGGTCGCACAAGTTTCAGGCAACACCTACGGCCGCGATCATCATCCGCACGGCTTCACCATGTGGATGGCCGGCGGTGGCGTGAAACCGGGGATTACTCACGGAGCCACGGACGAATTCGGTTACCACGCCACCGAGAATCCCGTTCACGTCCATGACCTGCACGCCACCATCCTGCACCTGCTCGGCCTCGACCACGAGCGGCTGACGTTTCGAATCCAGGGCCGGGACTTCCGGCTCACCGACGTTTCCGGCGAAGTTCAGAGGAAGCTGCTGGCGTAGGATTTCACCTCGAAGTCGCGCCGCCCGAAAGTGGTTGCCGGTGCGATGGAAGCCGAGTCCCTGAAGTTCCATTCCAAGAGCCAAGGGCGGGTTGCGCCGCAGGATATGGTTCCTTACGGCTAATCATCGTTGTTCGGGAGCGACCAGCCGGTAGTAACGCTCGCCTGTAGGAATCAAGGCGTCACTGACCGTCGCCGTCCCATTCGTCGGTCGCGCATTGAGGTGCGCGAGAACGTTCCAGCTGCCGGTGTCCAACCCGTCGCGCACCAGAACGGAATAGGTCCGATTCGACGTCGCGAGGAAGGTCAATGTGGTCAGCCCTGGTGCGGTCCCGATTGTCTCGATCTTCAGGTAGCTCAGACGATCGGTCGGATCGGTTCCCGAAATGTATTCATCCCGGTTGTTGACGGTATCCCCGTCCGAGTCCAGCCCGCCGTCGGCGGGATCGTTGAGGTTCAAGCCATACGTCCTCTCCCAGGAATCTGGGATGCGGTCGCCGTCGGTGTCGGCGAGAACGGTCAACACCGCGTTTGAGCTGACCACACCCGACGAGCCCAGGTTGGTCACCATCACTGAATAGTTGGCGGCCTGGGTCAATTGCACGTTGGTCAGGGTCAGCACTGAATTCCTGGCCAGCAGCAGGAAGTTCGTCAGCGTCGTTCCGTTGCGCCGCCAGCGATAGCCGAAGGGCAGCGGGTAGCCGGTGGCGGCGACGCGAAAATTGACTGTGTCGCCCACCACGGCGGTGACGTTCTGCGGTTGCTCGGTGATGACGGGCCGGATCAGCACGGTCAGGCGGGCCAGCGCGCTGGGGGCAGTCCCGACGGCATCCGTCACCAGCACTTGATAGAGCCCTTCGTGCACGAGTGCGACGTTGGAGATGACGAGAGTGGAGTTCGTCTCGCCGATGAGTGCCCGATCGTTGAAGCGCCATTGGTAAAGAAAAGGCCCGTTGCCCGTGGCCAACACCGAGAAGGTCACGCTGCCACCCGAGGTCACTTGGCGGCTGAGCGGCGGCTGGGTGATGATGGCCGGGATCAACACCACGAGCGCGGCGTTGGAACTGGTCACCGAACCGGCGGTGTTGAATACGTCCACCATGTAGTCGCCGGCATCTCCCGGTTGCAGGTTGGTCAGCACCAGGGTGGGTGCCGTTCGGCCCGGGAGCAGTGTGTTGTTCCGGCGCCACTGATAGAACAGCGGTTCAGCTCCGGTCGCAATCACGCTCAATTCGACACTTTGATATTGCACCCGGGTGAAACCAACGGGGTGCGTGACGATCCGCGGCGCGTCTCCCGGAGTGAATGGCGCGCCCGGCGTTGGCAGAGCCGCCTCCCAATGGATTGGCTCGTTGCCGTAGGTCGCGGCCACGATGCGCTGGAGCGACGGCCCGCTGCCGTCGGCCGCCGCCGGCCACGGTACCCGATCGTTGTAAAGCACTTCATCCACCGTGATGTAATTCACGCCGTTCGTGGTGGGCACATCAGGCCGTTTCAGTTCCAGGCGCTCCCCGCTGTCCTGCAGCAGCCCAACGTAAGGTCCAAGGATCGCGACCGCCGCATCGACGTTGTATTTCGTGCGAAAGCCTGCGGGGTTGGTCGCGACCAGGAGCAGATAGCCATTCGGCGGCAAGGTCAGGCCGGGCGGAAAGGTGTAGTTCAGGCCGCTCAGTTTCCAGGTGTTGGTCGTTGCCTCGGGATCAAACAACGGCAACGCGTTCGACGTGACGTTGCGTAACTCGATGAACTCATCGCCGTCGGTGTCCGGGTGATATTGAATCTCCGAAATCACCACCGGGCCAATGCGGGGCCCGGCGTTGGCCGCATCGCGAGTGTTGGCAAGTTGGGCCGGGAAATATTCCTCGCCCGTGCTGATCGCGTGTCGCCCGAACGTCACGTCGCGCGCCGACGGTCCGAACACGAGGCTGTGGCTGTAGCCCGTGAGGTTCGTCCGGGTGTCGGCGGAAAAGAGGTGGAGATCATCGCCACGGGCGTTGAGGGAAAAGCTGCCAGGGGTTCCCGGCGCCGGATCGAACTGCGCTTCCGAGAAGGACACGAATCCGCCCGGGCCGATGCGCGTGCCGGCCGGGATGCGAAATTTCAAAGGTTCGTTGGCATCGTCTGTGAGCCACCAACCGCCGATGTCCGCCGTCGCGCCCGTCGGATTGTACAGTTCGACAAAGTCGCCGCCGGGTGCGTCGGTGGCGGTCAACACCTCGTTGATCCGCACCCGCGGAATCGTCGGCTCTGGATCATCGGCTCCCGGCGATCCGCCGGGGGCGCTGCCGGCGCGCCAGTGCAACGCGCGATTGAGATCAGCTGCGACCTCCGTCGCCGCCGGCACCAGCGAAAACCCCAACCCATCCGCGGTGACCGGCCACGGCGGGGCATCGTCGTAGGTGAGCCCCAGGATTCGTCCACCGAGCGGATGCGACAGCGCGATCGATTCGCCGCCGTTGTCGAGTTTGCCGGCGTAAACGCCGTGAAAGGCGACGCCCGGATACCGCGCGGCGAACCGCGCCGGGTTGCGCACCAGAACCAGGAACTGGCCCGGTTGGAGCCGGGTGCCGTTGGTGAAGGTGAATTCGATGCCGCTCGTGAAGGCGAACCCGTCCAGGCCCAGCGGGCGCGCGCCGGTATTTTTCAACTCCACAAACTCGAACTCGTCTCCGTCGACCAACCCGGAGTTGGGCGGGGCATACATGATCTCGGTAAGATGCAAGGCCGACAGATCCTGCGGTGGATAGAAAGTGGCCTCCACCAGCGCGCTCCAATTCGCCCCGCTGCCAACACGAGCTCGCACGATCATGTTGGCAGTGATGCCGATCGCTTCGGCGTAGGATTGCGCTGCGGCAGAAACCGCCCCGCCGGGCAGGCGCGGATCGCTGCCGTCGAGCGTGAACAGGATGGCTCCGGACGCGTTGGTATGAGTGATAGTCAGCGCATAGCCTTCGAGAACGCTCCCGCCATTCTGGCTCAACACCGGGGCGCCCAGCGTCGGGACCAAACCCAAGGCTCGAAACTGTTTCTGCACGATGGCGGGACGCTGCAGGAAATAGGTGCCGAGCATGAACCGGTTCTCCGTCGCCCATTCGGCATTGCGGGTAAAGGGGTGTCCCGGGTTGGCCGGGTTGTTCAGGTCCCCCCAACGCGCGGACTCCCCGATGATGGCGTTGGTGATGCCCGTGATTAGGGCCAGGTAGCGGTTGAGATTCACGCCCACGCCGAGGGCGCCGCTGTGGGCAAAATGTTTTTGGACACGATCGCCAAAGCGGACCCGGAATTCCGCGTTCAGACGCAGCCGGTTGTAAAGCCGGGTGGCCGTATCCGCCGCGTCGGCGGTGGACACGTTCACATTCAGCTCGTCCAGGCCGCTGAAGGAATGCCCCAGGCACCATTCATTGTCCCAGGAGATAAACCGCCACTTGCCGTCCGGGACGCGAGGCCGATAGGCGTAGTAGTTCTTGGCCGGCCCGTCTTCATTCCCGATGTAGATGTAGAGGATCATGAAGTCGATCAGGTCATCCACGTCGAGCATCTCCAGCACGCTGGCGTACGGCCCCGGCTGACTCACGTCGGCCGCCACCCGTCCCATCAACGTCTGCCACGCGGCCAGATCACCGTCCTCGATCGTCGGGCCGCCGTTGAACTTGACGACGTCGTAGTCTTCCTCCCGACCGCCAAGATGTTGGGCGACGAAGGCGGCATTGATGTGCTCGACCGGGTTGTAGAGCCCCCAGTAAAGGCCGTCGATGTAGAGGTGCATCGACGTGCCGATGCTCGCCAGTTGGCCCATTTCCGTGAAGGTCCGCCGGCACCACTCGTCCCGCACATAAACCGCCGTGGGGTTGTTGTCCGAGGGATGGTTCCACCCGTCGTTCCATTGGCTCCGCAACGTAAGCGAATCAAACCGCGAGACGGGATTGGCCGGAAAGAGGGGGAAGACCAGGGTGGGCGTTCCGTAGAGGGCGCGAAAGTGCACGTTAAAAGCCTGCTTGCTCCCGCCCCGGCTGACCCCGCCGTGGATGCGGAGTCCGGCGTCGAACTGCCAGTTCTCGCCGGTCGCCGGGTCGATGTATTCGAGCGAAACCGGCCGTTCCCAGGCATCGCCCCGACTTTGGGGATGCGAGTAGATCCCGTTTGCGCCGTCCCACAGATTCGACTTGGCGGTGACGAGGGACAGGGTCGGGACCGACAGAAGAGCCGGTTTCATCAGGCTGTTGTAGGCGGCATTGGTCGTCACTTCGGGATCCATCGCGTAGTCCACCGGAATCGAGACCCAACTGGACGGAAATCCGACTGGCGCGGCCGGCTGTTGCAGGACGCCATCGAGAAAGATGTAGGTCTGGGTGTCGATGTCGGACGGCATCAGCCCGCTCTTGAAAGCCGCAGCGCGCAGAACGGTCGTTCCGGTGACGGTGACCGGACCCGTATAGAGCGTCCCGGTCGTCGCCGTCGGTTCCGAACTGTCGGTGGTGTAACGAATGACGGCGCCCGGTGTCTCGCAGGTGATGGTCACCGCAGTGGGTGTCGAATAGAAGCCGCGGTCCACGCTGAACTTCGTATCCGCCACGAAGCCGTCAACCGGGGTGCCGTTGACCGCGCCCGGGGTGGGTCGGACGAAATAACCCGTCTGTCCGGGCACCAACTCCGGTCGGCCGACGATCAAGGCCGGCGGAGTGAAACCGTATTTGGTGAGGAGGAAGTTTGCCACGCCCTGCCGCTCCTCCGCCGTCAGGCTCCGGCGGTAAAGAACGATCTCCGCCAAGTCACCGACAAACGGGGAGTTCGGCGTCAGGGTGTCGAAACCGTTTCGCTTGTTGTCGACGCGCGCGCCGATGGCGAGCGGGTCGGAGCCGGTGTTGTAACTGCCGGCGGCCAGCCAGTTGCCTACTTGATTCGGGACCGGGACGCCATTGGTTTGGAAGCGCACGTTGGAACCGGCGTCCCCTCCGGACAGCACCTCGGCGGTCAGCACACGATATCGGTTGGCGATCAGTGCGCCGCCGCCGGTGGAGGTGGCGTTCCCGCCGCCGCGGTGAATCGCCCACGCGCCCGGGCTCGCCACTTGCCCGGCGTCCTGGCCCAACTCAAAGCTGTCTCCGCCCGTGCCCGGCGAGTGGGTCATCACAAAGCGTTGCGTGCCCGGGATCGACGTCGGCTTCAACACGGTGAACACGGTCAGGGCCGAGTTGTTCTGGGTGAACAATTGCAACGCGGCATCCGAATCAATCAGGTCGGTGCCATCGAAATTGATCGCAAATGTCCCCGGAACCGGGCCGCCAACCCGTTGCGGATCGTTGGCGGTGGTCCTCGGATGATTGGCGCGAAAGACATGGGCATTCGCGGACTGATCCAGCCATTGGGTCACGTTGTTCGCTGCGTTCGTCGTCACCCCGGCATCGGCCCGCAGGTGCAAATACGGGGACAGGCCGCCCGGATCGATTGGCGGCAGCGGCGGCAATGACTCGATCACCACCCGCATCCCGAGCCCGTAGGAGCGATCGGCGAATTGCGGCGGATAGGTGGGTGCGAACGCGCTCGCCACCGTGACCCCATCGGGTTGAACGAGAGCCAGGTATTCGCCACTGTCACTCAACTGGAAGTTGGCGTGCAGCGGTGCTCCGGCCACGGCTCGGTTCTTGCCCGAAGCGAACACGACCAGAAAACCGCGCCCGACGAGATTGGTGGCGGGCAATCGCCACTTGGCGAGTTGGGAGGAATCGTCGGTCAGAAACCAGCCGTCGAAATTCACCGCGTTGGTTCCGGGATTGTGCAGTTCGATCCAGCCGGGGAACGCACCGTCTTCATCCGGCAGAGTGCGGGTGTTGCGTGCCTGGAACTCCGTGATGACCGGATCGCTTTGGGCGTCCGCGCGCAGGGTGACGATGGTCAGGATGGCGGCGAGGACGAGAACCCGGACGCATCGCGCACGCGAAAAGAAAGTTGGTTTCGAGATCATGGTCCGGTGGTGTCGGTTCATATTCCTTCGCCGTTCGCGATGCGGCACACGGTCGGTTTCTTGAAGAAAACTGCCGAAGCTTCCATGCCGACTTGGCACAAGAATACTCGAACTTTCAACGTGCACAAACAGGGTGAACCTTAGTTACATATCACGGCGTTGGCTCTCCAGCAATCCTTTATTTTTGTTTGACCCAAATCGGCTTGAAGGTCTGAGTGTCGGCCTGAATACTCCGCGCCGATGATCCACTGTCTTTGGGCCTCTATCTCGCGATATCTCCAACGCGTCCAACGCGCCATCTGGAGCCATGCCGCGATGATGATGCTCTCGATGCCCCCTTCTAAGTTATCTCCCAAGAAATCATCCACTGTCTCCCCTCCAGTCGCGCGAAAGCCGACAGCCCTCTCGGTGTCGCTGAACATCCGCCGTCTGATCGCGCTCGTGTTGTTGCCGGTTCTTCTAGGTCTTCCCGGAGGCGTCGCAGCCGCCGCTGCGGCAGCAGCTTTGCCAGATACGGTGCCGCTCGCTCCGGGCCAGGGTGGCGTGGGCAATTGGGACGGTGTCATCAACGCCGAAATCGAAGGGTCGACGGCGGCGCGTTCGCAGCATTGGCGTCGCGATTTCTCGTCGGCAGAAAATTACAACCGTTCCATCGAAACGAATCGCGCACGGTTCGCCCACATCATCGGGGTGCGCGATCCTCGCGTGGCGTTCGAGGCTCCGTCGTTGATGGCGACCGTGGATCAACCGGCGCTCGTCGGACGCGGGAAAAGCTATGACGTTCACCGCGTGAGCTGGCCGGCCTTTGGGGATGTGCATGCCGAGGGATTGTTGCTGGAACCGCGCGGACGCAAGCCCGTGGCCGCGGTCGTCGCGGTGCCGGACTGCGCCCAGACGCCCGAGCAGATCAGCGGGCTGAC
>CAMAUY010000074.1 GCA_945861565.1 Akkermansia muciniphila
CGCCTTATTCTCGGGGTCGTCACAGTATTGGCGAAGCTTGGCGTTTTGGTTATTCTCGCCCGTGGTGACGTAAAGAACCTTTTCGGTCGGATGCGCCAGGAGTCCGCCGCCCACATGCTGTCCCGCCTGGTCTCCATCCCATTCCAGCAGGCTCTTTTCGCTCGCCGGATCCAGCGCGGCCTTCGCGCCGTCGCCCATCACCGTCCAGCGCGCGATGCGAGCCCGGTACTGGGACGGTAAATGATTGGTGGCATGATAGGAGAGGAAGACATGCGGGATTCGGGGAAAATCCGGATGCAGCGCGACACCATGCAGCCCCCGGTCGCCGCTGAGATCGGTGTCCACCCGCCCAACGCGGTGGGTGGTGCGGGCGATCGCGTCGACGCGCCAGAGATCGCCGGCGCGGCCGGTGACCCAGACAGATCCGTCGGGAGAAAACGTCAAATCCATGGGTTCGTTCACCCGCTCCGGACCGGCGACGACATCGACGACGAAGCCGGTCGGCAAATGAACCTCCGCGCGAGCGGCGTTGAACAACATCAGGGTCGCGATAGCGACGGCGAAGTGGCGAAGTGGCATGGTGGGAGCAGGGTGCGTGAATCCTGGATCTCTGTCCAGACTTGAGCTTCCACCCTGATCCACGGATAAACGCCGATAGACGCAGATTCCATGCCCTTTCTATCCGCGTCAATCCGTGTTCATCCGCGGTTCTCCTCTCCTTTATCCGCGGTTTTGGGTTCCAGCTCGCGTCGAAAGATCGCGAATTGACGCACCCAGGCGTCACCGTATGGTACAACGCATCTCTCCATGCCGAACAGGATGCCAACACTTCATTTAAAACGGTTTGTCCGCTGGCTCGCCCTCCCTTGGATCGGTTGCTGGGTCGCCATTCTGACCCACGCAGCCGACCCGGCGGCAGCCGCTTACCGACAGGTCGGTGCCGCAAAAATAGACATCACTCCGGAGTATCCCATTCGACTCAGTGGTTATGGGAGTCGAACCAATGTGAATGCCGGCGT
The DNA here is from genome assembly GCA_945861565.1 of Akkermansia muciniphila. Lineage (GTDB taxonomy): Bacteria > Verrucomicrobiota > Verrucomicrobiia > Limisphaerales > UBA9464 > SIBK01. Next base: position 1,020 of record CAMAUY010000074.1, read on the forward strand.
CGCTCAACACCTCTTCGCCAAAGCCCTCGCCATCGGGAACGATTCCGAAGGTCCCGCCGTCTTGGTCACCGTCGACAATTGCGCGGTGCCGGGCACGATTCGGGAGGAAGTCATCCGTCGTTTAGCGACCAAAACCAAGGTGCGCGGCGAGCGGTTCGCCATTGCCTCCACCCATACACACTGCGCACCCATGTTAGTGGGTGTGCTGGCCAACATCTTCGGCGGAGACATCCCGGTCGAGCACTTGCCGGCGATCGAACGATATACCCGCGAATTGACCGATAAAATTGAACAGGTCGCGCTCAACGCCCTGGCCAACCGTACGTCCGCACAGTTGGCCTGGGGAATTGGGAATGTCGGATTCGCCGCCAATCGGCGGACCTATCGACTCAAACCTATTGACCACGCACTGCCCGTGCTTCGCGTCGTGGGCGCAGACGGCCAGGTGATGGCCATTTTCACGAGCTATGCCTGCCATTGCACCACCATCGCCATTGACAGCATTCACGGAGATTGGGCGGGTTGTGCCCAAGAGGCCTTGGAACGGGAATTCCCCGGAGCGGTGGCATTGACCGCATTGGGGTGCGGTGCGGATCAAAACCCCAACCCTCGGCGCACCCTGGAACTTGTGCTCCAATATGGTGAATCCCTCGCGACCGAGGCAAAACGGCTCGTGACCGGCACGCTAACGCCCATCCATGGCGCCCTGGAATGCCGATTAAAACAAATCGACTTGGCGTTCGATACGCTGCCCAGCCGCCAAGAGTGGCAGGCGCTTGCCGAATCCAAAACCAGCGCCGTCGCCTACCATGCCAAGAAGAATCTCGCCCGGCTCGATCGCGGTGAACGACTCCCGACTCACCTCGCCTACCCCGTTCAAACCTGGGCGTTCGGAAATGATCTTGTGATGGTGTTTTTAGCGGGCGAAGTCGTGGTCGACTATGGGCTGCGACTCAAACGGGAGTATGACCCCAGACGCCTCTGGGTGAACGGCTACGCCAATGACGTTCCCTGCTACATTCCCTCGCGCCGAATCCTGGAGGAAGGCGGCTACGAGGGCGCTGGCGCGATGGTTTACTACGATCGACCGACGCGGTTCGCCAACGATGTCGAGGAACGGATCCTCGATGCCGTCCACGAACTGATACCGAAGGAATTCCGCGCCAGCGGCCCGCCCGACCGCATTGCCTCGAACCCACCCACCCTCGGGTATCCCGATCCTTCACAACTTCTGATCGTGCGGGACGCCCTCGGGACCGAGCACCCCGTGAAGACGCCCGCGGATTGGTCCAAGCGTGTCGCGCATATTCGAGCGAATATGCAACAAGTGATGGGGGTGCTTCCTGATGCCTCCCGGTGGGCACCTCTGGACACCTACGTGGTCTCGGAAGAACAAACCGCCAACTACGTGCGTCGCAAAGTGCGATTCACATCAGAACCGGGGGATCGTGTGCCGGCCTGGGTGCTCATTCCGAACGATCTCCCCACGGGAGCCAAGGCACCGGCCATGCTCTGTCTTCATCAGACCACAGGCATTGGCAAAGACGAACCGGCCGGGCTCGGAGGCCTAAAATCGCTGCACTATGCCCATGAACTCGCCGAACGCGGGTATGTGTGCATTGTGCCGGATTATCCCTCCTTTGGCGAATACCCGTACGATTTCAAGAAGGAAGGGGCTCATTATGCCAGCGGGTCCATGAAGGCGATCTGGAATAATCAACGCGCCGTCGATTTGCTCGAATCTTTGCCGCAGGTAAACAAGGATCGCATCGGTGTCATTGGGCATTCCCTGGGTGGACACAACGCCCTCTTCAGTGCGGTCTTCGACGAGCGACTCAAAGCGGTGGTGTCGAGCTGCGGGTTCACTCCCTTCCACGATTATTATGGGGGCAAAGTGGCCGGTTGGACGAGCGATCGATATATGCCGCGCATCCGCGACATTTACGGCAATGACGCGGACAAGATCCCTTTTGATTTCTATGAAGTCCTCGGCGCTCTGGCGCCACGCGGTTTCTTCTCCAATTCTCCGATTCGCGACAATAACTTCGACATCGCTGGTGTTCGGAAAGCGTTCGCCAAAGCGGAGGCTGTCTATTCACTGTATGATGCGAAAGGCCGGCTTACGCTGGTCACGCCCGACGGGCCTCACGATTTCCCGGAAGCCGAACGCAACGCGGCCTACGCCTGGCTTGATCGCTTACTGAAGTGAGGCAGAGGCATTATTGCGGCGCCGGTGCCGTGACAATAAACTCGAGCAGATCCGCCATGGCACCGGGGCTGAGGCCCACTGCCAAACCTTCGGGCATCAGGGATTGGCCCGAGCTCGTCATCCCCTTCACTTTGGTGCGGGGCATTGTGATTTCCTGACCATTGCCCATCCGCACTGTGAGATTGCTGGGCGTCTCATCGGCGATGATGGCGGAGTAGCTTTCCCCGTCCTTGGTCTCCACTTGGAACGTGATGAATTGAGGCGCAACTTCGACGTTTGGTTGAATGATGCTCGTCAGTAATTTCTCCTTGCCGCCATTTCTGGCCGTCACGAAGTCAGGGCCGACGAGGAATCCGTCTCGGCCCGTCCGATGACATGACGCACACCGTTCCAAATAGACCCCCCTGCCTTTAACCGCGTCACCCGGGAGCGACAACGCCGATTGGAACGTCTTTAGGACATCCAAGGGCGTGGGTTCGGGCGGAAATACTTGGGTGGCGAGCGCCGCGACGGGTGCATCCTTGCTGGATTGCAAAGACTTCACCGTCGCCGCCGGCACATCCGAGACCTTAATTACCCCGCTTTCCACCGCTTTGAGCAGGGCCAACGCACGATCCGGGCGCGTGGTCAATGCGGCGAGGGCTTCGACCCGGGTTCGCGGCGAATAGCGGTTCCAGGATTTCACCAACACCGGGCCGATTTCCGGCGCTGGGAATCGAGCCAACCCGCTAATCGCCGCTTGATGCAACGCATCTGAGGTCGTGTTCAACAAAGGCACCAGCTTTGCTCCCGATTCGCCAAAACTGGTCAGCGCCAAGAGCTGAACCGCCTGAATCCGCGCGGCCTCTTCGGCCCGGTCATCAATCACCGTCTCGCCCGCGGCATTGAAAACCGCTTGCAGGCGCCCCCCCCGATCTAGAGCCGAACGGGAAATACCAGAACGGTTCGCTCCGTCCACCAAGGCACGTACGAGTGCGGCAACCAACCCTCGCGCATTCGATTTGCCGATGAAGTCCAAGACGGCCTCAACCTCGCGCTCGTCATTCCGAGCGCCGATAAGTTCGGTAAGTTTGCGGAGGAAATTCTCCCCCCCGCGCGCCGCCACAAAGGCGCCATTCTGAATCAGCGCCTCGAAGACCTCCCCTGCCCCTCCCGTGAGTGAGCTTAAAACGGCGGCCTGAATCCATGCACTTTCGACATCGTGCCGGGCAATTTCAACGAGCGCTTTGGCTCGGGCTGAACCGCGAACTCCACCCAACGCAAAGGCCAGTTGAAACCGCACACGCAGTGACTCATCGCCGGCCATCGTCACTAGCTTTTCAGCCAACACCGGGCTTCCCCCGGGATGCGCAATCGAACTTTCACTTAACGCGACCGCATGTTCCCGCACGTGCTCGTCCTTGTCGGATAAACCAATCAACAGATGCCGATCCGCCAACGCATTCAATCCTTGGAGCGCATAAAGCCCGTGCATCCGCGCGCGTGCGGAATCGGAATGGGTGAGCAGGCGCTCCAAATCGGAAACCGCGCTTCGATCCTGACGTTCGTAGATCAACCGCGCAGCCGTCTCGCGCATCCAGCCGTTTGGACTTTCAAGTTGAGCGACCAACTGCGGGGCCGTGGCACGGCTCAGTGTCGGCCGCCTGGGTTGTTGAAAGCGTTCCGGAACAATCCGCCAGATGCGGCCGCGATCATTGCCGCTGTTGAGGTCAACGTGCTTCTTGATCGCCTCCGGAATTGACCACGGGTGCTCGATAACTTCGCGATACATATCGACCACATAAAGACATCCGTCAGGCGCATTCTGGAAATGAACCGGTCGGAACCACGTGTCGCGCGAGGCGAGGAACTCGACACCCTGTTCGTCGGCTGGACGCCGCGCGATCACGTCGATTCCGTTCGGTTCAAGCACCTTGCGGTGAACCAAATTGCCTCCCGCATCGCCAATGAACGCATTGTCGACATACTCCGGTCCGTACGCATCGCCCCGGTAAATAGTGGCTCCCGTCGCCCCCGTGAAATAACCCGAGACTCGCCCGCCGCCCTCGACACCACCCGGTACCACACCGCTGATGCGCCAACGCGTGCGCACGATCCGCCAGGGTTCGTCCGGGCTGAGGCGGAACACTTCCGCCGCGGGGCCGTCCGCCGCGACGCTGATGCGCGGACTCGGCATCGAGAAGGCCGGATTGCGCGAGGCATAACGCAGACCAAACAGAACCATCTGCAAGTGATCACTGTTACTGCAGACAAACTTGCGGCCGTAGCTATCGAATGAAAGCCCATACTGACCACCGCCGGCTTCCGGTCGCATTCGCAATGTGAGCGGGTCAAAACTGAAATCCAATCCGCGCAAATCCAATGCCGGCCCCGAATCCGGCGCGGCGGCAGTCACACGATTTCCCCCGATCGGCCCCGTGGCACCGTGAATGCGGTTGTCCAACCCCCAATTGAATGAATTGATCAGCGCCTGCACATTGAGACGCGATGCGCCACTGCCGAAGCCCGTAAAAACCACCCGGCGTTCATCGGCCACGCCATCCCCATTCGTGTCCTTGAGCCAAAGAATGTCCGGCGTCGCCCCCACATAGACACCGCCGCGAGAACAGATCAACGCCGTCGGCCACGGAAGATTGTCCGCAAATACCGTCGATTTATCGAACCTGCCGTCGCCATCGGTATCTTCCAACAACCGGATACGTCCCGCATGCGGGGTCTCTTCACGACGTTCGGAGTAATCAATCATCTCGGCGACAAAGAGCCGCCCATCCTCGTCGAATGAGATCGTGACCGGACTCGCGACCAAGGGCTCACTCGCGACTAGTTCCAAGCGGAACCCCTTCTTTATTTGGAAGGTCTCGACGGCTTTGTTCGGCTCCACGGCGGGAAATCGGGGCATGTCCTTCATCGTCAATTCCGGTTGAGTACCCGTCTTTCCATACGCATCGGAGTACGCGACGCGAGTTTGCGGCACAGGCGGAGCGGCCGGCTGGGCCGCAGAAAGCGACACGAGCGCGGAGACCAACTCAAAGGCAATCCACTTTATAATCAGCGTTCTTGGAAAAATCATAAATTGAACATCGCGCACCGGACCGCGACACGGCACAGCGCATCCCAGCTTTGCAGCCAGCGCCACCCTATCGTCGGCGCGCTCGCATCCCATCCGTCATTCGCAAGTGGTACTCGCAAAGATCTCCTGTTGAAAAACAAAAATCCGTATTCCGCAAAGCCGCCGTCAAGTCAGCGATTCACCGCTTGCGCCAACGGTTCCAGGAACTCGTGCGCAAGGAAATCGCCCACACTGTCGGCGCGCCCGGCGATGTGGACGACGAGCTACACTACATGGACTTCATCTAGCCTTGCCCCACATGTCGTGGGCTTTTGTTGGAAGAGTTTGACCGCAAAGCACGCAGAGAGCCCAAAGAGTACAAATGCGAAATGCCTTTGCCTCCTTTGCGTTCCTTGCGTTCCTTGCGTTCCTTGCGTTCCTTGCGTTCCTTGCGGTTTGATCGCCCCCCCTTCTCTCCGGCCCCCAGCCCAGCCCTGCAGGGGCGCAATGTGATAGCCCGGGGTGAAGCCCCGGGGGCACACGTTCCCAAAAATATCCCCAGCCCTGCAAGGGCGGCACCCCCTGACACCCCGCCGGTTTACCCACGCCACCGTGACCTCCGGTGCACGCCAAAGTGTGTCTTTGACGCTACGCCGGCCGAAGGAAACGAATCATGTTGACGGCGCTAGCGTTGCCGATCTCCGCTGCCAGCACTGCTACCGCCGCCCCGACTGCGGCAGGACTCTTTGGACGCACGGTATTGCTATCGGCGAAAATCACGCCGGAATGGTTTCGGCCTTCCGCGGCCCAATGGCGGAGCAATCCGAAGTTGTTGGTAGCGGGTTGTCGCGCTGCGACAACCGCGCCTGCGTCCAACGGGAGGATAGGGCCGCTGCGCAGTTCGTGCCGCGCCAGAACGGCGCGGGGGCGCCGCGGCGCGGCGTCCGCTACCTTCTCCAACAACTTCGGGATATGCGGCCCGCCAACCGGAGTGCAACCCGGTCGCGACCACCGCGAGGATACCGGACAGGTGCAAGGCATCCGCTGGAGTCAAGGTCCTGAGAGAAGTATTCGAACGCGTACGTACCGTTGCCGTTCTGGCACCTCATTGATCACCCGGAATTCCACCACCTCATAATCTGCGTTGGGCCAAATGCGGGTGATCTCGGTCACGGCCTTCACCGGGCTGCCACCATTGGACCGCCACTCAAAAAGATCGGAGGATACCTGAAGCTCGTACTGAATCCCGATCGGATCTCGGGGACGTCGGAACTGAAATCGCACGTCACGACTGTCTCCCTCACCGACCTGCAACAAGTGCACCTGGGCGTCATCGCTTCCGCCATGCGGGTTGCCTCCAAATGCGAATTCCAATCCATTAATGACGTTGTCTCGATCAAAATCAGCTGGCGGCGTAAGCCTTGCCTGAAACTCCTGCTGCTCGACTTTTGTAAACCACGTGTCCACCCAGGCGGGATACTGCCGCGGAGCCGGGAAGAGTCGGGATTCGTATACCGTGTCGCCTTTGGGTGATGGGCGGTTGGAGGTAAATGCCAGCATCCGATCATCGGCGCGGATGGACGGATCGTTTTCATCGGCGGGCGAGTTAATGTTGGCTCCGAGGTTGAACGGAGGCGTCCAGCCCGGCCGCCGCAGTGCACCCCATAAATCGACACCGCCGATCCCACCGGGTCGATTGGAGGCAAAGATCAGAAGGTCTCCGCGGGTGGTGATCGACGCACTGAGTTCATCAAAAGGTCCATTGATGGCGCCGCCGACGTTATACGCCTCGCTCCACGCACCATCATCGGCCAACTCGGCGCTCCAAATGTCCCATCCTCCGATGCCGCCCAGCCGGTTTGATGAAAAATAGAGGGTTCGCATGTCCCCGGTGAGCGAGGGGTCCTTCTCGTCAGCGCTGGAATTGATGCCGGGCAATGGAAGTGCCGGCTGCCAGGTTTCGGAAGCCAGATCGAAGATGGACATCCAAATATCCCATCCACCGCTTCCGCCGGGCCGGTTTGAAGCGAACAGGAGCGCCGTACCGTCGGCAGCGAGCCACGGATCTGAGTCGTCCCAATTCGAATTGACCTGATCCGGGAGGCGGCTGTGAGTCCAAAGAGAACCGTCCCATACGGCTTGACGCAGATCGTTACCGCCGGCCAGTCCAGGATCCTTCCAACTGTAATAAACGCCGCCGGGTTCATCATCCTCGGATTCATCGGTGGGTTGGGGGTGGGGTGCTCCACAACCCGGACAGTGCCCACCCGAAGCAGCGCCTTCACTCGACGGCACGGCGGGCTGCGGCTGCGGATCCGCGTCGGTAAAATTATCGCCACTATGGTTTAATGAAATGATATGGCCCAACTCATGTTTGAAGATGGAATAAAAGTCCAAGGCGTCGGCGGGAACCACGTCGGTATCCTTGTTCGTGATATAGCCATCTCCGTCCGTGTCTTCTGCATAATGCCATTTGATTTTAGCACCCTGTGGTCGGATGAAGATCGTCCCACCCGCCGTTCGAGTGGGATCTTTCTTGTCCTGTTGGGTACACCCGACGCCGGCGGTCCCAGCAGGATACCCAACGGGAATGCCCCAGCACACGGGAATGATTGGCTCGGTCGGTGCCGGGGGGCCATCCGTGGTAATCACATCAATCCGTAAGCCTTTCGGATATTTTGCGTAAGCGGCACGAGATTCCCTCCCGCTGACGGATCGAAATTTCTGCCCTCGGGTCATCCCCCGATGCGTCGGACCCGGAGCCATCACCGGTGGATCTTCACCCGGGCCGTGATTTACGGGCACTCCTCCTTCCCCCGACTTGGGCACTTTTGCCAACGTCGTCCTTCCCATGCAGTCCGTCCACTGCTTGATCGCCTTTCGAATATTATCTTCGGCTTTGGCCCGGTCTGGCTCTGGAATGTTACGGAGAAACTTTCGCAAATCCATGCTGATCACGACCGGATTTGCGTTGGTGAAGCGGGCGGCACCTCCCCAGTGGTGCACTTTGTTATAAATACTATAGATATCTTGAGGCGGCGATTTCCCGAGCTGTTCCGGAGTTTCGTGGCCCTGTTGATTGCCGGTGTAGAGAGGTCCGATCCGGGCCCCTCCGCGTTGCGTCCACCACCATTCGGTAATTCCGATATCATCCACTGGTGATACAAAAGCGATCGTAACCGCACCCCCGGGTGGCAGGCTATTGGTGGGCCAAATGATGTCGATTTTATTCGCCGGCGGCCGCTGTATCAGAGGCGGTACAAAATTGGATCGACCCGATGCTTGAATCGCCGTGGCCACCCGATTGAACTCAATATGCAGGTCGTGAATCTCATTCGTCAGCCCGTTGACGAAGGTACGGATCAATTTGGTCTCAGCCGCCGCGGCATTCCTCAGCCCAAGCATTCCGGTAACGCAACACACAATCATTGCGAGAACTGGAATCACATTCATAGACTTCAGCATCGGCTCACAGTTCGAACGGTTGCGCGAGATTTAATTTCGCGCAACATCGGCTTTTCAAAACCCGCCGATTGATACGCAATCCGCATCGGAGTCGACGGGGTTAACCGAGTGTTGCCTGATCGACTGCAAAAACATACCATCTCACGAATGCACCTCATCAAAACTTGCCTCATGAACCTCTCGCTGATCGCCGTCGCCGGGGCGGCCTCTGCCGCGGACGACGCTACGCTACGCACTTTTCACGGGCAGCCCAGCTTCGTCCTTGCGACGAAACAAGTGGAACTCGCCGTAACCCAATTCGGAGGCCACATGGCTCCCGTCACATTCTTCCGCAGTGACGCTCAACCCGTGAAGCCGTACCACATCAGCCCGTGGCAGGAGGAGCCGCCGTCGAAAATGCCCGCACCGGTGCTCGTCATGCTGCGGGGCGATTTCTTTTGTCTGCCGTTTGGCGGGAACTCGGAAGCGGTTAGAGGTGAGAAACATCCCCCGCACGGCGAAATCGTCGCCGAACCCTGGCATTTCGTTGGCACGCGGAAGAAGGGCGACGTGACGACGCTCATGCTCGATATCGAAACCAAGGTCCGCCAGGGCCACGTGAGGAAGGAACTCTCCCTCGTGGAGGGCCAGAATGTCGTCTATTCCCGGCACACCATCGAGGGGTTCACCGGCCGCGTGCCGCTCGGGCATCATGCGACTTTGGCAATGCCGGCGAAAGACGGCGGGGTGCGCATCGCGACGAGTGCGATCCGTTTCGGCATGACGTGTCCGGGGCAGTTCAGCGATCCGAAGCAGGGAGAATATCAGGCGCTGTTGCCCGGCGCGAAGTGGACGGATCTGACCCAGGTCCCGTGCGCGTGGAAGGGCGCTCCGGATGCCGATCTCACGCGCCTGCCGGGACGCTACGGTTTCGCCGACCTCATCCAGATTGCCAACGAACCCTGGGAGAAAACGGGCGGCCCGGCTTGGACAACGGCGACGTTTGCGGAGGGTGGTTACGTTTGGTTCGCCTTGAAAGATCCCGCCGTCCTGCGCAGCACGGTGTTTTGGATGGAGAATCACGGACGGCACGGCCACCCCTGGAATGGGCGCAACAACTGCCTCGGAATCGAGGATGTCACCGCTCATTTTGCCGACGGCCTCGCCGCCTCGGCCGGCGAGAATGTGCTGACGAAGGACGGCGTGGCCACGGGCGCCGAATTGAGCGCCGACAAGCCGACGTCGGTGAACTATATCCAGGGCGTGGTGAAGATTCCGGACGGATTTGAGAACGTACGAACACTCACTTTTGCTCCGGGCCAAGTGACGTTCATTTCGACCACGGGCAAGCGCGTGACCGCAGCGGTCCGGCATGAGTTTCTCAAGAGCGGTATGCTGCAGCCCTGATCATCCATTTTAGTGAATCGATGAATGTCGACATTGCGCTAAAACAATTGGCCGGCAAACGTGCGCTCATCACCGGAGGTCTTGGATTCATTGGTTCGAATCTGGCCCGTCGTCTGGCAGATAACGACGTCACGGTTACCGTGGTGGATAGCTTGATTCCCGAATATGGCGGCAACCTGTTTAATCTCGCGGGCTATGAGCAACGCGTTCGGATCAACATCTCCGACGTGCGCGATGCGCACGCGATGCGATACCTCGTGCAGGGACAAGATTACATTTTTAATCTGGCGGGCCAGACGAGTCATCTCGATTCGATGCAGGAACCCTACGCCGACCTGGATATCAACTGCCGCGCGCAGCTGTCGATATTGGAAACGTGCCGCCGATACAATCCGCAGATCCGGGTGGTTTTCGCCAGCACGCGCCAGCTTTACGGTAAGCCGGACTACCTCCCGGTGGACGAGCGACATCTGTTGCGTCCTGTGGACGTGAACGGCATCAACAAGATGGCCGGCGAGTGGTATCACATTCTCTATAACAACGTGTATGGATTGCGCGCCTGTGCGCTGCGGCTGACGAACACCTATGGCCCGCGCATGAGAATCCAGGACGCGCGGCAGACCTTTCTCGGCATCTGGATCCGGCGGGTCCTGGAGGGGCAGCCGTTCGAAGTTTGGGAAGGCACCCAAAAGCGCGATTTCACCTATGTGGATGACGCCGTTGATGCTCTATTGCTGGCGGTCGTCAGCGATGCGGCGTGCGGCAACATTTTCAACCTCGGCGGCGAGCAGGTAGTGACGCTGACCGAACTCGCTCACGAACTCGTGACCGTCAGCGGCGAAGGGACCTACCTGACTAAGTCGTTTCCGCCCGAGCGCAAACCTATCGACATCGGGGATTATTATGCGAATTATCAGTTGATTCAAAGCACGCTCGGCTGGCAGCCACGCGTGTCGCTGCGGAACGGGTTGACGCAAACGGTCGCCTACTACCGGAACAACTTGTCACACTATATCTGAACGGAAACGCTCGAGGATGATTCGAATCGTTCGCGGGCACTCAATGCCCGGTTGAGCCCACTGCCATGTACGCGCCCATCCTTCAAAGCAGCCCTCTTGCCGGCTACCTTGACAGCAAAGTCGACATCGATGCCGCCATCACCGAGACATTGAACAGCGGCTGGTTTATTCTCGGCCAGCAAACCAGGTCGTTCGAAAAGGAGTTCGCGGACTTCATTGGAACGACCGATTGTGTCGGCGTCGGGAATGGCACCGATGCGCTGGAGATCGCATTACGTGCCTGTGACATCGGTCCTGCCGACGCTGTCTTGACGGTGTCCCACACGGCCGTAGCCACCGTTGCTGCGATTGAACTCACGGGCGCGATGCCCGTTTTAGTCGACATCGACCCCGTCACGTTCACAATGGATCCCGAGTGCCTCGGGCGAACCATTGCTGACTATCATGAGGCGGGACGAGACCGCCCGCGTCTGCGGGCGATAATCCCGGTCAATCTCTACGGGCACCCCGCAGCACTGCCGTCGATTCTGACCATCGCGAAACAGCACGGGTTGCGGGTCATTGAGGATTGTGCCCAATCCCATGGAGCCACGGTGGACGGACGGACTGCTGGCACCTGGGGTGATTTAGCGGCATTTAGTTTCTATCCGACAAAAAATCTCGGCGCGCTGGGCGATGGCGGAGCGGTGGTCACAAGCAACGCGACACTCGCCTCGAAGCTGCGCCTCGTGCGCGAATACGGCTGGCGCGAGCGCTACGTCAGCGCTGTGCCTGGAATGAATAGCCGGCTCGATGAATTGCAGGCCGCCATCCTGCGCGTGAAACTCCGACGATTGACCGCCGACAACGACCGGCGTCGCGCCCTGGCGCGGCAATACGACGCGCAGCTCGCCGATGCGCCACTCGGGCTGCCCCAAACCCGGGAAGGTGTTGCGCATGTATTTCACCAATATGTGATCCGTACACCACGTCGCGAAGCCCTGAAGGAATTTCTCCACCGCCGCGGCATCGGTTCGCTGATCCATTACCCGGTACCGGTTCATCTGCAGCCAGCCTATCGGGGTCGGTTATTCTCGTCGGTCAGGGGGCTGCAGGAAACTGAGCGGACTGCACGAGAGGTGTTGAGCCTGCCCATGTATCCGCAGTTGAGCGATGGACAGATCCATCAGGTCAGTGCGGCCGTCGGTGAGTGGGCCGGTACCAATCGATGAAACCCGGTTTGAACATTGGTTCGGTGGGCGAGTTGACGTGGGTCGTCGATCCGACCATGACCATCACTCTCGGCGGGCTCCCACAGGCAACCGTTTTCTCCACCCCCAGCATGATTATGCTGATGGAACGTGCCGCGCGTGAAGCGTTGCGCCCGTTTCTTGATGACACCGAAGAAACCGTGGGGATGGATGTAAAGGTCGAGCACCTTGGCCCGGCCATCCTGGGCTCCACGGTGCGGGGCATGGCTCGTGTGACGGGCATCGAGGCACGACGCGTGGACTTCGATGTGCTGGCGTTCGCGGGTCAGCGCGAGATAGGTCGCGGTCAGCACCGCCGGGCAATTGTGCGCCTCAGCCGGCTCGTAGAAAATCTCGCAAAGGTCGCGAACGATGGAGAACTACCGATGAATCTCGAACCGAATGGAGGCTCACTGCCGAGGCTGGAAACAATCGACGTGGCGGTGTCGAACCGGATCGCAACGGTGACGTTGAACCGCCCGCGATCGCTGAATGCAATCAACGTTCAAATGACGGGTGATCTCGAGCAGGTGGTGGCCTGGCTCTCCGGCCATCCGGAGTGGGTGCGGGTCGTGGTACTTACGGGTGCCGGTGATGCCTTCTCCGCCGGCGATGACGTCAAGGAATTGGAGGGGATGTCCCTCGATACGGCGAGGCGACTCAGCTTGCGGCAGGCAAATGCCTATCTGGCATTTGAGCGGTTACCCCAACCGTTGATCGCCGCGATCAATGGTCCCGCCTTTGGCGCGGGCTGTGTCGCCGCGTATTCTTCCGACCTGCGTCTGGCGTCGCACGCAGCCCGGTTCAGCATGCCGGAGATCAAGCTCGGCTGGCCGCCGGGCTACGGCATCGCCCAGTTGTCGGCCCTGGTTGGAAAAGCGCGCGCGCTGGAACTATGCCTGACTGGTGAAGTCATTACCGCGACCCAGGCCTTGGAGTGGGGGCTCATTAACGAACTGGTCCCGGGTGTCCTGTTGATGAAGCGCGCCCGCGAGCTGGCCGAACGGATGCTCGCACTGCCCGCCGCGGCACTCCGCGAGACGAAGCGCCTCATCCACGCGGATGAAGGCCAACTCCCCAAGATCACCCATCGAGCAGACACCGAAGCGTACATCCGTTGCTTTGATCTGCCGGACGCCAAGGAAGGAATCGCCGCATTTAAGGAGAAGCGCCGCCCCCGATTTAGCGGCACCTAAAGGATGCCCGGCATTATCAGCGGAGGGTTCTTGACGCACGCAGGGCTTTACCCCACGGCTTTCACCAGATCGGAGATCCGGATGGATGTCGCCCGCTCCGCGGTTGCCGCGAGAATGGCGCCGAAAGCCAAATCAACTTTTGAAGATGTCAGCGTACCGGATTCGACGAGATCCTTTCCGAGCCCGACGCGCACGGATTGGAGGACGTCGTGGGCGGTGATCCGTTCCAGTGGACGAGCCGGCGAAAACCGGCGTTCGGTCGGATCAACCAACACGAGCAGACCCGCACCGCCGAAGCGGTCGAGCAACTGATTGACCATGCGGACAGGAATGCCGAGCTCCTCGCCGAGCAAAGCCGCCGAAGCCGTTGTTTCCTGGCGATCGAAGCGTCGCCCGATTTCCGTCATTAATCGCAGTGCGGCATGCTCGCGTGCTTGTTCTTCCACTCGGTCTGCCGCCAGATTCTGGACATCGGAATGCCGATTTTGATACGTGTAAGCCGTCTGCGAGCCAAAGAGCAAGATGAGCCAGGAGAGATAAAGGCCGGCCAGAAAAAGGGGAATCACCCCGAGACTTCCGTAGATTGCCGAATAGGTGAGAACCCGGGTGTTGTAGAGAGCTCCCATTCGATTATTGACCCACCAAAGGGCGGCGGCGACGAAACCGCCGACAAGTGCCGCCTTCCATGTTACCCGGGCGTTGGGCATGAGGATATAGAACGCCGCAAATGCGAGCGCGAGCAAGATCAAAGGCAGCAGCGACGCCTTAAACAGGCCGAGGCCGGGGAGCTGCTGCAAGAAACCACTCCGCGCATACAAAACCTGCAAATAGCCCGAAGTAGTCGCCACCAGCAGCACGATCGGTCCCAGGGTGATCACCGCCCAGTATAACACAACGCTATGAAACCATCCCCGGCCCTGGGTAACACCCCAGATATCGTTGAAGGCCGCCTCGATCGTGCGGAGCAGACTGATCGCAACGAAAATTAGCCCCACCATGGAGGTGACTCCGATGGCGCCGAAATGAATGTTGCGGGTAAACTCCAAAATCTGTGTCGCAACATCGCTTCGCTTCGCTTTGCCGCCCCTGTCCGATTGCAATCCGATCGCTGGCGCCACTGTGGCCACGGCTTCATCGAGCCACTGGCCAAGCTTTTCCTCCGATTCCTTCTTGCCGGAATCAAACACCAGGGAAGCGACACTGAGCGAGACGGCCAGCAGCGGTACCAACGCGAGCAGCGTCGTGTACGCAAGTGCCGACGCGCGCACCTGGCAGCGGTTCCGCCAAAATGCCTCGATGACGCAGAGCCAGAAACGGAGCAGGCGAATCCCAGGCTTGGACGGCCGTGCTCCCCCTGACTCGACGGTCAATCCGGTCAGGCGTGCGAGGAGCGTGGAAGATGAATCCGACACGACCCCACGATAACCGATAGACCTCCGCAGGCAACGGGCTTTACGGCATCCCCTCCATTGCGGCGGGATTGCCCGGGCCAGGTTCGGCTCAGAATTCGACCCCGTTTACGCCGCATCGCTCGATTCCTCATGGTGCCCCCAACCGTTCCCGCAGCCACTCGGAGGCACCCACAGCATCCGAAAATCTTCCATCGAGTTGGGCTTCAAACGCGTCCGCAAGGATTGGCGTAAATTCCGGTCCCGGCACCAGCCCAGCAGCAATCAGGTGCCGCCCCAGCAAGATCGGATTGGGAGCGCGCGATTCCACCGCCAATTCGTCCGCTTTCTCCAGAATTGCAAGCACGGAGAGCGGAGTCTTAACCGGACGCGGCGGACGCCCCGCCGCGTCGGCGATCATCACGGTCGCTAGCTCCAATACGGTTGCTGGCGACAGTCGGCGGGCCAGACGCCGAATCGCCCGAGCGGTTGGCTCCTCCAGATGGGCCATGTGATTCGCCACCAGCGGGAGCACTCGCGACGTAACGGCCGGAAACGAGCCAATCCCGGAAAGAAACGCTTCCGCCAGCGGAGCCGCGGCAGTCTCGTGTCCCGGCGAAACCACTCGCGGTCGTCCGTCCCGAATCTGTTCCAAAGTCGTGGACGCTTTTCCCACGTCGTGAAGGAGAGCCGCAAATGAAAGGACAATCCGGTCGGAAGGCGCTGCCGCTTGCCACGCCGGGAGATCGACCAGGGCGTCCAAGACATGGAGGGTATGAACCCACACATCGCCTTCTGGGTGCCAGTCGGGGTCCTGTGGCACCCCGATCATGTCGTGCAACGCCGGGAAGTGGTCGATCCAATGAGTCGCCGCGAGGAATGCCAATCCGGCGGATGGCCGAATGCTTTGAGCAGCCCACTTGAACCATTCCTCCCGCACCCGCTCCACCGCAAGCTCGCCGTAAAAGGGCTTCATTGTGCGGCAGAGCTCCACCGTGGCGGGAACGGGTTTTAAATTGAAACGCCCCGCAAATTGCATCCCACGAAGGACTCGCAATGGATCCTCAATGAATGCCGAACTGGTGTGCCGGAGGAGCCGGTTCTGGAGATCGTCCTGGCCTCCAAAAAAGTCCAGGATTCGGTCCTCACGAGGATCGTAGAGCAGAGAGTTGATAGTGAAATCCCGCCGTGCCGCAGCTGCTGGGGGCGTTAAACTGGGATCCATCTCTACGACAAATCCCCGGTGCCCCGGAGCAATCTTTGAGTCTCGCCGCGGCACACTGAAATCAAACGTCAGACCTCCCGCCACGGCGAGTTTTACCACTCCAAATGATTGGCCCACGAAGTCAGTGCGACCCCATTTCGAGAGCACGGCCATGAGCCGTTCATACGAAATTCCATACACCTCGATGTCGAAATCCTTGACGGTCACACCGAGGCAGGCGTCCCGCACGCAGCCACCAACTAAATAGGCTCGGCTCAATTCCGGAGATTCACGGAGAATTCGGGTCAATATCGGAGGCATCCGGTCACGCACGGATCCACACTATTCCCTCGACGTCCGCAACGCCACGCCGATCCATCCGCACGGCGTCGGAGACTCCGTCATGTTTTCTCCGGCCAGTCCACGCTTCTGCCGGTCAAAAAATCCAGGAACCACGGCTCGGCCGGAGTTTCAAACAGACGCTCTTCTCCCTTCCAGGGCAGCCAGACCGATCCCGCGTGTAACGCCTGATTCGGCGTCAGCAACGCTTGCCGATGCTCCGGGAGCAGTCTCCCTTCCACAAACGCCAGATACCGTTCCTCGTCGCCTCCGTATATTTTATCTCCGACGATCGGATGCCCGACCGCCGCTAGGTGAATGCGAATCTGATGCTTCCTTCCCGTATCCAACCAAACCCACAGCAAGGTAAACACTCCTTCCGGTCGCTCGAATACTCGTTCAACTCGGTACCGCGTCCGGGCCACGGCTCCGTCCGGTCGCACCCTGTCCTTGATCGCCACCCGGCTTAACTCATCTCGCCCCAGCGGAAGATCGATCCGGTCCGCAGTCGTCGCGACACGCCCGTGGACGACCGCCTGATACCGTTTGCTGACAAATCCCAGCTCCCACAGCCGGCGCAATTCCTGCGCCGCCTCGCGTGTCTTTCCGAAAAGCATGACACCACTGGTCTCGCGATCGAGCCGATGAACCATCTGCGGTTCCTCCGCACCGCCAAGGTAAAGACGTACCCGGCTGATCAGACTGGAGTATTCGTCGCCTTTTGTCGGATGGCAAACCAGCCCAGCCGGTTTGTGGAGAACGAGCAGTTCGGTATCTTCGTGGATGACGGTAAACAAGGTCACTCCGGCAAATTCTCTCGGTCGCTGCTGTCTGGCGTTGCAGAGTGTTCCCAAGGGTCAATTGGATTCGATTCCCGTTTCACTTTGAGTTCGTCTTGGAGCCGATTGCCGGCATCAGACGAAAGGATAAAAAGCGGTAAACGAGGCCAGCCACCAGCAAGGCGACCACGAGCAGAATCGCTTTCCGGAAGGCATAATCCACGATTTCCCTCCCGCTGGTTTGCGCCTGCTGCACGACCGGTGCGACCTGCATCGATAATTGTGCCAGGTTGGGCGATCCAATCGTTCGATCCAGCGCACGGAGCAACTCCGTTAGCTGTCGGCCTGTCGCCTCTAGTTGCACGGCAGTTTCCGTATAGTCCCGGATGCGAAATGGCTCGGAATTGGTTTTCGCGGCGCCGACATGGTTCGTTTCACCGACCCCGAATCGTTTCATCAATGCGTCAAACGTTTTCAGCGTCGTATTCACCGACATGGACATCTCCGTTCCCCCCTTGAGACCTTCGCGCACGTGGGCGGCAAGCGTCGTAAGGTCCTTTTCCATCAACCGAAGCGCCTGGAGAATTTCTTCGCGCTCGATGCCAACCTGTTGCGGCAGTTTTTCAACCACGGCGACAAGACGTTCGACCGATGTCGTCAGTTGGGTGGCGTTTGTGACCAACTGCCGCACCGTGGGCATCTCCACCACGTTAAGGCTTAACAGTTCAATCTGCCACCGAAGGATCACGGGCATGTGGTGAGTGACGTAGAGAACGCGCTCCGCAAACAGCCGCGTCTCTGCAATTTCTCGTACGGCCGGTTCCATGCCGGAAAGCGGATCAACCCTAAGAATGCTAAAAAGAGAGGCGGGCACGCCTTGGTCGGCCTGGCTCACTTTGGCCGCTGTCGCGCTGAAGCGCAGCGCATTCCCAATCAGAAATGTCTCGCCGGAGGGATTCTTTTCCTGCGAAGACGTGATCGCTTCGTGCAGCTCTATCTGCTGCGCGGAGGTCAGTACGGTACCGACAAGCTGCCAAACATCCTTCTCCGCGTTCCGGAGGGTTTCCAACAACGGCTCGGCGGATTCGCCGAAGAGCTTGGGCTGCCAAAATTCATCCAGAGTGATTCGGGTCACCGTGACAAACACCGTCATGTCGATGAGATTGACGATGTGATTTGGACCGGAGGCGATGCTGCAAATCTTGGTGCCGGTGTCGATTTTCCATTTCAGAACCTCTTCGACCGTCGGATGGCTCGTACCACGCCTCAGCTTTTCGATCCCCTGGGGCATCCTCGTGGCCAATTCATCCGCAAAGCGCAACAAGGACTCCTGCATCACCATCGGGTCCACCGCGACATTACCCTGCTTGCCCGGTATGACAGCACGGACGGTCTGAGCGGGTAAATCTGCCGCACTTTTCATCACGCGACAGCCGGTGCTCAACCCGGTGAGCAAAACGACTGTGCTGATTACCAAAAGTGCGACGAGTGATCGGACGAGGTCCCAGCCGGCCGGTCGAACCCGACGATGATCTAGCATGCAACCTGGAAAAATAAGGGTGGCATCTTTGTCGGCACAACTTTGGAGATCTTCTTGAACCACGGCTGATCAAGCTTGGTGCGCCTCACTTCCCAGTCAAACATGGCTCCGATGCCCTAGTCCGCTGACACGCTCCAACTCTTGTCGGGATCGTACAACTTCATTGCCCCGACAGTTTTTGCGGTCTGTGGGCCGAGATCTTTCTGATAGACGCGGCCCTGCTGGTTGACAACAAAGGTCATGATGCCCGAATTGCCATATTCGGCTGGCCAAGCGACGAGCGCGAAGCCCCCGATCATGTTGCCATTAATGACGTAATTATACTTTCCGCCGGGCGCGTGCCCGCCTTGGCGCGTAAGGATCTTGAACAAGTAGCCATAAAAGGGTTTTGGCTGGCCGTTCGAGCGCTTCTTCCGGTTGCCGTAACCTTCGTTCGCAGCGTCGGCAAAGAGGGGCCCGAGCGGACTGATTTCGCCGTCGAATTCGGGCGACCAGAACAATCCGTCTTTCGCGCCGGGGGTGCTGACGATCTTTTCCGCGTATTCGAGCACCTCGTCGCCATCGCGGTCGTGGCTGGCATAGTCACGCTGCGCTTGGACACCGGTACGCAAGACCTGAAGCGTTTGAAGTTCGTTGCGGCCGATGCGGCGGGTGAGCAATTCATCAACTCCGGCCGCGGTATCAAAGAACCAGCGGTAGTCCTTTTGTACAATGGGCACGGGAAATGGCCAGTAATTGCTCCCCAACAGGAGCACTCGCCGGGTGTCCGACATTCGGTCGAGACGATTCGTTTCTATGAGCGCAGAAGCGAATGCGGCGAATTCGCTTGCAGCCTGGACGGCGTCAGGGTTGACGATCTCTTCAATTTTTGGGCCAAAAATGGCCCGCAGTTGAGCGCGGTTCGTGGTCCTCACTGCGGTGTCAAGCGCGGCCACGGCCGCTTCCGGATTTGAGAAGGTAATTCCGGATTCGGCCGCGTTCATCGGACCGGCGGCGAATATCGCCAAAAGGAAGCCCAGCGTGCGCCAAGCCTTGAAAATCGGGATCGAATCAATGTGTTTCATAAAAATCGCGGTCTGCGGGCATTGCCTCACGGCTAGCGGCCACGGGCACGACCACCTCCTCCACCTCCTCCACCTCCTCCACTCCGGCTACTCGCACCTCGGCTGCTGGACTGTTTCGCACTGGCACCGCCGCCCGCCCCACCGAAGGCGCTTTCCCGAGACGGGCTCGGCGATGACCGAGTGCTGGCCTGGCTGGCCGAGGGACTCGGCCGACTGGCGGCGGACGATGAACTCGGACGCGCGGCACTCGAAGCGGCACTTGGCGCGGCCCCTGCGGAAGGTCTCGGCGTGGCACTCGAGGGGGCACTCGAGGGGGATCTCGAGGCAGCCGCGGGTTGTGAGGCACCGGAACTCCAGCCGCGGGATTGGGCCGACTGCGTGTTGGCCTTCGCCCCGGAGGAGCTCATACGGCTTTGATCGGGTTGCCACTTCTGGGAAGTCGCCGAGGAAGAATTTACCTGGGACCGATTGCCAGAGTTGATGTTCCCGGTGTTAATGTTCCCCGTATTGATGTTCACATCCCCTTCGATGGTGACGCCGCCGCGATTATTATAGTTACCGCCACCCCAGACGGCAGCACCGTGAGGGCCAACATAAACCCCGCCGCCATGCCAGTCACAATTGTTCGCGATGATCGCGCCCACCGCGATTCCCGCCGCAAATGAGACGATCGGCGGCGGTCCGGCATACGCGGGCGGTGGGTAATAAATCGTCGGCGGGTAAGTCGGGACGTAAATGACCTGCGGATTCGAGGGCTGGATCTGCACGACCGTGTTCGTGACGTAAACGACTTTTTGCTCAATGGTTTTCTCGATCACACTGTTGGTGACGACGATGACCTGTTGCGGTGTTGTCTTCAGCACACCGGAAGAACTCGCCTTACCGCGCAACATTTGGATGGTGTCCATCAACTCCTTTTGCTGGTCAACAAATGCCTGCCCCAAATCCATCGTCCACGAAATGTCATCGCTCATCTTCTGAAGCATGTCGGGAAACTTCGCCAGGCCCTTCACGTTTTCGTCCCACGGTTGTTCATTCAATTTGGGAATGTTATTCGTGTCCTTCACAAACCGCGCCGCCTGGACAATCTCCAGCGGATACACGGACGCGGGCAGAATGATGGCGATCAAAGGGTCGGGATGCAGAGCAATCGGCGCGACCAGCTTTTCCAGGTCCGCTGCGCTGTACTTGGGCGGAGCCGAAGGCGGCGGCGCGGCAGTATCTGCGCCATTCACAATGAAAGAGGCGCACAGGGCGAAGACGCACAAGACCGCCCGTAGATTCTCTTTAAGCTTCATAAGCGACTCAACTATCGAAGCTGGTCATGGAGTTGCAATTGAAAATTGAGCCGGTCTAATTTCCGCCGCCAACGTATCGAGCAGGGCTGACACTGCGAAATGGGTGCCGCGAATACGGGCCTGCTCCTGACAGGCGCTGGGGTCAACAGTGATGAGGTAATTTTAATACCTGTTCAACAGAATGAAGGTGCAGTCTCGTTCGATCAATTGGCCGGGAGCATAAGAGGGTGTCCCTCGAGCCGCCGTTCAAACTGCGATTTCTCGTCGCCTGAAAGATCCGAAGGATATTTCGAACGACTACCACGCCAGCGCAGCAACCATTCCGGACCTAGCTGACGGTGCCGGGCGGGGTGCCGCTCCGCCCCTTCCCATCGCGTGAACGCGACGGTGGTGGCAGTTTTGGATCCGGTGCCCACACCTTCGGCGACGAAGAAACCTGCTGCCAGCATTGCCGCCCGCACCGATGGCGCCGAGGAGTAGGTGTATAATTCGGATGGCTTTGTACGACAGTGATGAAATATCCGCGCAAACACGCTGGCCGTCCATAGCCCGGTGTCGATTCGGGCTGAGAACGGATCGTAGAAAACAATGTCTGGAATGGCTGCGGACTCGATGTGGGTCAGAAAACTCCCCGTGTGCAGTTCCCACCCAAGCAGCCCGGAGGAATGAGCCCAGTGACGGTCTTTCAGAATCGAATGCGGAGCGGCGTGACGCAGGTGCGGAAAATGGCTCGGAAACTTCAATGCAAGCGTCAGAGGATCCAGATCGCACTCGAAACTGACTAACCGAAGAGGGCGCATCGCGGCGGCTCCCCGTTGGGCCAGAACTCGTTCAAAGCACCGAACGGCCGCCATGGCGTTGGAGGCCGCACCCAGCCCGACGTCCCAGAGCACGAGTTCCATCTCCCGGTCGGCGCCTGACCCCAGACGGAGTGCCAGACCGGATTGTTCCACGTATAACCTCTGCGCTTCCTCCGCGGGCGGATTCACCGAGTGCATCACCTCACCCGAGCTGATTTGGCGAATACTCGAAAATCCTGCGGGATTGATCTCAATGTCATAGTCCCCACGGTGTTGAGCCCGAGTGGATACGGGCTTCTTTACAGGATGGACCACGTTTTCTTCGTCATTTCGGCCGAGTTCATTTCGGTTGTTCTGATAAAAAGCACGGAAATCATCGCGCAGAATGCTTTCCCGCATTTGCCGCATGAGTCGGTGATAGAAGGCCAGATTGTGGATGCCCAGAAGATGCCAGCCCAGGATTTCGTCCGCCTTCGAGAGATGGTGTAGATACGCCCGCGAGTAGTGCCGGCAGGTGGTACAATCACAGCCAACTTCGATGGGAGCTTCCGAAAATTTATGGGCGACGCGTCGCAGGAGAAGTTTGCCGCGGGCCGTAAATGCCACCCCGCGCTGCGCCAGTTGGCCGGGGATGATGCAGTCAAACATGTCGACCCCGCGGTGCACCGCTTCGAGAATGTCGATCGGCGTCCCAACACCCATCAGATAGCGCGGAAGATTGTCAGGCAGCTCCTCGGTAACAAGCCCGGTGAATTCGTAGCGTTCAGCATGGGTTTCGCCCACGGCGAGGCCACCAATCGCGAGGCCGTCAAAGGGGAGGTCGCGGAGGAAGGCGGCGCTCCGTCTGCGAAGATCGTGGTGACACGCACCCTGCACGATTCCGAATAACGCTGCAGGGGAGTCACCGCGGGCAATGAGGGAGCGCTTCGCCCACCGATGCGTTAGTTCCATGGCGGCCTCGGCTGGGCCGTAAGCTGCCGTCGAAGGGATGCATTGATCCAACACCATCATAATATCGCTGCCGATCGCCTTCTGCATCGCGATGCTAGATTCTGGTGACAACAGGTGGGAATCGCCGTTCACATAACTTCGAAACCGGGCACCCTCTTCGTTCATCGCCCGTTCCGAAGGCAGGGAAAAGATTTGAAAACCACCCGAATCCGTCAGGACCGGCCCATCCCAATTCATGAAGCGGTGAATGCCGCCGAACTTTCGGAAGACATCAGGCCCGGGACGAAGCAGCAGGTGGTACGTATTGGCGAGTAACACGCGCGATCCCGTCGCCTTCAAGGTGTCGACCGTTTG
The DNA here is from genome assembly GCA_945861565.1 of Akkermansia muciniphila. Classification (GTDB taxonomy): domain Bacteria; phylum Verrucomicrobiota; class Verrucomicrobiia; order Limisphaerales; family UBA9464; genus SIBK01. Next base: position 24,290 of record CAMAUY010000074.1, read on the forward strand.
GGCTTTGACCGTGGCTTGGGTCCCGACCGGCATGAACACCGGGGTCTGGACTTCGCCGTGGAGTGTTTGAAAGCGGGCGGCGCGCGCCCGGGAGTCGCAGGCTACCTTTTCGAGAGTGAAATGCAATCGGGGCATTTGAGACAGGAAAGTATTTCAACGAACTAAACTCATGCCAAACCGAGGATCGAAGGTAAACTAATATTAACACGGTCCCTTATTTGTTCTGTTCCGGGTCGGATTTTAGGTCGGGCCAGTCGGACGAGAGAAAGCAGATTGCGTCTGCCGGCGATCGTGCTGAGTCTGTCTCCGTGTCATCACCCGACGACTCCCGCTGCCTGCGCGTCGCCGCCGTGCAGATGGAAAGCCTGCCGGGCGACAAGACGGCGAACTTCGCCAAGGTGGAACATTTCACCGCGCAGGCCGCGGCCCAAGGCGCGACGCTGGTCGTCTTTCCCGAGTGTTGTCTCACCGGCTACTGGTTCATCCGCCACCTGACACTGGAGCAGCTCACCGCGCTGGCGGAACCGGTGCCCGGCGGTCCGAGCACGCAGCGGCTGCTCACCCTCGCGCAGCGGCACGGCGTCAGCGTGGGCGCGGGGCTGGTCGAGGTGGCGGGCGAGGGTGAGTTTCACAATAGCTACGTCGTCGCGCTTCCGGACGGCTCGTGGCACCGGCATCGCAAGCTGCATTCGTTCGAACACAGCGCGATTCGGCCCGGTGCGGAGCTGACCGTGTTCGACCTGCCGGGGGGCTTCCGCGCGGGCGTGCTGATCTGCTACGACTGCAACTTGGTTGAGAACGTGCGGATGACCGCGCTGCGCGGAGCGGAGATTCTCATCGCGCCACATCAGACCGGCGGCGTGCGCAGCCGGAACCCGAACCTCATGGGCCTGATCGACCGCCGCCTCTGGGACAACCGTCGCGCGGCGCCAGCGGTGATCGAGGCGGAGTTCCGCAGCGACAAGGGCCGCGGCTGGCTCCTGCGCTGGCTGCCCAGCCGCGCGCACGACAACGGCCTCTTCCTCATCTTCAGCAACGGCGTGGGCGTGGACGACGACGAGATCCGCACCGGCAACGCGATGATCCTCGATCCCTATGGCCGCCTCCTCGCCGAGACTTCAGTGGCTGACGACGCGATGGTCCTCGCCAACCTTGACGCGGCGCTGCTGGCCGAAGCCACGGGCCGGAAATGGATTCGCGCCCGCCGCCCGGAACTTTACATCCCTCTCACGGTGCCGACCGGCCGGGAGTGCGACACGCGGAAATTGAAATTCGAGGAATGAAGCACGGAACCCAATCTGCCGGCCGGCTGGGGCGCGGGATACTCCGCTTCCGCAGTTGAGGTACGCACGGAAGTCATCCCCTCAATCAAATTGCGAATCCAATTCCTCGGACTGGATGCCCCTCAAGCGAAATCACCGTGAAACCTGCATTTTGCCTGATACTTTCATTTTCGATCACTGCCTCGGCTCAGGACGTTGCATTCTTTGAATCCAAGATTCGTCCGGTGCTGGTGAAGCACTGTTACGAATGCCATTCGGCGGAGTCAGGCAAATCAAAAGGTGGACTGGTACTGGACACGCGAGACGGCATTCGCGCCGGGGGTGAAACAGGCGCTGCCGTGGTGCCGGGCGAAGTGGCGAAGAGTCTGCTGCTCGCGGCGATCAAACACAGCGATCCCGATCTCGAAATGCCGCCGAAAAAGCCTAAACTGGCCGATTCGGTCATTCGGGATTTTGAAGTGTGGATTAGGACCGGTGCCGCTGATCCGCGTGAGTCTGCTTTGAACACCGTGGAGCGTCCTCCAGTGAATTTGGCAGCTGGGAGGCAGTTTTGGAGCTACCAGCAGCCGGTGAAGGCGGATGGGAACGTCGATGAGTTTGTTCAGGCAAAATTGAGGGAGAACGGCCTTACACCATCGCCTGAGGCAGAACCCGTGGTGCTGCTGCGCAGGCTCTATTTTGATCTGATCGGCCTGCCGCCGACGCCGGAAGCGATGAAGGCATTTTCCCGGGAGAAGTGGGAGGCGACCGTAGATGATCTGCTCCGCAGCCCGCGTTTCGGCGAGCGATGGGGGCGCCATTGGCTGGATGTGGCGCGCTTCGCAGAATCGAACGGCAGGGCAGTTTCAAGATTTTGACTTTAAGGAGGCAGGTGAAACAAAAGACGATGTAAAACTGGACAAAACTCGCTGACTTTATTTAACTGCCGGCATGGCCGAGCCTTTTACGCTACCCGAGCACGAGCAACAAACGCTTTTGGATG
>CAMAUY010000075.1 GCA_945861565.1 Akkermansia muciniphila
CTGGCCAAATTCGAAAAATTCGCCACCACCCTCAGAAATTTCCGACGTTTACCGGCTCACGAGCGGCCGCTAATGCCCAACTTCTTTGACCAAATCTGAGTGGCATTGGGCATCCTGCCGGCGCGTGGAATCGGAACCCGCCGGCAAGGAAGCCGGCGCTCCCAGGCGAGCTTGATGCAGCCCTGGGACAGGCTCTTAGTGCAATCTAGGCCCGCCGCTGCCGGTAACTTCTCAGGAATGATCCCACTTTGGGCTTGGAACTTGTCGGCCGCACCCGTGAACTCAGAGGGTGGCCAGAAAAGACCGTTCGGACGCTCAGCAAGAAGGACGGAATGAACTCCTTGGGGTAATACTCCTCGCGCTGGCGCTTTTTTTATTCCTGGCGCTCTTCAGTTACGACCGACGGGACTTGGATTTCAACCGTGCTCCGGCCAATGAAAACATCCATAACCTGATTGGTCGAGTGGGCGCACGGACCGCTTGGATTCTTTTCTTTACCACCGGTGCCGCGGCGTATGTCTTACCCGTGATCTTCCTCGGCTTCGGGCTCGCCGCCTTGGTACCGGGACTTGGTCATCTGCATCGGAATTGGCGAGCCTGGCTCGGTGCGACCGGTTTTCTCGTTGCCTGTGTCGGGCTCTTGGATCTCTACAGCCATTCCTTGGGTTTTGTCCGGGTAAGTCTGGATTCCATTGGTCCCGGCGGTTTGATCGGAAAGACGTTGAATCAATATGGCCCCGAATATCTCTTCAATCGGGTGGGCGCCTCGATTCTTTATGGTGCCCTCTATTTTGCCAGCCTTTGGTTCTTCACCGGTTTCCATTTTTGGTCCTGGCTGAAATCCCTGCTCGCCCGCCGGCAGGCGTCCGCCGAATCCCAATTCGCCGAACCCATCGATTTGGGAAAAAAGACCCGCGAACTCGAGAAGAAAGCGCGCAAACTTCAGGAGAAAATTGATGCGGCCGAGGCGTCCGAAGAGTCCGAGACGGACGCGATTGGATCCGAGGATTCCGCTCGGGAAAGTCTCGGCGCCGATTTGCAGCCTGTCCCCGAGCCCACCTTCCGGGATAATAGCTTGTCCCGCTCCCGCGCACCTAGCGGCCAGCCCGTCCTCGAAGGACAAACCATCCCCGCCAGCGAAATCGCCTCCGCCAACCCATTTTCTAAACCGGAACCGGCTAAGCCTGGGCGGAAAGGTGCTGCGACGACCGCAGAAATCCTTGGCCGCAATGGACCCGGTCCAGATTCGGGCACACCTTCGGGTGACGAGGAATCGATCCCGAGTTCGTCCGCCGCGGGAGAAAAGTCCGATCCCCCCCCGGGTGGACCGACCGAAATGCCTCCCGGCGGATTTCCTCCGTCGGCCCGAGTTCGCCTGCAACAGCAAAAGCGCAAACCCATCGCGGTGGCCAGCACGCCGATGATCGGAGACTACCGGCTGCCGGGTCTGGATCTTCTCAATCATCCCGATCTCTCGATCAAACCCACCGAAACTCGCGAGGAATTGATGGCCAATTCGCGGCTCATGGTTCAGACGCTCGCCCAGTTTGGCATCGAAGTCGCGCCGGGCGACATCACGCGCGGCCCAACTATTACGCGTTACGAATTACACCCGGCTCCCGGGGTTAAACTCGAAAAGATCGCCGCGCTTACCAATAACATGGCCGCCGCCCTCAAGGCCGAACGAATCAACATCCTGGCACCCGTCCCGGGCAAATCGTCCGTCGGCGTCGAGGTCCCTAATGCCGTCAAGACCAAGGTGATCTTCCGCGACATGATGGAATCGCCCGAGTGGCAGAATAGCAAGGCGCGCATCCCGTTGTGCCTCGGCAAGGACGTCTACGGGCATCCGATAATCGCGGATCTCGCCGAAATGCCGCACTGCCTGATCGCCGGCAGCACGGGTTCCGGGAAATCCGTCTGCATCAACTCGATCATTGCGTCCCTGCTGTACAAGTTTCGCCCCGATGAACTGCGCTTCGTGATGATTGATCCGAAGGTGGTTGAACTGCAGCAGTACAACGCCCTGCCACACCTCGTCGTGCCCGTGGTCAACGACCCGAAGAAGGTCATTCTCGCCTTGCGTTGGGTCGTCAATGAAATGGAGAAACGCTACCAAATTTTTGCCAAGGTCAACGTCCGAAACATCAAGTCGTTCAATGAACGGCCGAAAGATAAACCCCTCCCTCCGGCCGAACCCGAGCTCCCGCTGATGGCGAAAAAGGAACGCGTGGAACCCGGTGCCGATGGCTTTGCTGTCGAAGTCGATGAACAGATTGTCGTGCCCCGTGATGACGACATCATCATCCCGGAAAAGCTTTCCTATATCGTCGTGATCATTGACGAGCTGGCGGATCTAATGCTCGTCGCTCCCGCCGACGTTGAAATGGCGATTGCCCGGATTACCCAGATGGCCCGGGCCGCTGGCATCCATTGCATTGTCGCGACGCAGCGCCCTTCGGTGGATGTCATCACCGGCGTGATCAAGGCGAATATTCCGGCCCGGATCGCCTTTCAAGTGGCGGCGAAGGTGGATTCCCGGACGATTCTCGATCAAATGGGTGCGGACAAACTGCTGGGCAAGGGCGACATGCTGTATCTACCGCCGGGCAGTGCCAAATTGAATCGTGCCCAGGGCGTGCTGATTACGGACCAGGAGATTGAACTCATCGTGGGGCACATTGCCCGCCAGGGAAAGCCGAGCTATGAAGTCGAAATTCATCAGGCACTCCAAAAGACGCCCAGCAGCGCAGGCCAAATGTCATTTGGTGGCAGCGACGAGACTTCCGACGAGGATCAGGAGCTCATCGAGAAGTGCATCGAGATTATCCGCAGCGAAAAGAAGGCGAGTGTGTCCCTTCTGCAGCGCCGGTTGAAACTGGGCTACGGCCGCGCCTCTCGGATCATGGACGAACTCGAAGAGCGCGGCATCGTGGGTCCCAGTAAGGGTGCTGAACCGCGGGATATTTTATTAGACCTCGACGGCCAGGGCTACGATGGCGGCGGACAGACTATGGTCTAAATGGGCAACGGACACGTCACGACGTTGCTGCTCAATGGTCGCAGGTGCAGGCGTATTCGGCGCGCTTGCACTCGCCGCAGGTGCTCAGGTCGAGCTTGAAGCGGAGGTTCATCGGCTTGGCGTCGGCGGTCTGTTTAAACTGCACGACGAGGGTGTAGCCATCGCCTTCAGGCAGCTTCGTCTTGCTCACGAGCGCGTCACCTTGCTTCTCGAAATCCAGCTTGGCCTTGCCGCTCGGGGCGTTGGCCTGGACAGTTACCCGCTGTGTGGTGGCTGCGACCGGTTTTAGGTTTTCGTTGTAGAAATTGATGGTCACGGTGCGGTCTTTCTCGACCACGAATTCGGCGTGCGGTTTGGTTTTGTCGAGCAGTCGTCCGCCCTTGGGCGTGGCCAGGTGTTGGTGATCGTCCTTGTTGGCGGCCGTGGCGGTGAACAGGCCAACGCAAAGCGCGATGGCCACGGTGAGGATGCGGAGGTTTGTTTTCATTTGCTTTTTGTAATGCGGTGGGCGCGGATGCGGAATCTGGGGAAAGCCCGCCGTCATCTGCTCCAAGTCGATCAACGGCATTGGTGCAAACTTTCCAGGCATTGGTCAACATCGCGCCATGCCAACCGTGCTGCGCATCGGGCCGTATCGCTTCCATTTCTACAGCCGCGAAGGCAATGAACCGCCGCACATCCACGTCGCGCGCGAGGAACTGGAAGCCAAGTTTTGGCTTCGCCCGGTTTCTCTCGCGTCCAATCGCGGTTTCGCCAAGCCTGAACTTGTCCGCATCGAGCAGTTGGTGGACGAGCATTGCCAAAAACTGCTGGAAGCCTACGCTCGAACGCATGATCACTGAGCGGTCCACCGAAACCATCGCTGCGCGCTGCTGGGTGGAAGGCCGGAGCGTTCGCCTGGAACTTGCTGATGGCCGGTGCGTGAGTTTTCCTGCCGAAAAATATCCACTACTCGCCAACGCGACGCAGCCGCAGCTCGAAAAAGTGCAACTTCGCCTCAACGGTCTGGCCTTGCGTTGGGAGGAACTGGACGAAGACATCTGGGTGGACGACGCCGTGAGCGGACGCTTCCCACGCGGCAAATCATTGGCGGCGTAATTGAATAGTTGGCGGGGAACAGAAGAGGGAGGTCTTCATGTGTTCGGTACCTCTGTTCCCCGTGCTGTGACCGTGCCGTTTCGCTCCAGCCACTCGTAGAGCGTCGGGAGCAACACGAGCGTCAGGAACGTGGAACTTAGGATGCCGCCAATGACGACGGTCGCGAGCGGGCGCTGCACTTCACCGCCCGCGCCCGTGGCGACGGCCATCGGGATGAAACCGAGGGAGGCCACGAGCGCCGTTATCAGTTTCGGGCGAAGGCGAAGGAGCGAGCCGTCCCAGACGGCGGTACGCAGATCCGCCCCGCGCTCGCGCAACTGGTTGAAGAACGTGATGATCATCAGCCCGTTCAAGACAGCGATGCCGCTCAATGCGATGAAGCCGACACCTGCGGAGATGCTGAAGGGCAGGTCACGCGCCCAGAGGGCGAACACGCCGCCGGTCACGGCCAACGGCACGGCAAGAAAGACCAGTAGCGATTGCCGGAGACTTTGCAGCGCCATCAGGATGAGCACGAAGATGAGCGCCAGCGCCGCCGGGACAACGATGGTCAGGCGCTTGCGGGCTTCCAGGAGATTCTTGAACTGCCCGCCGAACTCGATGGTGTAGCCTTCGGGCAGTTTGATCTGTGCGGCGATTTTCTTCTGCGCTTCGCGGACAAAGCTTTCCACGTCGCGCCCGCGCAGGTTCACCATGATGGCCGCGCGGCGCTGGCTGTATTCGCGCGCGATGGCTGCGACCTGCTCCACCACCTTGAAATCGGCGACCTGGCCGAGCGTGAGCAGTCCTCCGTCGTCCACGCGCACCGGCAGGCGCTTGAGGTCGTCGATCTTCTCGCGCAATTCCTCGCTCAGGCGAATCACGATGTCGAAGCGGCGGTTGCCCTCGATGAGCTTGCCAACTTCCTGCCCCGCGAGCGCGGTGTTGACCACGCGGTTCACCTCGGCGGCGTGCAGGTTGTATTTGCTCATGGCCTCGCGTTTCGGAACGATTTCAAGCAGGGGCGATTTGCCGAGCGCATCAAATTCCACGTCCGCCGCGCCAGGCACGGTTTCCAGCACTTCGCGCATCTCGGAGGCGATCTTCTCGATGATGGCAAAATCCTCACCAAAGACCTTCACCGCGATGTCCGCGCGCGTGCCTTCGAGGATTTCATTGAAGCGCATCTCGATGGGCTGGCTGAAGAGGTGGCCTTCGCCGGGCAAGTGTTTGCCGAGTTCCTCGGTCATCAGGTTGGCGAGCGCTTCCTTGCTGATGGGTTTGCCGTCCACCGTGCGCCACTTGTCGAGTGGCGTGAACATGATGTAAGTGTCCGCGACGTTCACACCCATCGGGTCGCTGGCGATTTCCGCCGTGCCCAGTCGGCTGAAAGTGTAGGCCACCTCGGGGAACTTCTCGATCAGCAGCTTCTCGCCTTGCTTCTGCATTTCGATGCTGGCGTCAATGCCGATGCTTGTGGTGCGGATCATGTGCGTGGCAAACGAGCCTTCATCCAACTGCGGCACAAACTCCGCGCCCAGCCGATTGAAGACTACAACCGCGAGAAGGAACAAGCCCACCGCCGCGCCCGTGACGACCCAGCGGAAGCGCAGGGCGAAGCGGAGGATGGGCGTGTAGGCGATCTTCGCCCAAGTGACGAGGAAGCTGTCCTTCTCTTGGATGTTGCCGCCGAGCAGATACGAGCAGAGCGCCGGCATGAGCGTCAGCGCCAGCGCCATCGAGCCGACCAGCGCGAAGATGACGGTGATGGCCATCGGCTTGAACATCTTTCCCTCGATGCCGGTGAGTGCGAGGATCGGGAAATAAACCACGGTGATGATGCACACGCCGAAGAACATCGGGCTGGCGACTTCCTTTGCCGACACGAGAACTTCCTGGGCGCGCTCCAGGGCGGTGAGTTTGCGTCCCAGCTTGTGCTGTTTCTCCGCGAGATGCCGGATGATGTTTTCGACCATCACGACCGCGCCATCCACAATCAGCCCGAAGTCAATCGCGCCGAGACTCATCAAGTTACCGCTCACCTTGCTTTGCACCATGCCGGTCATGGCGAACAGCAGCGACAGCGGAATGGCGAGCGCGACAATGAACGCCGCGCGCCAATTGCCCAGCATGACCAGCAGCACCACCACGACGAGAATTGCACCCTCGAACAAACTTGTCTCGACCGTGCGGATGGTGCGGTCCACCAGCACGGTGCGGTCATAGACCGGGATGATTTCTACGCCCGCCGGGAGCTTCGGTTGGATCTCCTTGAGCTTTTCGTCCACGGCCTTGGCGACGAGGCGGCTGTTCTCCCCGGCCAGCATCAAGGCCGAGCCGAGCACGGCTTCCTCGCCCTTGTAAGTGCCCGTGCCGGTGCGGACGGGCTTGCCGATGATAACGTCCGCCACGTCCTTAACTCGCAGCGGCGTGGAGCGCGCGCCGAACTTCAAGGGCAGGTTGGCAATCTCGTCAATGGTTTGCACGCGGCCTGCGGCGCGTATCGTCAAAGTTTCGCCTCCGATTTGAATGATACTGCCACCGGCGTTCTCGACGTTCTCACCCACGGCGTCGGCGATTTCGCTGAAGGACATGCCGACGCTCTTGAGCTTGTCGGGGTTGGGCTGGATGACGATCTGCTTTTCGTAACCCCCCGTGGTGTTGACCTCGGCCAGGCCGGGCGTCGAGCGCAGGCGCGGCTTGACGACGTAATCGTGAAGGAGCTTCAACTCCATCAACTGCGCCTCGCGCGTGGGCGGTTTGTTGGTCGTGTCCGCGGCGTATTCGACCACGTAGTAATAAATCTCCCCGAGGCCGGTGCTGATGGGCGCGAGCTTGGGCGTGAGGCCCAGCGGCAATTCGTCAACGACTGTCTGCAAGCGTTCGCTGACGAGTTGGCGCGACCGATAGATGTCCGTGCCGTCCTCAAAGATGAGATTGACCTGCGACAGTCCAAACTTGGAAAGCGAACGCAACTCCGTCAGGCCGGGAATGCCGGCCATTTCATTCTCGATGGGGAAGGTGACCAGTTTTTCGATTTCTTCCGGCGCAAGCGCGGGGACTTGGGTGTTGACCTGCACCTGGATGTTGGTGATGTCCGGCACGGCGTCAATCGGCAGCCGCAACGCGGACCAGACGCCGATGCCGACGAGGACGAGCGCCGCCAGCAGCACGAGCGCGCGCTGGCGGACGGAGAATTCGAGCAGACGGTCGAGCATTGTCAGTGACAGTGTCCGCCCCCTTTGGTGGCGCGGAGTTCGATGAGCCAGAGGGTTTGCACGGGCTTGGTCACGACCTGGTCGCCAGCCAGCAGTCCGTCCGTAATCTCGATCCAGCCGTCGGCCTCCACGCCGGTCGTCACCGCCACCCGAAAGTAGGCATCGCCGTTGACCGCGTAGAGGAATGAGCCTTCGGACGTGCGCAAGAGGGCCGACTGGGGAATCACGGCTACGGCATCATCGCGCGGCACGCTGATGCGGGCGGGAACGAACTCGCCGGACTTGAGCGCAGCCGTCGCGTTCGAGATCCCGACAACGATTTCGGATTCACCGAGTGCCAGTGCCTTTTGGACAGCGAGAACGACGCCTCCGAGGCGGTTGTTGGTATCCTTGAACAACTCGACCGGCTGCCCGACCTTGACAGCGGCGGCGGTGTTGGCGGAAAGGAAACCGGAGCCCTCCACATCGCAGCCGGAGTGGTCTTCCTGATTCAAGCGGTGATGGTGCTTTTCGCCGAATACCTGCACGGTGAAGCGGATTTGGTTCGACAGCTTCCGTTCCGCCACGTCCGCGACTTCGAACCCGAGAAGCTTTTGTGTCTCCTCCTTCACAATCACGCCCTTACCCGCTTTGAACGAGGCACCGGACGATGATTCCCCGCCGTGCCCGTGCCCATGCCCGTGCCCGTCGGCTGGTTTCTCTCCGCACCCTGCGCCCACCAGGACCGCGAACGCGGCCAGCGCGAGAATGGCAACACAACGGCGGATCTTCATTTGGATCCTTCCGTGACCGTGATCACGTCGAAATCGAGTCCGGTAAGCCGCTGGATTTCCTGGCCGGCTTCCAACGCTTCGCGCTTGGTGTCCAGCAACGCCTCGACCGCTTCCAGGTATTGTTTTTGCAACTCGACGTAGGTCGCGACGGGCACCGCGCCGAGGCGGTAATGACGGTCGGCTAGTTCCGCTGCCGTGCGAAACTCCTCGACGGACTCCGGGCGCCACTTCGCCATCTCAGCGAGCTTGGTCTGATAGGTGAGTGCTTTTTCTACGACCTGCCGTTCAAGGTCGCGCTGCGTGACGGCGAACGATGTCGCAGCCTGCTTCTGTCGCGCCGTGGCTGTTTCGACGTTGCCCCGGCTGCGATTCCACAGCGGCAACGGCAGCGAGACACCAAGGCCGATTTGCTGCTCGCGGTCGCTCGCCTCTTCCTGAAAGAAGTAGGGTCCGACGGTAAACGCGGGATACTTTCCCTTCTGCGCGATCGACACCTGGAAGCCCTGCTGTTCCAACTCCGCCCGGCGCATCTGCAACTCGAAGTTGTTCGTTTGCACCGCTGCCAGCAGCGCATTCGGCTCCGGTGCGGCCCGGAACGTCAGCCGGGCCGACGGGATCGTGAGCGGCTGCATCCAAGGTACTCCGCGCAGTTGATTGAGTTCGAGCATCGCGGCCTGCGTTGCCATCGCCGCCATGCTGGATCTGCGTTTGAGGACAAGTTCCGTCGCCTCGATGATGCGCATCTCAAGCAGCGGCGTCAGCCCCGCCGGGTCGCGCTGCACGAGAACCTCGCCCAATTGCCGGAAGCGGTCGGCCACCTCCTGCGCGGCCGCTGCCTTCTCCTGCGCGGCGAAAAGATTGTAAGCGAGTGTGCGCGTTCGCGTCGTGAGCGCCGCCTTGAATTGGGCGAAGCCGAGTTCGGCCAGTTGAATCTGGTGATTTGCGATGGCCTTGCGCAGCGGCAGGCGTCCCGGCCACTCGATGGTTTGCTGCACGCTCACCGACCACGCCACACCCTCCTTCGAAAGGCCCCCGTTGCGCACCCTCTTCTGTCCGAACGACGTGGTTGCTTCAGGATTCATCCAGGTCGCAGCCGTGCGCCGCTCCCCCTTTGCCGCGGCGACTTCGGCGCGATAGAAATCGAGTTCAGGATTATGCTCCACCACCTCCGCGACCAACGCTTCCAGCGCGACCGGGACGGCATGGTTGGAAAGCGAAGACGGCGAATCCGTCTCCGCTCCAACCGCGATTTGCGTCAGCGCGACGAACAGACCGACACCGAAATGACAGGGACTCCAAAATTTCATAAGTGGGTAAGCCGACAACTGAGGTTGCACCCTCGAGGGGAGGCCGACGCCGTGCGCTGCGGGCACACGGTGTCCGTGGGGAAAAGTCCCGGGGCGGGACCGACTTACGAAGCGACGGAGGGGGCGCGCGGCGACAAGGCCGTGCGCGAGGTAAACTGCCAGGGACTCCCTTGTTCACGAGGGGGGCTGGCGGTCAGGGTCTGAGCGGTGCGAACGGTATGCGCGGGTGTGGCGCACGCGGGTGTGGAGGGAAGAACGGAGACCAAGCCGGCCAACATCGGCTTGACCAGAGCAACTTGACTGCTCTCGGTCTTGTAAAGCCCCTCCTCGACTACCGCGCAGGCATCGCCTTCGCAATCGCCGTCATGATGCCCAGCCGGCAGTCCCGCCGGGTCGTGGTCGCAACACGCGAGAAACGCCGAGCCCGTTACAAACTCAAGGCGGCAATGATTGGCGGCCAGCACCCAGAGCACCAGCACTGCCATCACAGAAATTGCCTTCGGCCACTTCACACCTGCTAGACTATGCCTGGGAAGAAAATGTTCAATCCTTTGTTCAATCCTATCGTTCGGTCCGGGTGCATCTTGAAGCTGTTGGAATGACGACAGAAGCAAACGAGGGAAACGAAGGCAGACAAAGACTGGAAGATTCTTTGTTCACTTTATGAAGGTGTCATTCCTCAGGCCCAAAGGGCCGTCATCGCTTAGCCCAGGCCATCGGCCTGAAGGGTTGCGATTTGATTGGCCGGATATCCCATTCTTTGCCCCTCGTTGAGGTGCCATCCTTGGTTGTTCCCTCTTACCCAGGCCGTTGGCCTGGGCAGAGGAATGGGGATGACGTTCGAACAAAACACGCGCCCCGGGCAAGGGCGACAGAGCGGAGGATATAGCCGGCGGTCGTGTGTCTGGCGGACTTGAATCGATGCGACGGCGCGTTAGTCTGAACCGTGTGAGTGAATCGCAGACTAGCATGGCGTTCCCGAAGCTGATGGCCATTGCGGGCCGGTTGAAGTTTCCGCCCCATCGCATCGCCCATCTGCTGGATGAGAAGGGACGGCATGAATTGGAATTGCCCGGAGGTTTTCCGTTTGCAGTGAGCCTGTTTCGCTTTCGGGCGGGAGCCGTGACCCAACGCTTGACCTGGCATCAACGGCTCGAGCTATTGATACCTTTGGACGGACCGCTCTGCGAGCGGATGGGAGATCTGGTGGTGGAACTACAGCCCGGGGACGTGTTGGTGGTGGATCATCTCAAGCCCCACCAAGCGGTGGATGTCCCGGGGCTGGATACGCGCGCATTGGTCATTTCGTTTCTTCCCGAGTGTGTCTTCACCGCCGGCGGGCCGCCGACGGATTACGCCTATCTGATTCCATTTCACCGGACACTCGCCGATGGCCCACGCGTCTTGCGCGCCGGCACGGGACAGGCCGAGGACGCTCATGAGGCATTGGCCCGTCTACTGAGTTGCTATTTCGACAAACGCAATCCGCATCGTGAGGCGGGCTGCAAGGCCTGGCTCCTGGTGCTATTGAACACGTTGATCCACGCGTTTCGGGGTTCTGCCCTCGAGCGGGGTGACGTGCTGCATCGGCAGAAGCAGTCGGACCAGCTCCGGCCGCTGTTTGAACATGTGCGCGAACACTATTCCAGTCCCGTTTCGCTGGAGGCGGCCGCCCGGATGTGTGGTCTGAGCGAGGCACAGTTCGGCCGTGTGTTCAAACGACTCTCGGGGATGACGCTGAGGACGTATCTAAATCAAGTCCGCATGGCGCACGCAGTGGAGCTGTTGGAGGAGACCCAGGATTCGATTACCGAGATCGCCTTCCGGCTTGGGTTCAGTGACCAGAGCCATTTCGATCGTCGATTCCGCCGAACCTTTTGGCGGACTCCCAGCCAACATCGGGCCGGGATTGCGCAAAAACGGTGACGGAATTGATCCAGGAATGGAAGGGATCGCCGCAGGGAATTTCTCCGCTTCGGCGCGAAATCCGGGCGGAATAAGAGGATCCGCCGAAAATGTCAGCGCCGCGTTTCGCGGAGCCGCCCGGCCCGACAGGCTCGAAGCCCTTCGAGGGCACGGGTTGTCAATTTCGTTCTTACCTTTGACGTGTTTGTCCAAGCGGTGTCTCGGGATTTGCGGTAGACAGAGCCCATGCAATCCCGTCGCTCCTACTCAAAACGAGGCTTTACCCTCATCGAACTGCTCGTCGTCATTGCCATCATCGCCATCCTGGCTGGCATGCTCTTGCCCGCACTTTCGAAGGCGAAACTCAAAGCCGGCGGGATCGCCTGCATGAACCATGCGAGACAATTGGGTCTGGCGTATGTTCTCTACGGCCAGGAATTCAACGACGTTTGCCTCGGACCCTTTGCCAGCGGCAAGGCACCCGCCTGGGTTGAAGGAGGGATGATGGGAACGGGAGACTCGGCGGATCTGCGTCAGCTCACCAACAGCCCCACCTTCAAGTATCTGGGCACCGCGACGGTTTTCCGCTGTCCGGCGGACATCGCCCAGCTTCGCGTTGGGGGCAAGCTGCTGCTCCGGAACCGTAGTTATGCCATGAATGCTTTCATGGGCGACTTGGCCTCGAGTTGGGTCGCCAAAAATAATGCGTTTCGAGTCGCGGGAAAGTTTTCCGACTTCACCACCCCGGGAGCCAGTGACGTTTACATCCTGGTGGATGAACACGAGAATAGCATCAACGACTCGCATTTCTTTCCGTTCGACAATTTGAACAACTTCGCCAAGGGGATCCCTTGGCTCGACGCGCCCTCCGGACGCCACGGAAACGCCGCCGGGTTCACCTTTGCGGACGGTCATTCGGCAGTGAAAAAATGGCGCAGCGAGCTGGCTGGATTCCGGCGTAAGAATGGCGAGGCCGAGGTCAACAACATCAGTTGGCTTCCAAGAGCCGAGCAAGCAGACTGGATCTGGTTTACCGAGCACATCGCCTCGCGGAAATGATTTGGCCGGCAACCCTCCCTTGATACCACCCCGTCGCCTGCCCCCATTCCTTAGGGACCCGATGAAATCATCGATCTTTTTCCACCGAGTTTTTCTTTCTCTGATCCAATGCCTAGTCACCGCCCTCGGGGTGAATGCCGAGAACTGGCCCCAGTTCCGCGGCCCAACGGCCCAAGGGCTTGCGACGGAAAAGAGTCCGCCGCTCAGATGGTCGACGACCGAGAACATCGCCTGGAAGACCGAACTGCCCGGCGAAGCGTGGTCGTCGCCGGTGGTCTGGAAGGATCGGGTGTTTGTCACAACCGCGACCGATGCGGGCGAGACTTGCCTCGTGCTTTCGCTCGACCGGAAGACCGGAGCCATTCTTTGGAATCGGGAAGTGTTCAAGCAGGTGCCTCGGCGCAAGCAGGCGCGCAACACGTTCGCCACGCCCACCCCGGCAACGGATGGTGAGCGGGTCTATGCGGCCTTCAACGACGGCAGTTTTGTGGCGCTGAAGTTCGACGGTTCGCTGGCCTGGGAGAATCGTGACTACAAGTTCTTCGGCGAGCACGGGCTTGGTTCATCGCCGATTTTGCACGACGGCATGCTGATCATGGCCCGGGATGGCAGCAGCGACGGTGAGGATAAGAAACTTGGCTGGCAGAAGCCATGGGATCAGTCGCGGGTGATTGCGCTCGACGCGAAGACTGGCAAGGAACGTTGGCAGGGCAAACGCGGGCTCTCTCGCATCTCGCATGGCGTTCCGTGCATCTGGGAGCACGACGGGAGGGCGCAGGTTGTGACGGAAGCGGGCGACGTCGTGCAGGGCTTCGACATCAAGACGGGCGAGCGGCTCTGGAGCAGTGAAGTCATCGGCGAAGGCAAGGTGCCTTCCGCCGTGCTGGGCGATGGATTGGTATTCACCGCCGGCGGATGGGGCGGCAAGGAGACCATCAAGGCGTTCAAACTCGGCGGTAAAGGGGACCTGAAGGAGGCGAGCCTTGTCTGGGAGCAGAAGAAGGGCATGCCGAAGGTGCCGTCGATGATTTACGTCAGGCCGCACTTGTTCGCGATTACGGACGGCGGTGTGGCGACGTGCATGAAAGGGGATACCGGTGAGCTTCTCTGGCAGGAGCGCGTGGGCGGCAACTTCGCGGCGTCGCCCGTCGCAGCGGATGGTCGCATCTACTTCGTCAGCGACAGCGGCGAAACGACGGTCATCGAGGCGGGTGCCGGGTTCAAGGTGCTGGCAAAGAATCCGCTGGGTGAAAAGGTGCAGGCGTCGCCCGCAATTTCGCAGGGACAGATCTTCATCCGCACCGAGAAGAACTTGTTCAGCATTGGTGCGAAGTGATGCCGTTTCTCCGTGCCCGGCCTTATGAAACGATGCATCATCGCCCGCTATCGCATCGAAACTTGCCTACCGATCGAGCAGGTGGCGGAGACGATTGCCGGCGAGCAATCCTCCGGCACATTTCTCCCCGTGCCAGGCGAGACCGAGGAACTCAAGGCCCGTTCACGCGCCAAGGTCACGAACATCACCCTGCTCGATTCAGCGGACACACCGAGCCTGCCCGGCGGGCGCATGCCCCGGGGGGCATCCGGCCCGCTCAAATATCAGCGCGCGGAGATTACCCTCGCGTTCCCATTCGCCAATGTCGGCGCGAACCTGCCGACGCTTATCGCCACCGTTTGCGGCAATCTTTACGAACTTTCCGATCACACCGGCTGTAAGCTGCTCGACCTTGAACTGCCGTTGGAATTCGGCGCGAAGTATCCGGGACCCCAATTCAGCGTGGATGGCACGCGCAAACTTGCCGGAGTTTTCGACCGGCCCATCCTTGGCACTATCGTCAAGCCGAGCGTCGGGTTCACCCCGCAGCAGACGGCGGAACTCGTCTCGGAGCTCGGCGAGGCCGGCATCGATTTCATAAAGGATGACGAGCTTCAGGCGGATGCGCCGCACTGCCCGTTCAAGGATCGCGTCGCGGCCGTGATGCGCGTGATCAACGATCTCGCCGACCGCACCGGGAAGAAGGTGATGTTCGCCTTCAACATCACCGACGATCTCGACGCCATGCTGCGGAACCATGACACCGTGCTCGCCGCCGGCGGGACTTGCGTAATGCTCAGTCTGCACAGCGTCGGTCTGCCTGGGTTGCTGGCGTTGCGGAAGCACTGTGCATTGCCAATCCACGGTCATCGAAATGGCTGGGGAATGTATGCCAGGCATCCGCTCCTGGGCGTCGAGTATCCCGCCTGGCAGAAATTCTGGCGACTGGCGGGTGCGGACCATTTGCACGTCAACGGATTGCAAAACAAATTCTCGGAACCGGATGATTCCGTGGTGCGCAGTATCCAGGCCTGCCGCACGCCAATGTTTCGGCCCGACGACACGGCGATGCCCGTTGTGAGCTCCGGTCAATGGGGTGGTCAGGCTCCCGAGACCTATCGGCTGACCGGCACAACCGACCTGATGTA
The DNA here is from genome assembly GCA_945861565.1 of Akkermansia muciniphila. GTDB lineage: Bacteria > Verrucomicrobiota > Verrucomicrobiia > Limisphaerales > UBA9464 > SIBK01. The sequence goes on from CAMAUY010000075.1 coordinate 14,825, forward strand.
TGTTGCGGGCGGTGGCATCATGGCGCATCCGATGGGACCGGCGGCGGGACTCCGCGGACTTCAACAAGCCTGGGAGGCGGCCGTGAAAGGAATCGATCTGAACACCTACGCTGAGACGCATCCGGAGTTGAGGGAGACGATCGTCAAGTTCGGACACTCAAAATAAATCGTTTCTGAATCCTCCGAGCTGCCTCGCACCCATGTCTGGAACACCCAACAACCTGATCCTCGCCTATTACGGCGACGACTTCACCGGTTCGACCGACGTGATGGAAGCGTTGGCTCGCGCCGGGTATCGCACCGTCCTGTTTCTGAAGCCTCCGACCGCGGAGCAGTTGGCGCGGTATCCGGGTCTGCGCGCTTTCGGAATCGCCGGCGGCTCCCGCACGATGTCGCCCGGGGAAATGGAACGCGAACTTCCGCCCGCATTTGAGGCGCTCAGAGCGAGTGGCGCGCGCGTTGCCCACTATAAGATTTGCTCGACCTTTGATTCCTCGCCAGAGATTGGTTCCATCGGCAAGGCGATCGAACTGGGACGCCGCGTCTTCGGCGAAAGGCCCACGCCCTTGGCCGTCGGCTTGCCGTTGCTCGGACGCTACGTGGTCTTCGGAAATCTTTTCGCCCGGTCCGGCCTCGATACCGAGCCGAGCCGTTTGGACCGGCATCCGACGATGCGCCGACATCCGGTGACACCGATGACCGAAGCGGATATCCGATTGATCCTCGGCACCCAGACGACGCTGCCGGTGGAATTGATCGACGTGCTCAAGATCGAGAGTTCGCGGAATTCCGGTGGCCGTCTCCAGACTTTGGCTGCGCCGAATGATCAGCCGTCACCCATCGTACTCTTCGACACCTTGAGCGAGGCGCATCTGCCGGTGATCGGACGCGAGATCGATTACATGGCGCAAGCTGGGCCACTCTTCGTCGTGGGGTCCAGTGCGATGGAGTATGCGATGGTCGCGCACTGGCAGGGAAGTATCAGCACGACGAGTGGGAGAACAGAGCAGGGGAATGAGTCGAACCGATGGGTGCCCCCGATGCCTCGGTGCTCCAATGGAGCCGCCCCATTGCCTTCATCCGCTCCGCGCCAACTGGTTTGCATCTCCGGCAGTTGCTCGCCGGTGACGGATCGGCAAATCACGCAAGCCTTGGAGGCCGGCTTTGCCGAGATTTCGCTGGACCCGATACGACTACTCGATCAGCAAGCGCCGGAGGTCAATCTTTCCGAGGCCCTGGCGATACTTTGCTCCGGGCGAAGCTTAATCCTTCACACCAGCCGCGGTCCGGCGGATCAACGGCTCCTCAATTCGCTCACCTCAACGGACCGGGAAAAGTTGGGACACGCGTTGGGTGTTATGCTCGACCGATTGCTGAAAGCCAGCGGCCTGAAGCGCGCCGTGGTTTGCGGGGGAGATACCAGCATGGCTGTGGTCCGCGCACTCGGTATCGAGGCGCTGGAATTTGCAGCGCCCGCTGCACCGGGTTCGCCGCTCTGTCGCGTGCATGCGCCCGGACGCAGCGCCGATGGATGCGAGATGGTTTTCAAAGGCGGCCAGAACGGCCGCGACCGGTTCTTGCCCGATGTGTTGGATCTCACAATCGACAACGCGTTCCGCGCAGAGATTTTGAGTAGACCAAAATTAGGTGAACCGGGTTTCTCTTGGTCCTCCCGATCTCTGTCCTCAAAAGAACGCGACCCTTCCAAATTATGATTCACATCGCACTCCTCGGCGCCGGCGGCAAAATGGGCTGCCGCGTCACCGATCATCTTCACTCGAATCCCGACTACGCGTTGCACTGCGTCGAGACGGGCGAACGCGGCCGTGCCAACCTCGCGACTCGAGGCATCACTCCCACAGCGCGCGAGAAAGCCTTGCCGCAGGCGGATGTCGTCATTCTCGCGTTGCCCGACCGCGTTCTTGGGGCAGTGGCTCGTGAGGTGGTGCCGCTGCTAAGACCTGGCACGCTCGTCATAACCCTCGATCCTGCCGCGGCGCACGCTGACGAACTGCCGACCCGGCCGGACATCAGCTACTTCGTCTCACATCCCTGTCATCCAAACGTGTTCGACCAGTTCCAGACCGAGGATGAACTCAACGACTTCTTTGGCGGCACCCATGCCCGTCAGGCGATTGTCTGCGCGCTCATGCAGGGGCCGGAGGAGCATTACGCGCTCGGTGAAAAAATTGCGCGGGACTTTTACGCACCGGTCACGCGTTCACATCGGATTACCGTCGAGCAGATGGCTATTCTCGAGCCGACGATGGCGGAGACCTGCGGCATCGCGCTGGTTCTGGCCCTGCGCGAAGTTCTGGAGGAAACCGTTCGTCGTGGGGTGCCTCGGGCGGCCGCCGAAGATTTCATGTATGGCCATATCAAGGTCGAGCTGGGCATTGGTTTTGGGCGGACCGAGTTTCCATTCTCCGATGGCGCCAAGCTCATCGCCCGCTACGGCCAGACCCAACTGTTGAAATCCGATTGGAGAAAGCTCTTTGAGCCGGAAAGTGTGAAAGCCCAGGTGAAAATGATCGTCGCGGGCAAGCTGCCAGAGGCGTCGGAATGAAACTCCATTTTCATCAGGATTTTCATTCGGAGTTACTCCAACGCATCGATCTAAAGTTTTGACAAATGGAGCGCCCAGGATGTGAATCGGAGCATGGCGAGACCGCTAGGAATCAATTTGGCAGGAGCGTTGGACCCTGTGATGAGCTGGGGAAACGGGAGAGATCGGAACTCGATCCGTGTCCCTGCGAACGGCAAGGACCCAGTCCGTCGGCGCGCATTTACACTCATCGAACTGCTAGTGGTGATCGCCATCATTGCCATTCTGGCTGGCATGCTCCTGCCCGCCCTGGCAAAGGGCAAGGAGCGTGCGCGACGCACGATCGATGTCAGCAATCTCCGTCAATGGGCGGTGGCGAGCACCTTATATGCGGGAGATTTCAGGGATTTTCTGCCGTCGGGCATCCGGAGCGCGTCGTTGGCGAGTCCCGACAGTGACGACTTTATCTGGTTTAATGGTAATACTTGGAAACTATTCCTTAGCTACGGGGTGACCACCAACATCGGATATTGTCAGAGCTGGCTCTCCAAGCCGGACTTGTTGAAGCAGGTGGGCACCCAGGTTTGGGGTACGCCCGACGTCCTGTTGGGTTGGGTCTATTGGGGTGGGCGCGGAGCGTTTGGGGCCGGCACCAACCGTTACATTCCGCCGAAAAAGACCACGGACTATTCCACCGCAACGTCCACCACATTGATGACCTGCATGTGCTACGATTCGCGCCCGCATAGCTGGGCTTCCTGGATGCCGCACGTGGGCGGTTCCGCCTTGGTGCTATATGGCCCGCAGGTCAAGCCGGTTCCGCCGCCGGACGGGCTGGCGGTCGGGCGCATGGATGGCTCGGCCACCTGGGTGAGATGGTCGAGACTCGCCGCGGTCCGGCAGGCGGACACCCTCTACTACGAACGGCGCTGAGATTGGAACTGTCCGTCAAGCCTGCGGGTCGAAACGACCTGTGCTGTTGCCAAATGAGCGGGTGGGGATCCCAGCGCGGTTCAGGATGTCGACGAACAGGTTGGCGACGGGCTGCTGCGGGGCGGCCACATGCCGCCCTTGCGGTTTTCCTCCCGTGCCACCGGCCATCAGCAGTGGGAGATTGGCGTAAGAATGGCTGTTCCCATCGCTGATCGCGCTTCCATAGAGAATCGCCGTGTGGTCAAGCAGCGTGGCATTGCCATCCGGGGTTCCCTTCAGGCGTTGCAGGAAGTAGGCGAATAGTTCGACGTGGTGGCAGTTGATCCGGGTCACCTTTTCGATGAAATCCGGATGCCCACGATGGTGGGTGAGGGGATGGTGCGGATCGGGGACTCCGATCTCTGGATAGGTTCGAACGCTCCCTTCGCGGCCCAGCATCATCGTCGAGACCCGCGAGATTTCGGATTGGAAAGCGATAACCTGCAAATCAAACATCAGCTTCACATAATCGGAAAACCCGAAGGGAATCCCCGCCGGCTTTTCGATGGTGGGTATCCGTGTGTCCTTCTCCGCGGCGGAGATCCGCTGCTCGACCTCCCGGATCGCAGTCAGATACTGATCCATCCTGCGCTTGTCGGTTGCGCCGAGCGTCGCCTCGAGCTGCCGGGTCTGTTCCCGGGTCACATCGAGGATGCTGCGCCGATAGAGAGCCCGGCGGGCGCGGGCCTCGGGTGAAAGGTTTGGATCAACTGTGCCAAAAAGCCGCTCGAACATTGAACGGGGGTTAACCTCGACCCTCAGCGGCGTGTCGGCGTCCTTCCACGAAAGGCTGTTGGTATAGGCGCAGCTGGAGCCGGTATCGCAATTTCCGACCATGCGCGCATCTTCACAGCCCAATTGCAGTGACGACACCCGGGTCTCGGCAGCCCATTGTCGGGCCGCGACCTGATCGAACGTTATCCCGGCGTGGACGTCCGCGCCTGCCGTGTACTTTGGGGGCGTGCCGGATAGAAAACTGCCGGACGCCTTCGCGTGACCGCCGCCACGCACCGTGCTGGCGGCATCGTTCGCGAGCCCCGAAATGAGCGTCAAGTCGTCGCGGAACGCCGCCAGCGGCTTCAGGATGCGCGAGAAGGCAAAATCCCGGCCTGTTCCGGCCGGCAGCCAGTCGTTCATAACGATCCCGTTGGGGACATAGACGACCGCGACGCGGCGCACCGTCTGGCTGCCAGTGGAAGCGGCGCAGACGGACTGCATCGCTTCCAGCGTTGGGAGGGCGATGGCCACTCCCGCCCCACGGAGCAGCGTTCGCCGTGAGAATCGTTTCCGGTCCATGATGTTCATAGAGGCTTTTCTCCTGTCGAGGTCACAGTCTGGTTCTCATCCCTGGGATTGCGCATCTGAAATGGAAGGCTGCTGGCAATCCCGAGCACCAGCTCTGAAAACCGATAATTGGTGGCTTCGAGCCCCGCGGTGATGACCGCGAGCGCCGGCCGGTCGTGTCGGTCGAGACCCCGTCCGAGCGAATATATTAATAGTTTTTCGGCCAGACCTCGCACGAAAGCATCGCGATCGTTCAGCAGGACAGCCTTCAATTCATTGGGGCCACGGAAAGCCCGCCCCCCCGGCAGCGAACCGGACGCGTCCACGGGGAGTTTTCCGTCGTCATCGCGCCAGGCACCGATGGCGTTGAAATTCTCCAGGCTGAAGCCCAACGGATCCATACGCGCGTGACACGAGGCACACGAGGGATCCTTCCGGTGCTGCTCCATCTCCTGCCGGAGCGACACCGATTGACCGACCTTGCTTTCGTCCAACGCCGGCACCGAGGGTGGCGGGGGAGGCGGGGGTGCATTGAGGAGATTATCGAGAATCCATTTGCCACGCAGCACCGGCGACGTCCGGGTCGAGTAGGATGAGACTGTCAACACGCTCGCGTGGGCGAGGATCCCTCCGCCGCGCCGGGTGCCCGTCATGTCGACCTTGCGAAATTCCGGTCCCTGGACGCCCGGAATGCCGTAGAACCGCGCGAGCCGCTCGTCGACAAAGGTGTAATTGGCATCGAGGATTTCGAGAATACTCCGGTCCTGCCGGCACAAATGCTCGATGAATTGCTCCGTTTCCCGCCGCATGGAGCGCCGCAGGCCCTCGTCGAATTCAGGAAAATGACCCAGGTCGGGTCGGACGATGTCGATGTTCCTAAATTGGAGCCATTGGCCGCTGAACTGTTCGACCAATGCCCGGGACCGGACGTCCCGAAGCATCCGCCGCACCTGATCCTCGAGCACCCCGGGATGCCGAAGCCGATGCTCGCCGGCAAGTCGCAGCAGCTCCTCGTCAGGCATGCTGCTCCAGATGAAATAGGACAGGCGGGAGGCCAGCTCGCAGTCGCTGACGGGTAGCGAATCCGATCCCCCGGCATCCCCTGGATCTCGTTCGATCCGGTACAGGAAGTGAGGCGACACCAGTACCGCCTGCAATCCTGTCACCATCGCTTCGTCGAACGACTCACCTTGATCCTGAACCAATCGAACGATCCCCAGGAAAGCGTCGACTTCCCTGGCCAACGCCGGCCGGCGAAACGCCCGGCCAACAAAACGTGTGACGATCCTGCGCGCGCAGTCCGTGCCGTGCTGGCCCGGCGCGTGCCCACAGACGTACACCTGCGCCAGGCTGCGAGGACTGGGCCCGAGTTGCTGTTTCCACGGTCCGCCGACGTCGATCGATTCGTAACGGTTGTCGACCCGCGCTTCGATGGCGTCGGTCTTGATCTTGGTCCCGAACTTGCGCAGGACTTCGATGTCCTCCTTCGTCAGGGCGCCTCGGCCGTTGTTGCTGAGCAGCGGCTCCGGTGGGCGACTGGAAGGTTCCGGCCCATGGTATTGGGGCGGGAGACCGTGGTACGTCTTCAGATAGGACCCCGCGAGCAGGTGTTCGCCCGCGGTTACCCGCGCCCGAAGCTCCACCGTCTGTCCCTCCAGGTCGGTGGCATCGATCTGAAACTCCTGGATCAACTTCCCGTCGATGAAGAAGGCCGGACGCGCCGGCTCCGATTGGTTGGGCCTATGCCCGTTCAGCACCAGACGAAAGCTGTACTCGCCGTCCACCGGAAATCGATGCACCACATGTGCCGAATGGACGGTGCTCAAACCGGTCCAATCGTAGTTGACCAGATCGTTCGGAAGCCAGAGCCCGCCTCGCGCGGTGTTGATGCGGACCGGTGTCGGGTAGTGCGTGATTGCAGGCTTCAGCGTCTCCGGCCCGAATATCGCCGCACGGACAGCGCGTTCCGCGGCGTCGAGGTATTTCTCCAGCAATGCGGGCGAGAGAATCAACGCATCACTGATGTTGTCGAATCCATAGGCGGTCTCATCGGCGGGGAAATCAGCACCGGCCTCGATATCGACGCCAAGAAGATCCCGGATGGTATGGTTGTACTCGGCGCGGTTCAATCGCCGTGCGGTGACACGACCCGCTTTTGGTTTTGCCGTCCGGTCCTGGCGGGCGAACTCCGAACTCAACCAATTCACGACGGCCGACACGTCTTCCGGCATCGGTCGTTGTCGAACACGCGTGGGCGGCATTTCATCTGCCCGGAGCTTCGACACCACGCTTTCCCAAACGTCACGGTTGTCATCAAACGTCCGGGAATCTCGAAACAGCGCCAGGTTCAAGTCGCCGGAGTTGGTCTTGGTATTGTGGCAATTCAGGCAAAATGTTTGGACAAATTGCAGGACCTGGCGCTCGTCCGCGGCGGACGCGACGCCGGTCAGGGTCAGGCCGAGCAGAATCGCCGGAGAAAGCCACTTCATCATGGCAGCCATCGTGCAGAATTCTGACAGGTTCCCAGAAGGCGGCTGCGATCGATGCCGTCGTCGCATGAACTGGGAAATGAAGTGTTCATCTGGAAGATACTTAATCCCCGGTACCACGCCTCCCGGTGATTGCCAACAACCAAAACGCGCTTTTCCCCTTGCATTTTCCCTGATTGAGAAGAGAATTGACACGGGATAGCTGATGCTATGAAGCTACCGCGACAGAATCAATCGTGCCCCGATGACGGGGATCAGGAGTTACCATGAGAAAGCATTCACTCGCACTCGTCTCAATTTCATTCATTCTTTTCACTCGAGTCGTCCTTCTGGCCCAGGAAAAACCTGAGTGGGTGGCCCTCGATGGAGTCTCTCGGCCTGGTACACCCATCGAAGCATTGGTATCAAAAGTTTCCAATGAAGGCACCACATTCGATATTACCGTTCCAGGTCTGTGGATGGAAAGCATCTCGTACGGTGGCAAAACGTTCACCCGGTTGACTTTTCCTCCGGTTCAATTGAAAGGCATTGGCTTTCCCCAAAAAGCGGGCGAGCCAGGGTGGTATGATTTCCCTCTCGAAGCGGGGCAAGTTTTGATGCCGACAGGTCGATTTGCGAGTGCGTTGCAGATCGGCATTCCAAAACCAGTTTTCCCATTCAACGCTCTCGATCAAAAACCGCAAAGCGGTGCCGAAATGGAAAGGCTGGGCATTGAGCCATCCGGAGCACGGCCAGGAATTCCCGCCCTGCGAGGCTTTTTGGCCGTTTCCGCCGCTAATACGGAAAAAGGAGACCTGACGCTGGATATCCGAATCGACAAGGCTAAGACCCTCCAGCTTTCCGCCCCTTTGGCACCTGCGGGTTTCGAGGGTTCTGATCAAGTCAAGACGGGGGAGGGCTATATACCACCGGAATTAATCGACGACGAGTTTTACTCGAAATTTAGGGGTGCCTATCGTGGAGTTGAAGCGTCTTTGAGTTCCATCAGCCGAGTCGGCTCTTTTTCGGCGTTGCAAGCTCGGATTCCGCTGGTGGAGCTAAACAGTGCGCAGATAATCAGGGTTTTTCCGAAGCTGACCATCTTGGTGAAGCACCTCAAGGGGACGGAGGATTTCACTTGTCCGTTTAGTTGGGATAGCTGGTTGTTCAACCTGCCGTTTATCAACGGGGCGGCGCTGCGGGCTGCGTTGACGGCTAAAGGCTTGAAAATCGAGGCCTCCCGGAGCGCGCATTATCTAATCCTCACCCCGCGAGAGTATCGCGATGAACTGAACGAGTTCGCCCTCTGGAAACAATCCAAGGGATTGAACGTTGATTTTGCCTACGTGGGACCGGGAGGAACCAATGACGTGGCAGCGGACCGCAACGCGCTGGATGCTTACATTGAAAACTACTTCCACAAAAACTATTGCCACGGGGTTTATGTGCTGCTGGTGGGAGACGTGGACGTGATCCCCAGTGGCAGGAGTGCGCGGATTGATTCCGACCCGGATGGGGCGGACGCCGACTCCGACCATATTTACGAGGTGCTTGGAAACGACCGGTTTCCGAGCCTGTACGTGGGGCGGTTGTCGGTCAACTCGGCGAGCGAGTTGACGACGCAATTGGGTAAGATCCTTTCGTACGAACGTTCGCCAGCAACCGGGGATTGGCCGACGCGAGCAACCTTGGCGGCCAACAGTCAGAACGATGACGGCACGACATTTGTCAGCGCATCGTTCCCGTCGAAGTACGCGGCGGCGGTGAATGCGATCGGGGCTTATGGGGGATACTCGTCTCCGCCGTCGTTTCAGGTATTGCATGCGGGAGCGGCGAATGCGGCGGTGGTCCGCGCGAGGAACCAGGATGTGGTGGATGCAATCACGGCGGGGCGGGGGTACGTGTTATATCGGGGGCATGGGAGCGGCAGCGCTTGGGTGTCCGGTTGGGACCGGGACGGAAGTTCGTTCACGTCGGCAACGCATGTGAACAACCTGGTCAACACGGCTTTTCCAATTGTGTTTTCGATAGCCTGCCAGAACGCGCGGTTGCGGAACAACGATTCGATCGCGGAACTCTGGATGAATCGGGCGGGTGGTGGGGCGGTTGCTCATTTTGGGGCGAGCGTCAACTCGTACACGAGCGAGAACCATGAACGGGCTAAGGGGCTGTTCCGGGCGATCTACGAGAGCGGGTTCACCCGGCTGGGGCCAGCCCTGGCGGAGGGCGAGCGGATTTCTTATAACGTGACGGGAGGTGGTGCGGGTTGGGACAATAATACCTTCTGCTACAACCTGCTCGGAGATCCAGAATTGACCATCCGGCGACGGGCGGTGCTGCGGTTTGATTTGGTCGCAAGCTTGGCCACGATCAACGCTCAGACGTTGATCAAGGTCAGCGACGCGCAAGGGGTCGTCGCACCGGGGAGCTTCGTAAACGTGACTCTGGCCGACGGACGGAGGGTGAACGGCTTTGCCGACGGCCGGGGAGAACTGGCGTTGTCCGGGATTGGTTTAGGTCAGATTGCCTCGTTAGATTTGCAGGCCGATGGATATAAGGCGGGCCGGGTGGTGATTCCTCCGACAAAACGGGAGTGGATGGCTTTTGATCTGAACGCCAAGCCAGGAACGCCGATCTCCGCTTCGATCCTAAAAGTCGACCAGGCCAGCACCAGCCTGCGTTTGCATATTCCGGGCGTTTGGGTGATCAGCAGCTTTTATGGCGGCCGGCCGGTGAGCCAAATCGAGTTCCCGAGCCTGGACCAGCTCGTGGGGGCAGGGCTGCCGCAAAAGGAAGGGGAACGAGGCTGGTATGATTTCCCGGAAGAGACCGGGCTGGACCTGCTGTCGCCGGCGCGATATGCACATCCGTTCGAGCAAGGAGTGTTCCAGCCGGTGTTCCCCATGAAAGTGGATAACGGGTTCATCACCGTGGGTAAACACCCGAGGACCGGCCCGGAAATGGAACAATTGGGGATTGATCCTGCCGGAGCCCGGCCGGGTATTCCGACGTTGCGCGGCTTCGTGGCGGTGTCTCGGGAAAACACACCGAACGACTTGAGCATCGACTTCGCCGACTCGAAGCGCCGAGAGCTCGTGCTGCCGGCTCCGTTGCGGCCGGCAGGGTTCACGGGATCGGACCAGACGGCGGAGCCCTTTGGCTACGATGCGCCGGAGTTGTATGACGAGGAATTTTACTCGAATTTCAAAGGAGCGTATACGGGGTCTGAAAATCCGATTTTGTCTTCCGGATCGGTTGGAGCGTTTGGGGCCGCCGCAATAACGATTCCGCTCGCGGAGTACGTCCGGGGTGACTTGATCAACATATTCACCGACCTGGTGGTGAACGTGAAGCACCTGAAGGGGACGGAGGATTTCAGTTGTCCGTTTAGTTGGGACAGTTGGTTGTTCAACCTGCCGTTTATCAACGGGGCGGCGCTGCGGGCTGCGTTGACGGCCAAGGGATTGAAGATTGAAGCCTCGCGGAGCGCGCACTACCTGATCCTCACCCCGCGAGAGTACCGGGATGAACTGAACGAGTTCGCCCTCTGGAAACAATCCAAGGGATTGAACGTTGATTTCGCTTATGTCGGAGCGGGAGTGGGCAATGACGTGGCGGCGGACCGGAACGCGCTGGACGCATACATTGAGGACTACTTCCACAAAAATTATTGCCACGGGGTTTACGTGCTGCTGGTGGGAGACGTGGACGTGATCCCCAGCGGCAGGAGTGCGCGGGTTGATTCCGACCCGGATGGGGCGGACGCCGACTCCGACCATAAATATGAGGTGCTTGGAAGCGACCGGTTTCCGAGCCTGTACGTGGGGCGGTTGTCGGTCAACTCGGCGAGCGAGTTGACGACGCAATTGGGTAAGATCCTTTCGTACGAGCGTTCGCCGGTGGCCGGGGATTGGCCGACGCGAGCAACCTTGGCGGCCAACAGTCAGAACGATGACGGCACGACATTTGTCAGCGCATCGTTCCCGTCGAAGTACGCGGCGGCGGTGAATGCGATCGCGGCTTATGGGGGATACTCGTCTCCGCCGTCGTTGCCGGTATTGCATGCGGGAGCGGCGAATGCGGCGGTGGTCCGCGCGAGGAACCAGGATGTGGTGGATGCAATCACGGCGGGGCGGGGGTAC
>CAMAUY010000076.1 GCA_945861565.1 Akkermansia muciniphila
CACTCCAGGGTGGGCTAACCTTCAGCGGATGAGCCCGCCAAAAACTCCTCCAATCGGTCCTCGACCCGACCCCGCTTTTCGCTCCTTTTCAGGGAATTGAACTTCCACATCTTCTCAACCAATTTTGCCGGTTTTACTGAGGTCTGAGGTTCCCGCAGCCGCTTTGCTTTGCTTTCCTTCGCGGCTTCGCGGCTTGGCGTGCGATTCCTACAGCGTGGTTCCGGTCGAGGAGAGCCCGACCCGGGCATCGACCCGGTTGCACGCGAACTGTGGGTGATTCTAAAACTCGTGAAGATTTTTGTCCTGCACCCGTTTCGGAGGGGATCGCTCGATTTTGATGGCATCTCTCACCCGTTTTCCCTAACCGTCGTGGAGATTATCCCCATGAATTTCCAAACGTTGAATTGCGTGATGGCCCTCCTGCTTCTTACTGCGGGATCCCAAGCCCAAACCGCCAATGGTCCGAAGTCAACGCCGGCCACCGGCTCGTCCGGGTCCGATCGTCCGGGCAACAACTGGCTCCCCGCCGAGTCCCAGTTCCGTAAAGTCATCCTGGACCAGGATCAGTCGATTGCCGGCAAATTGGAGGACACACTGAAGGATCCGATGGAGCTATCGGTGGCGAAAGATGGGCGCGTCATTTTTGTTGAACGGGGGGGAATCGTCAAAATGTGGTCGCCCGCCACGGGAAAATCCTCCGTCATCGCAACGCTGAAGGCTTTCACCGGTCTCGAAGATGGGCTCCTGGGAGTTGCGCTGGATCCGAATTTCACCGAGAACGGTTGGGTCTACGTGAATTGCTCTCAGCCCGAGACCACGACCAATGAGTTCGGCAAGGCGGGAATTATCCGCGTGTCCCGGTACACGCTCAAAGGCAACGCACTGGATCTTGCGAGCGAAACTCCCATCCTCGACATTCCGACCCAACGCGAACAGTGCTGTCACGTCGGAGGTTCGCTCGCCTTTGATGCGGACGGCAATTTGTACACTTCGGTTGGCGATAACACCAATCCGTTCGAATCGGACGGATTTTCACCGCACGACGATCGTCCGAGCCGTTCGCCTTGGGATGCACAAAAGTCGGCCGCCAATCCCAACTCGCTGACGGGAAAAATCCTGCGGGTAAAGCCGCGAGCCAACGGCGGCTACGACATCCCTCGCGGCAATCTTTTTCCGCCCGGCACGGCGAAGACACGTCCGGAGATTTATGTAATGGGCAATCGCAATCCCTTCCGCATCGCGATCGACCCGAAGACCGGCTATCTCTATTGGGGTGAAGTTGGACCCGACTCGGGAACTCCGGACCCCAAGCGCGGTGCGGCTGGATTTGATGAGATCAATCAGGCCCGGAAGGCCGGGTTTTTCGGATGGCCGTACTTCGTCGCGGATAACAAACCCTATGCCCGGATCGACTTCGTGGATCGACAGAAGTGGGCGACGGCGAACGCGGCCTACGAAGCCGCCAAGAAAGCGGCGACCAACGGCGTCGCCAGCATTGTCCCGAAGCCGGCTGCATGGCCGCCCGCGGATTTTGTCCCCGTTTTCTTCGATCCGCTCAAGCCGGTAAATCGGTCTGTCTACAACACCGGGATCCAGGACCTGCCTCCGGCCCAGCCCGCGTTCATTTATTACCCGCACTCCTTGTCCACCCGATTCCCGGAGGTCAATGCCGGCGGAGGTCGGACTGCGATGGCCGGACCGGTTTACTATTTTGATCCCAAGTCAAAGTCGGCGCACAAATTACCGGAGGTGTTCGATCACACACTCTTCATCTACGAGTGGTCCCGCGGTTGGATCATCGCGGTGAAACTCGACAAGGACGACCAGATTGCGAAAAATTCCGATGGCTCGCTGAAGATGAAGCGGTTTATGCCCGGGACCCCATTTAAGCGTCCGATGGATTTGGAACTCGGCCCGGATGGTTGCCTGTATGGCATCGAATTCGGGACCAACTGGGGCGACAATAAAGACAGTAAGCTTTACCGAATCGAATTCGATGGCAATTGAAGAGGACGCTCCCGAAGCGCCTGCCGCGGCCGGCGCATCTCGCCGAGCTGCGGGCAGGCGCCTCGAAGCTCAAACGACTCCGGCGGGTTAGAACTTATTCTTGCGGTACGCACCCATTGACGGTGCCCCCGGATTCACTTCGGGTCCGAAGTATCGAAGGCAGACCAGCGGCTCGGTTTCGCTCAAGTTCTCGAACGTCACCCCCGCCTTCGCTCCGTCTTCGGTGCAGAAATATTCGTCCTCAGTGAGTTCGTGGAAGCGGATGAGTTTTGGGCAATTCAAGGGTTGTCCGTTGATCGCGCCCGTTCCCTGCACGCAAATCAGACCATACGCACCGTTGTCCTTGACGGTACATTTCGTCCCGGGATCAACGGTCAGTTCTTTTGCGGTGAAAAGTTGCTGGTCATCGACCTTACCATAGACAATCCAGCGGTCGACGAATCCCTCCTTGCGGGTATCCGCGACCGGCACGGGCTCCAGATAGTGGTTGTCCTTGAAATTCTCGTCGGTGTTACCGTCCCAGTCGAGTTGATCCACGATGAAATCGAGGTCGCGGTGCTTGGCCTTGGGCATGTCCTTCACGAGGAGATCCCACGGTACCATGCGACCTTCCACCAAACTCTGGTACATGCCGAAGACATCGGATCCCCATTGAGGCTCGTACGTACAGAGCGAGCCCGGCGCATGCAGAATGCACGGCGGGATCAACCAGCCCGTGCCTGGCTTGAGGCGATACGCGCGACTCAGATCCAGGATGCCATTGTCACCTTTGTTCCAATCTTCGAGACATCGGCGCACTTGAGCTTGGGTGGTGCCGGGTTCGAGACCCATGAAGGTGTACGGGAAATTATTACCGACGTTGTTATGCTGCGGCGGGAAGTAATAGGATTCCGGCTTGCCCTCCTGACCCACCAGTTTGGCCTGTTTCGCGTTCTGGTGCATGTGGTGTGGGATGGGTCCCATGTTGTCGAAGAACTTCGAATACACTGGCCACTTGCCGTACTTCTTCCATATTTTCGAACCAATCAACGTGGCTCCGCAATCCGCGACGGCCTGCTGTAAGGTGAAACGTGCGAGCCCAACCACGCAATAGCTCAACCCTTCGTCCGGGGTCCGGTTTTCGTTGGCCGCCGGCGTGGTCGAGGCAAACCAGCGTTCGTCAATCCCGCCCCGGTCCAACCCGTAGGCGTACAGGTCGTCTGGATGCAGTTTTAGACGCTTGCCAGGCTGGAGGAAGGATCGCGGCACCCAGCAAGGGGAGAGACGGAGAAGTCCGCCCGTTTCGGCCAATGCGGCCTCGACGTGTCCCCGGGTGGAGCCTTTTACGGTTTTAAGAGCAGTCACGGTGTTCATAATTTCAGAGCAATGTCGCGAGAGGTTGTATCGGGTGGCCATGGACCAGGGAAGCCTGGAGTGACGGGGATCGTTCTAAAGATTGTCTCCCAACTTGCCGCCCTGCGGTGATCCCGCCATTTTCCCAAGGGAAACCACTGATGGCCCGCCCCTCTAAAAACCGATCCTCCTTTCGCCGCCGGCCCTCGCGCGACAAGGGGTGGATTGTGGTCGCTCTCTTTACCCTCCTGGGTCTGGCTTGGCTGGGATGGAATCGCGGATGGCTGCGGCCCGCGGCCCCGAGTGCACGCCCGGTGCCCCCCCCATCGGTCGCGGTCACTCCGACCCTCCCCACCGTCGTCCGATCCAACGTCGAAAACCGCTCCATCCGCGTGGCGACCAATCTGGTCCGCGCAGTCGTTCCCACCAATCTTGGCGTCGCGGAGTTTCCAACCAACCGAATCTCTCCTCTCACGTCGGTCCCACCCGTCTCGCCGTTGCCGACGAACACGGTGGCACCCGTCCGCACCGTCGCTTCCCGGGCTGCGGCCCGCCCGGTGCGGTCCACGCTGGATGCACAGATTGCCCTCGGCCGGCGAGGGATTTCTTGCGGCTCGATTGACGGCTCGCTGGGCTCCCAAACTCGGGCGGCCCTGCGCACCTTCCAATCCGAACAGGGATTGGAGGTCACCGGCCAGTTGGACGAGACCACCCGGTCGCAACTCACGCTGGAGGGAGAGACCTTGAATGTATTTGTCATTACCAGTTCAGATCTCGCCGGATTGCGGCCGATCCCGGCGACGTGGCTGGGAAAATCCGAAATGACAGAACTCGGATACTCGACGGCCTTGGAGTTGGTCGCCGAGAGGAGTCACTCCCATCCGGCTCTGATCCGGCAGATGAATCCGGGCCTCGACTGGGCCACGGTTCATGCGGGTCAGAGTATTCGAGTGCCGGAGGTGGAATACCCGGTGCCACGGGGAAAAGCGGCGAGAGTGCGGATCAGTCTGTCGCAAAAGACGCTGCGTGCCATCGACGCCCAGGGAAGCTTGCTCGCGCACTTTCCATGCAGCATTGCGTCCCGGGTTGAAAAGCGGCCCGTGGGTGAACTTCACGTCGAGGTTGTGATCAAGGACCCAAACTATACGTTCAACCCGGAGATATTCCCGGAGTCCGCGGAAGCGCGAGCGCTGGACCGCAAGCTGGTTATACCGCGAGGACCGAATAATCCCGTGGGTGTGGCCTGGATCGGTCTGGACCGCCCCGGCTACGGCATCCACGGCACGCCCCGGCCGGAAGAGGTCGGTCGCACCGAGAGTCACGGCTGCTTCCGGTTGGCCAACTGGAACGCGGATTATCTGCGGCAAATCGTGACTGTTGGCACGCCGGTGATCGTGGAAGAATAGGGGGCGCAAACGCGGCGGACGGACGCGCCCAGCCGAAGAGGACAAGGGGCGGAGGGACAAAGGGAGCCGAAAGCCTCGGGAAACGTCGCCCGGGGATCTCGGACTGAAATTCGGTCCGCCGGGACAATTGCTTGCGGCTCCATTTTGCGCCAGCTTCTCGGAATTCATCGATGATGCCATGATTTCGCCCACCGAAAAACAAGCCCGCGTGATGTGGTGGGCATTGACCGCGCTTTCCATTGCGGCACTGGTAAACATCGGTGCGGGGATTGTCTGGGGCCTTGGACAGGTCCTTTCGCTCTTGTCCCCCGTGTTGTGGCCGCTCGCGATTGCGGGAGTCGTCGCGTACCTGCTCGATCCCGTGGTGGATGTTCTTGAGCGGCGGAGAATTCCCCGACAACGAGCTATACTGCTGGTGTTCGCGATCGCGACGGTAACCCTTGCCGCGTTCCTGGGAAGCGTTGTTCCTCACCTGGTCCGGGAAACGAGCGATTTCGTCCAAAAAGTACCGGTTCGGCTCCAGCACAAGATTGATGACTGGATCGCTCATCCACCCAATTCCCTCCTCCGCTGGCTGCCGCAGGCGCGTCCTGTCAGTCCGGCGCCTCTCGACCCCGCCGAGGTCAACACCATCACCAACACCATCACGATCACCAACGCCGTCCCCTTTTCATCCCCTTCTACAGCGGATTCATGGTGGACTCAGGCCTTCGATCAGGCGGCGTTGCGATCGGCTTCGGGCTGGATGCTCAAGTTCCTTCCGAAGATTGGCGAGTGGTTGGGCGGCAAGTTGACTCGCGTCGGCTCCGTGTTCGGAGTCTTCGCGGGGTTGGCGCTGATTCCCGTTTATGCCTTCTATTTTCTGGTCGAAAAGCGAGGCATCACTTCCAACTGGACCGACTATCTCCCCGTTCACAATTCCCGATTCAAAGACGAACTCGTGTTCATTCTCCGTTCCGTCAATGATTACCTAATCGTCTTCTTTCGCAGTCAGGTGTTGGTCGCGGTCTGCGACGGCATTCTCTACACCGCGGGGTTCCTGGCCATTGGCCTGCCGTACGCAATGCTGTTGGGAGTCATGGCGGTCTTTCTGACCATGATTCCCTTCCTTGGGGCCATTGCCACCTGTGTTGCCGCACTGGTGATCGCGATTGTCCAGTTTGGAGACTGGCTGCACCCGTTGCTGGTGCTGTTGGTGTTTTCCATCGTGCAGGCGATCGAGGGTCTGGTTATTTCGCCCAAGATCATGGGGGATCGTGTCGGATTGCATCCCCTGGCAATCATCGTTGCCGTGATGGTTGGCACCACGCTCCTCGGGGGAATTCTCGGCGGGGTCCTCGCCATTCCCCTGGCTGCAGCTCTGCGGGTGTTGATGTTTCGCTATGTCTGGCGGAAACGGAGCGCGTGACCGGTTGGTATTCCTGAAACAAACGGGCGTGCACGACTGCTGGGCATTGCGGGTTTCGCCATCCGATCGCCCGCTCGCCGCCGGCGGACCTTTCGTCACAAGCCGCTGGGATGATCCACGAAGCTCCACGGGATGCGAAACCGGTGGCTCAATGCGGTGGCCAGTGATTTCACCCCAAACGTCTCGGTCGCGTAGTGCCCACCATAAAAAACGTTCAATCCGAGATCTTCGGCCAGCGAATGGGTCCAATGTGGGCCTTCACCGGTAATGAAGGTGTCCACCCCTTCCGCGGCGGCCTGCTTCATGTGCGATCCGGCACCCCCCGTGCAGATGCCGATGCGGAGACACGAATCGCCGCCTCCGGCGAGCAGTGTCGGGGGTGCGCCCAGCACGCGTTCAAGCCGTTCACTCAAGCTGGCACGGGAAACCTTCAAAAGCCCCCGGCGGCCGAGATGGCGTCCCTTCTCCATGAAGAACGGCCGCACCTGCCGAAGTCCTAGAGCCCGGGCGAGGCCCGCCGCATTTCCAAGTGTGGGATGCGCGTCGAGTGGAAGGTGCATCGAGTACACCGCCATGTCACTTTCCACCACCTGACGGACTAATTCGTAACGGCAACCGGTCCAAGGGTGGGTGGCATTCCAAAACAATCCGTGATGCACCAGCAGCAGATTGGCACCTTGCGCGGCCGCCAGGCGAATCGTCGCACGGGTGGCGTCCACCGCTGCAACGATGCGGGAGACCCCGTGTTGGTTCTCAACCTGGAGCCCATTGACGGCACCCTCATAGTCCACAAAAATCTGGGGCTTGAGCAATCGGTCGCATTCCCGGACGACGGATGCAAGGGGTACAATTTTCACACGTTTTGCATTCCGCCCGCTCGCAACCTGCCCCCATCTCCTCGACGGAGTTCCTCGCTGACCCTCTCGGATGCGTGTTTCACCCCTATTTTATTCGGTCACCAGGCACCCCGGTGCCCGCCATCCCCCGTATAAGTCCAGTATTTCTCGTACATCAGCTCGATCTTCTTCCAATTCACCGATCCGTCCAACGCCCCAATGTTGCCGCCCGTCCCACCCATCTGCCGGGAGGTCTTCGGGTCACGGATCGGGTAGACGAACACATCTCCACTGAGTCGGGCTGCCCCGCCTTTGGTGTGAGGCGTGGTGACCCAGTTGTACCCGCCGACACCATTCGCCGCCCAGCTGTTGATATCCGAGAACAAGAGAAGCGTCGTGGATTGCAAGGGACTATTGGTCGCGCTGGGCAACGGGCTGTCAGACAGCTTGATGGCCGATCGCCAGCCCGCCGCCGCCGGCATGACCCGCCCGCCGTGATAATGATAGCCGATGTAGAATCCGGTTCCTGCTTGGTAGCGGCTTTTTGTTCCAATCAAACTGGCCGGCAGCTGGTAGGGGTACATATTCGGGCAGTCGAATACCTTCTCGCCATAGGTGTTGGAAATCGTCTGATACATCGGCGATGAAATGCTCAATAAAAAAGAATCTCCCCCGTCGCGAATGCCGTTGAACAACTTGTCGCCGTTGTCGAGTGCATAGATGTGCGAGGCGAGGCCGAGCTGATGGAGGTTGCTCACGCAGCCGGCGCGTTTGGCGCGCTCCTTGGCTGTGGACAATACGGGCAGGAGCATCGATGCCAGGATGGCGATGATAGCGATGACCACCAACAATTCAATCAGGGTGAAGGCCGAGCTGGAGTCCGTCGACCTCCGGCTATACGAGAAACCTTTCATAAGCGAGTACTCAGTGTGGAGTGGGATTTCGTCCCGGGGCTCATGCGTGGTGCAACAGAAAAGAGCATGGGTCGAAGTTGAACAATTTTATTTTTTGCCGAGATTCCACGCTAGAATTTTCAGGGTAGAGTCGCAAGCGCAATCTTCAGTCGACTTGGATCAGCGGTGCATCCCGAAGTTGTTGGAGAAGGGTGCGGACGCCGCGCTGTGGCGTCCCCGCGCCGTTCAGGCGCGGCACGAACCGCGCTGCGGCCCTGTCCGCCCCCTCGCGGGCGGGGTTGTCGCAGCGCGACAACCTCCAACAAGTTCAGGATGCGCCCGCAAGCGGTTCACGGCCAGCTTCTTCCTTGCGCCCAGGATCCATTCCCGCGTAGTATCGTAAATCCTTGAAGTGCAATTTCCTATCCCTCCTTTCGGATGGAGATCCCGGTGGTCCCCGTAACGAACCTTGGAAACGGTTTCTCGGAAGCGGCTCCTCGGATTAATCGAGTCGTCCACATGTGCGCCCGCAAGGTGCCGTACTCTTGAACAAAATGACGCAACAAAATGACCCCTATCAGCTCCGACCGGAAGAGATCGAATCGCCACCTCAAACGGTCCTTGCTTCGCTTAAACGCATCGGGCCGGGAATAATTCTGGCCGCCTCCATCGTCGGTTCGGGCGAACTGATTGCCACGACAACTCTGGGCGCACAGGTGGGTTATACGGCTCTATGGGTGATCCTGCTCAGTTGCTTCATCAAGCCGATCGTGCAAGCCGAAATCGGGCGCTACATCATCGCCAGCGGGGAAACCGGCCTGGCAAGTTTTAATCGTGTTCCCGGCCCGCGTTTCCGAATCAATTGGGTGGTGGTGGCGTGGGCGTTGATGACGTTGATGACCCTGCTGCAAGTGGGTGCGATGTTTGGCGGCGTGTCGCAGGTGATGAACCTGCTCCTTCCAGCCGTACCGGTCAAAGCTTGGGTGATGATCTTCTGGGGGGTCACGCTCGCGTTGCTCCTGGGCGGCGCCTATGACCGCATCGAACGGTTGGCCATGATCAAAGTGGGTCTCTTCACGATGCTGACGTTTCTAGCCGCGCTGCTGCTGCTGCGAATGCCGCAGCATTTTTCGTGGGCGCAAATGTTGGAGGGCTTCAAAATCAAAATGCCCGGTGAAGGGCTGTCGACGGCGGTTGCCGTCTTTGGTATCACCGGCGTCGGTGCCAGCGAACTAATGATGTATCCCTATTGGTGCGTCGAGAAAGGCTATGCACGATTCGCCGGCAAGCGTGACGATTCACCCGAATGGAACGCGCGCGCGCGCGGATGGATTCGGGTAATGCACACCGACATCGCCGCCTCGATGGTGATCTACACCATCGCCACGGTCGCGTTCTATTTGCTGGGCGCCGGCATTCTGCACAATATGGGCAAGGTGCCTTCGTCCAAAGATATGATCCCCACCCTCTCTAATATCTATACACAAACGTTGGGCGCATGGTCGTTGTGGATTTTTTATGCGGGCGCAATCGTCACGTTGTATGGCACAATCTTCGCCTCGACGGCGGCCAATTCTCGGGTGTTCGCGGATATGTTCCGGCTCATCGGTGCGTTCAATGCCGACGATTACGCGGGGCGGAAACGTTATCAAAACATCTTCGTCGTCGTGCTGACGGCGATCCCGGTGGCGTTCTTCTTATTCTTTGATTCGCCGGTGAAAATGGTCGTCGCGGGCGGATTGGCTCAGGCAATGATGTTGCCAATCATCGGCATCGGTACGCTCTACCTCCGCCATCGCCATTTGCCGAAAGGGATTGCACCGTCTCTTTGGGTGACGGTCTTCCTGTGGGTTGCGACGGGTGTGATGGTTTGGATGATGGGTTATTATGTCGTTGAACAACTCACAAAAAAATGAGGGAGAAAAACCTCCGGGCTCCTGACTGGACGGACGAGGACGAGGACGAGGACGAGGCAGCCGGCGGGCAGGCGCATGTGGGGCAGACCTCCTAGTCGGCCGGAATTGTGAACATAAACCGAGCGCCGTGCCTCCCGGTGCCTGGGTCGGGGTGCTATTCGCCTCCATCGAGGGACGAAGGACGAGGACGAGAGCGCCGCAATGGGGCCCTTCAAATCGTCCTCGTTCTTCGTCCTCGTTCTTCGTCCTCGAACTCCGAAATGGAGTCGATTCATGGGCGGCACTTCCCGCACGGTCATGTCTCATCGGCCATCCGTGTTCTCTGACAATAGGAACGCCAGGAGGTTGAGAATCTCATCTCGCTTAAGAACGTTGACGACGCCCTCGGGCATGTTCGAGGTGGTCGATTTCGTTTGGCGTACGATGTCACTCTTGAACACGCGCTTTAGTTCATCCACGGCGGAGCCGGTTCGCAAAAATATTTCCCGATCGGTCTCCCGCTCAATCCTCCCGAACAGCGAATCCTTCGATCGGGTCTCAATCTCAATCATGGCGAATTCGTCGCGAATCACTTTGGAAGGCTCAAGAATGGACTCCAAGATCTCACGAGGTGCCATGCGCGCTTTGATTGCAGTCAGATCGGGCCCCACGGAACCTCCCTCCTTTCCGACGCGATGACATTGAGCGCAGCCGACTTTTTCAAAGGCCGTTTTCCCAGCCGCCGAGGAGCGGGCGGGATCCAGTTTTTCAACGTCCGACGATAAATCGGCAACCGTCCACGTCTGGACGAACGTGGAGTCACTCTTCATCTGATGAATCCAGTTGCGGAAGAGTTGGACCGCTTGTTCGTCAACGCGAGTGCTGACCAACGGGGGCATCTGTCCACGTCCGCGCCGGCTGAGTCGATGCATCAGGACAGAGTGATCTGGATTCCCGGGTGCCGCGAGCATCGCGTTTTGGATCCCAAAGGTGTCGTGCTGCGGACGCGCCGCAATGAGGTTCAAGCGGTCGTCCGTTCCGGTGAATTCCAACTGCATCCTCGCATTTCCTCCGCCGGCCTCGACGTGGCACACGGAACAATTGGCATGCAGGTAGGACCGTGCCCGTTTCGAGAGATCCTCGTGGGTGTCGTACGGATTGACCAGATGCGGGCGTGTCTCAGGATCGGTCTTCGGGCTTCCCGTCAGAATTCCAAGGCGGGCCAAGTGAAGGATTTGATTCTCGGCTATTCCGTCATAGCGATGAGTCCGATTCAGTTGAAGATCACTGATCCCCAGGACGAAATTTACCGCGCGCGAATGGCACGCAAGGCATTCCGAACGACTCGGAAAATGCCACTTTTGGCGTCGAGTTCCCGTAGGTTCCTCGATGCTGATCTCGGTGTCCTCCCCCGTTTTGGCCACCAAATCCGCGTCGGTTTGCTCGGGGTTCCATCGGTAAGAGTAACCCGTCCATTCTTTGTCCTGTCGCAGCAGCAGGCGCGTCTCGATCCGACGGCGGCTCGCCTCGTTTCCGGGCTCGGAATCGATCGAAAGAGTTTGCACCAGAACGGAGCCATCGGCAAAGCGCCACCCGCGGTCCGCAAACTCGACATGTTCGTCGTCGGGGACCCCCATGAAACGCTCGGCCATGGCGCCGTCGGCCCAACCCGGTGCATTGACGGAATACGCGATGAGGCCGGGTTCCGGACGGAGATCTTTCGTCGAAGTAAACAAGCCGGTTTCGCTCAACCGCTTCGGAAATGGCAACGTCGATTCAGATTGTCGACGTAACATCAGTCTATAAATAGCACCGCCGTGATCGACGATGAGAATCTCGTCGTTCTGATCTTTTGCAAAGGCGGCGATCTGAATCGTGGTGTCCGCGAGCTCTTCATTCCATGTCAATTTTCTGTCCCGATGCCTCGCCCCCCAGATCTTACCGGTTCCATAGTCACCATAGATATAGGCCCCATTGAGGTCGGGATGTTTCATCCCGTTGTAAACAATGCCTCCGGTCAGCGATCGAAAGTCCGCATGGGAATGTTCAATCGTCGGCGGGACGATGGGCGTTGGGCCGCGACGGCGGTGGGGGTAAAAGGGATGGCTGCCCTCGTAAGCACTCCACCCGTAGTTGTCGCCTTTCTGAACCAAATAGGCTGTTTCCCAAAGATCTTGCCCGTTGTTGCCGACCCAGATATCGCCGCTGACCGGATCGATGGACATGCGCCAGGGGTTACGAAATCCGTAGGCCCAGATTTCCGGACGCGCGTCGGGTTTACCCACAAACGGATTATCGCCGGGCACTCGGTAAGGTCGGTCGCCTTCGGGATGATCGACATCGATGCGGATGAGTGTTGCCAGCAGATTGCTCACGTCCTGGCCGCTGTCCCAAGCATCCGAATCCGATGTGCCATCGCCGGAGGTGATATAGAGGAATTGATCCTTCCCGAAGGCCAAATCTCCACCGTCATGACCGGCCGATCGCCATTGCAGGATGAGTTGGGCGGAATTTGTCTCACACACGGGAGCGCCCTTGGAAACCGTGTAGCGCACGATCTGGTTGGTGCGTTCGGCAGCGTCGGTCGGTCCGTTGGAAAAGAGAAAGACGAAGCGGTTGGTGGCAAAACCCGGGTGAAAGGTCAGCCCATAAATCAACCGATGCTCCAGTTGAAACACGAGGGCCGACTCGCGCACGTCCGGGTGGTTGCGGATCTGCACGATCTTGGACGGCTGATCCTTGCCGCCGCCTTGCAACACCAGCCAAACCCGATCCGACCCGGGCTCGGGTGCAATGTAGAGTGGGGCCTTCCATTCGACGTTGGTGAAGGTACGTCCGACGGTATACTTCGAGGGAGGTTCGGGCGACCCGACGAGTCGGCTGTTCTTCCAGCGGATGCGTTCGGCGGTTTGGCCTTGGGCGAACCAGGGGAAGAGTCCCATTAGTACGAGGCCCATGCCGAGCGACACAGAAAGTTTCATCGGCGGAAAGGGTCGCACGTTTGAGCGTCGAATTCAATGTTGGCCTTGTCAGCCGAGCGGCACGTTTCACCCTCCCCCCTTCCGAGTGCCAGCAGTCTCAGGACTCTGAAGAAACTTTCTATCAGTTTCCTAAGTGACCTTCCCCGGCACGAAGCTGAATCGCAAGACCGCCAGCGAAGTTGTGGCCCTGTATTTGAACGGGGCGAAAAAGCGATGAACGATTCTTTTACCCCTGCAGCGACGCGACGGAATAGCAGGAGCCGAGGTCGAGGTCCGTACCGACAATGGTTTTCGGGCGGCTGCGGGCTCGTGATTTCTGCGTTGCTCGTGGCGTTCGCTGCCGGCTGCTCGCCGAAATCGGAGGGGCACGCCCCGAAAACGGTGGATACGCCGACAAAGCCGAATGTCACGCCCATTCGTGTCCGCCTGACGAATGTGACCGAAGGTTCCATGCCCCCATGAACCGCCCCCTCTCCCTGCCCTCTCCTCCGCTCGGGGCGGGGGAGAGGGTGGCCGTAGGCCGGGTGAGGGCGCGCTCTCAGGTTCATGGTCCCAATTCATGTCCATTCTTTGGAAAACATTCCTGCCTATGAACCTCTCGAAACTATGTCTACGAATCAACAACTTACAGAAACGGAGGTTCATGGCATCACAGCGCGCACTATTAAGTTCGGTGGGTTCTCTCCCCGCGTCGGATGCGGGGAGAGGGCCGGGGAGAAGGGCCTGCCGGTGTTACTCTTTTTCCAAGTCGGCAAAACGCCTTGGTACGATTTCAGCAGCACCTTGAGCGGATGGAATAAGAGGCAAACAGTTTTGCAGATCGCTCCTATTCACAATTCCGCACAATTCCGGGCTTGCCCCCCTTTTTCGGAATCCGGGGTGACTTAAAGTGGATATTTACTTGGAATAAACATGCACCGTGGTTTGCTCGTTCACCGGCAGCACCACATCCACGGTCACCGACGCCGGGTTGGAAGCGGCGTTGTTGATTTTGGCAGCGTGACTGAGGGGAGTTCCGTGATCCGGAGTCAGGACGACCGTGATCGGAACCTCGGCGTTGAAATCGCGGGCCTGGACTTTGATCTTGCGGTTGGGTGATGACCCGAAAGGCAATTGCAGTATCACCGGCCCGGAGCCTTCAGGGATGGTCATGCTCGCCGCCTCGATGATGTCCAAACGAGGTTGAGGATTCGGGAAAACCAGCATCAGCGATCCAACTGAAGTGACAGAGGAATCGGAGAAATTGAAACTCATCCCGCTGCGGTCCGTAGCGTCGATGCGAATACGGCCAAGACCTCCGTTGCCGTTGCTCCGGACATCAATGGTTCCGCCGCCTTCGCCAGATCCTTTCCTTGAGTCACGCCATAGAGTCCTGCCTTTGCATATTCAGCCGTGCTGGCAATCTGCACTGCCGAACGGACGGTACTGTAGGCGGTTTGCACCGGATCAACCTCTGTGCCCGGCAATGCAGGCAGAGGAGGTGCTGGACTAGTTCTGGTTTGCGTTCGCGATCCCTGTGACGTGTTGAGACCAAGCGGATCCTGAAGACTCACCGGCCCATTCCCGGCGAATGTATATGAATTCCCAACATTCACCGGATCCCACACCGGATCACGCTGGATGAAGCGGCCGGTCTGGGGATCGTAGTAACGGTTGCGGAAATAATAGAGTCCCGTCTCGGCATCCAGCTCGCGGCCTTGGAAACCAAACCGGTTCCCCACCTGGCTGGAACTGGTCTCCTGCTTCGCTTCGTCAAAGCTTCTTCCGAAGTCGTCGTAATAACGCTTCTCCACCATGTTGCCCGCCGCGTCGGTCAACGCTATCACGTCGTCGCGCACGTTTTGGTGGAAGAACAGGCTGCCCGCGCCCAGAGGATGGTTCGCCGTCCGCGATATTTGCAGCAGATTGTCGATTCCAGTGGGCGAGTGGACATAGGTTACCTCCGTGGCCCCGGCGGAGTTTTGCTCCTCGCAAATCTGCCAGCGGTCGTAGAAGAAAAGCGTTTGTGAAGCGATCTGAGTGGGAGCATTCGCGCGGAACAGCGTCTTCAGCCGCCGCCGGTTGAGTGTGTCATAGGCGAACTCCGTCACGGTCACCCCATCACTCTGGCGGGCCACGGCGATCAGGCGGTTCAGCGCGTCATAGGTGTAGGTGCGCAAGCCGTCGTCGAGGAGATTGCCGTTGTCGGAATGAGTCTGCGGCACCGCATCGATAGCCGAGTACTCGTTCATCTCGTTGACGGTGAAATTGCTGACGGTCAGCACTTGATTCACCGCGCGTTCGGTCAGACGCCGACGATTGCCCGTTCCATCCAGCTCGTACTGGATGCTTTGACCTGCCGTGGGAGGATTCACGCCCTGATCCAGATCGGTGCGGGCGATGCGGTAGAGCGAGTCGTAGGCGTACCGATCTGCCAGATTCCCATCATCATGCCGCTGCTCGCTCGTGCGCATGTTCGCGCGGTTATAACTGTACTCCCGATCCAGAAGAGCCGTGTTTCCCTTCAAGAGACGTTGCCGCGTGATGCGCTGGACAGCGTCAAACCCGATGTCCTGATTGCTTGCATCGTTCAACGCCGTCAGCGTCGTGCCATTGCTGTGCAGGCGCGCCAGTTCGCGGTGTTGCTGGCCGATCCAGCGATGCTCCGCAAGCACGCCGGTGGAATCGGACTGCGCATGGACGCGGTCAATCAGGTCAAAAGTCGATTCAATTCTACGCCCGCCCGGGAAAGTTCGTTCGAGCCGCTTGCCATCGCCGGAGAACGTGCTGCTCACGATGCGGCCGTTCTGTTGCTCCTCCAGCACCCGGGAAAGTGAATCGTACACCCGCTCGAAGTTCTGCGCGCGAGCGGAGTCGCCATTTGGTAGCGCGTGCGGTAGCGAAACGGGGTTTCACCCGTGATCAATTGCCCGGCTGCCAAGGCTGCGCTGACATCGGCGCCGCGCGTGACGGTGACGATTTCATTGAGCGCATTGAGTTCAATGTCCGTGCGGATGCCTCGCGGATCGCGCAGACCGATCATGTTGCCGACTGGATCGTAGAGATAAGTCGTGGCGAGAGCCGTTGGTGGCGGTTCGAGCGGGTTGCGGCGCGGCGAGACCCGACTGTCCACGATGACAGAGCTGAGATAGCCGATGCGTTGCGCTGCCAGCGCCATGTAAGCGGAGAAGGTGCGCGTGCCATCCCCATCCGGGTCGTTTTCGGGGTGGTAAACGTAATCGGTGACGTTGCCTTCGGGGTCAATCCGAACGGTCATCTGACCGCGGTCATTCCACTGGGTTGGACTGAAGATTTTCTGCACTGTGGAGCCACGCCGAACGGCTTCCTCCGATTCCGCCCGCAGCAAGACATCCGGTGCTTCGACGCGGACGAGATTGGCGAATGTCTGATCCGTCCTGCCGTCGCCATTCAAGTCACCCAGACCACGCGGCACACCGGAAAGGTCGATGCTGAACAGGGTGGCGAACGGGACTGGCGTGGTGGATTCCTGGTAATCGTAGAGGAACCGCTTGGTGTACCGGGCGGCGCTTTGGCCGCCCAACGGCGGGGTAAACGTGGCATCGTTCCCTCGCGGCTCGGTCACGGTGAGGATCTGGTTGAAAAGCGGCTCGTAGGTGTACGTGGTGACGAGGTCGGCACCCCCCCGCGATCGGGATCGGCCACCCGGCGCATCTCGACCAGGTTGCTCCGGCTGCGGCGTGGCCCGGTGGTGTCGAAGGCGTAGCGGGTCTCGTTGCCTTCCGGGAAGACGCGGCGGACAAGCTGGCCGTCCTCGTCGAAATAAGAGCGTGTTTCGTAAAATTCCGGTTCTCCGGGGCGAAGTCCGCGGGTGAATTCGCGGGTTATGATGTGGAACTGGCGTTCGTTGACGAAGTATTCCTTCCGGTTGCCGTTGCGCCCGGTGATGCGCGCCCGCCCGCGCGGCAGGTCGAACTGACCCGGCGGCGAGTTTTCATTCAGCATCGCGTACTCGAGTTTCATCGTCCCGCCCGCTGCGACGCCCGAGGCGTTGATGCCTCCTTCGGTTTCAGTCAGCACGCGGTCGAAGGTGACAGGGTTGCCGGGATCGGTGCCGTAGGTCCATTGCAGGTGCGGCGGACCACCGAGGGCGACTTCCTCCGGCGCGATCAAACTGAGCATGTTGTGATTCAGCTCCGGCTGGGTGAAACCGCTGGAGTAGGTGTAACCCTCTGTCCGGCCGTTGGGAAAGTCGTTGCCCGTGGAACTGCCCGTAATGCTTGGCGTGGTGACACGGACGAGATTTCCGTTGCTGTCATATTCATAACTCACCTGCCGCCCGGTGAAGTCTTCGATCATGGCTAGCCGGGCCACGCCGTCTGGAGATTTTTTGAAGACGAATTGAATCTCCCGGCCAAATACGTCGATGACACGATGCAAATTTCCGGCCGCGTCGTAGTCAAAAAGCATGCGGTTGCCGAAGCGGTCCAGGTGCATCATCACCCGTCCATCCGTGCGGTAAAAACGCTGGAATCCGTCGGACTCGGTAAGCATGAACGTCCCATCCTGCATTTTGGCGAGGATGCCGAAATACCCGGCGGGCGAGCCGTAGGAACCATCGGCGTTTAACGTCCAGATTCCTTCGTGAGAGCGCCCCGTGTAGCGGACGATGTCGCCGTTGGGTTCGATGAACAGGATCTCGTTGTACCGGTAGTTCCAGCCGAATCCGATCGGGCCGTTGTAGTCGAGCTTGCTCCGATAGGTTCGAACCATGGTGAAGTCCATGCCCGCGCGGCCCGGAATCATCAGGTCGGTACGGGTGAAGACTTCCTCGCCGCTCTGTAGATAGACTTCCCGGCCCGTGCTGCAGGTGCCCGCGCAGGGACAGTCATTTTTCGCGCATTCCTGGGGCTGGCCGGGGCGGGGGCGGGTGGGATTCCCTGAGCCGCCTCCGCGCGTAGTTCCCCCACTCGCGGTGCTTCCGCCACCGTCACCATGCCAGCCCGGCTGGAGGAGGCCCACGCCGGGATCGCTGCACACCAGCTTGCCATCCGCGCTGACCGTCATGGGACTGACGACTTCCCAATCACCCAGATCGTGATTGAAACTCCAGAGGGCGCTCTTGGCTCCGGGCGCTTTCAAAATCCCCGTCACGGGGTCGGGCAAGTTCGGGAAACACACCGGCACCGGTCGGTCAAAGTTGCTGGCCCCATCCGTCTGCACGGTGATGACCAGGGGGAAACTCAAACCCGGCGGCAGCGGACTCGGCAAACGATCCGGCGCAACCGGCGCAATCCCCACGAAACCGCCGCGCTTGCCATCGTCGGCAAAGAGCGAATTGGCCGGCACCAGGAGTTGGACGCCCTTCAGTTCGGGATGCTGCTGAAGAACAGCGGCGGGAAAAGTAACGATTGTGTCCTCGGTGGCACTGACGGGCTGGAGTGTTTGTTCCTGGATCAGCGGCAGAAAGACATTCCCGATGTTTACTTCCTCGCCGATGCGCGAGACCCACTCTTTGCCCACATATGGATAATACGGACCCTTGGGATAACCTCCGCCCGGCACAGTAACAGTGCGCCCGTCGATGTGGACGAAGAATGGCCCGGCGGGAGCCGGGTCCAGGCGGAAGTTGCGGTGGCATCGGTCACGGCAAACAAGTCCTGCTCGCGGCCATCCACCGTGACACGAACCCCCGCCAGCGGACGATTCACGAGCTGGCCTTGTGCCGCCACGGCTTGGGCGAGTTCCGATGCAAAGACGCGGCCCGTCACCACCGTTCCCGCTACGCCTCCATTGGCAAGCGTGTCGAAGTCCAGCGAGAGTTTTCCGCCCGCTTGCCCGTTGCCGTCGGCATCCACGGCCTGCCCGGCGGCGTCATTCAATCCATCGCCATTGAACGTCACTCGAATGCGCGCGCGCCCCGGCAACGGGGCCAGGTAAAATAGCGTCAGTGTGCGGCGATCCGTCGAGAGTTGGACTCGCGGGAGCAGCTTTTGCCCCCCAAACTCGGCATACAAACGGTCGTTTCCCACCGTCGCGGTGGGGGCCAGCGGCGCGGAGAGGCGCAGAATGGTTTCGCGGGTCACAGCCACGTTGCCTTCGCCGGCGGCGGGGGAGGTTTCCGAGAGGGTGGTGAGCTGGACTAGTGCTTGTCGCAGCCGATAAAACTGGATCGCGTTTCCTGCTGTGACACGGACCACCCATTCGCTTCCTTCCACTTTCGGCGTGGCGGAAACCCGCGTCCACACCGTCGCACCCTTGAGCCCCGGAGCGGACTCCAGCAAGTAATCACTGAAATCGGAGGGCCAGGAGAGACGGATTTCCTGCGCGGAGAGAATCGTGACCTTGAGTTGCGGCTGCTGGGCGAAAAGAGATCCCGAGCTGGCGATCAATAGAACCATCCACGCCAGGAGCGGGACGAGGTATCGAGATAACCCGGCCAACGAGAAACCCTGCTCCAAGGCCGGAGGGCGCAAGAGACTTGCGTTGGCTCTTGGATTGCGCACGATAAGAAAACAAACAGCTCAACTGGCTCGGGCATTAACAAATCAAGTCAGCCAATGCAAATAGAAACCTCGGCTAGACAGCGATTGCTTGGCGGCGATATCCATCAGTGAAATGGACGAATGACTCGGCGCATGCAAAATCTCGGA
This sequence comes from Akkermansia muciniphila, assembly GCA_945861565.1. Lineage (GTDB taxonomy): Bacteria > Verrucomicrobiota > Verrucomicrobiia > Limisphaerales > UBA9464 > SIBK01. The sequence goes on from CAMAUY010000076.1 coordinate 19,370, forward strand.
CTATTTCCCGCTCTGCATCGGCTTGCTGTGGCGTACTCCGGAGGCGCGGAGCGCCGTTAAATCGTAGCCCATGGCGTCAGCCATGGGTTTCCGGGCGCACGGCACGCAAGCCCCGGAGGGGCGACAGAGCTTCTGGCACAAGGCGCTATCCTCCCGCTCTGTCGCCCCTGACGGGGCTACCGATTTGTTCGAACGTCTTCCCCACGGCTCGCGCCGTGGGCTAGGGTCTGCCGCCGCTCCGCGGCTTTTCTAAATGCCGATTTTCCATCGGCGAAACATGCGCCAGAAAATGGCCAATCTCCAGACCCAGGCCGTTGGCCTGGGCTGAGGAATCGCGGGCCGTTGGCCCAAAACAACCTCGTGTAGGCCGGGCGATGGGTCACTTAAATTCCACGGGTCAAGCGTCCTGAGTTTTTCAGGGTGGATATTTTTCAAGCCGGCTCTTAACGACAGGTGGGTCGTTCACCGGCGGCGTGACCCCGGCGGCGAGCATCGCCTTTTTCACGGCAACGATCGTCTCGGCGGATGGCTTGAAGTTCCCGGGGCGATGGCCTTCGGCGATCGCCAACGGCGTCCACCCATACTTGTTCTTCCGGTTCCAGACCTCGACCTTCGCGCCCTTGTCCGCGAGCAACTGCACCACCTTCGGCAGGTTCTTGAGGGCCGCGCCGTGCAGGGAGGTTTCGCCGTTGGCATCGACCGCGTTCACGTCGGCACCGAGCTGCAGGAGGAGTTCCGCCGCCTGGAGCACTTCCGCCTCTTCGCCCGCGACCTCGTTGGCCGCATCGGACCCGACGTGGATCCCGCAGGCGACCATGAGCGGTGTGCACTGGTCAGCGTTGGAGATCGACGGGTTCGCGCCCAGTTCGAGCAGCAGTTTCATGTAGGCGACATCCGCTGTCGCGGACGCCATGAGGAAAGGAGTTGCACCCTTCTTGTTGAACTGACCGGGACCGCCCTTGCCGTTGGCGAGTGGCGCGTTGACATCGGCACCGTGCTTCACCAGTTCCCGGATGAATTGCAGGCTGTGGAGCCGTCCCAACTCGGCCGGCGGCGGAGCTCCGTAGTCCTCGCCACGCGGCGGCTTGCGGACCCACGTCATGACATGCAGCGGACTGAAGCCGGACCGTTGATCGTTGGGATCCGCGCCGGCATCGAGCAACGCGAGCGCGAGTTCGTAATGACCGTTCTCGATGGCGAGGATCAGCGCGCTCGTTCCGGTGACCGGCCCCTTGGCGGAAGGTTTGCGCGCCTGCATCGCCTCGTTCACATCGGCACCGGCCTTCGACAAGACGCGAACTACGTCCGTCCGTCCGGCGCGCGCCGCGAAGAAAAATGGCGTGAATCCGGAGTCGGGCAATGCCGTACCAAACCCGGCGCCCGCCTTGAGCAAGACCTCCACCACTTCCGCATGGCCATCCGCCGCCGCCCACATCAGCGCGGTCTGACCGCGGCGCTCCTTGGCATCGACCACCGCGCCGCGCGCGAGCAGCGCCGCTACCGGTCCTGCTTTACCGGTGCGTGCGGCGGTCATCAGGACGGTCTCGCCACCGCGAACCGTGGTGTTCGGATCGGCACCGCGTTCGAGGATGAGTTCGACCATCGCCGTGCCCCCGTTCTGGCAGGCGAGGAAGAGGGGTGTGACGCCGAAGCGGTTTGTCACCACCACGCTAGCGCCGGCGAGCAGCCCGACGGTTTCGAGATCGTCACGATGGACCGCCCAATGCAGTGCGGTCATGCCGTCGGCCTGAGCTGCGTTGACGTCGGCGCGTTGTTCGAGGAGAGCGCGGAGAGTGGCGCGATCGGATTTCTCGGCGGCGTCGGCCAGACGCGAGTCGGCGGCGAACGAGTTGGGGGCCAACGCACTCAGGAGAACCGTCAATCCGCAGAGGCAGGCACCCGGCATCCAGGATCGAGTGACCCGCCCCCCCTTTTTGTCCGAGGAAGTAGCGTCCATCGTCAAATTCCCAGCGGTTCGAACAACCCTTCCACCTTTCCGTTGCTGTCGGCGAAGGAGTCGAGGTGGACGCCGACCTTGTCGAGCAGGGTGAGGTGGAGATTGGCCAACGGCGTGGGCCTCGAATACTGGATGTGGCGGCCGCCCTTCATTCCGCCCGCCGCACCGCCGGCGACGATGATGGGGAGGTTGGTGTGGTCATGGACGTTCGGATTGCCGATGCCGCTGCCGTAGAGATAGAGCGAATGATCGAGTAACGTGCCGTTCCCTTCCGGTGTGGCTTTCAGCTTCCCGAGGAACTCGGCGAAGAGCGACACGTGGAACTGGTTGATCTTCGACATGCGCTCGATCTTCGAGGGATCGTTGCCGTGGTGTGAGAGAGGGTGGTGCGGATCGGACACGCCGATCTCGGGATAGGTGCGGTTGCTCGTTTCGCGGGCGAGCTGGAACGTAATCACGCGGGTGACATCGCCCTGCAGAGCCAGCACCTGGAGATCGAACATCAGCCGCGCATGGTCGGCATACGCGGCGGGCACGCCGACGGGACGTTCGAGATCCGGCACCGGGTTGTCCTTCGTGTCGGCCTCGGCCTTCTGGATGCGCCGCTCGACTTCGCGGACCGTCTCGAGATATTGGGAGAGCTTGGCGCGGTCGCCGGGGCCGAGGTCGCGTTTCAACCGGGAAAGATCCTCGGTGAACGCGTCGAGTAGGCTGGCCCTTTTCTTCAACGCGGCGCGGCGTTCGGCGAGGTTGCCGCCGTCACCGAACAGGCTCTCGAAGACGATCCGTGGATGCGCCTCCGCCGGGAGCGGCGTCGTAGGCGACGACCACGAGAGGTTGTTCTGATAGGCGCAGGCATAGCCGTTGTCGCACTGGCCGACGATTTGGAGGTGGTCCATGGCGAGTTCGATCGACGGCAGTTGGGTCCCCTGACCGATGCGCTGGGCGGCGATCTGATCGACGGTCGTTCCCAAGTAATAGTCCGTGCTCTCCGTCAGCTTCGCCTTGGCGGCGCTGAGAAAGGCGGAGTTGGAAGTGGCGTGGCTGCCGGGGTAGGCGTTCTGAAGTTCCAGGTTTGAAATGATCGAGACCTTGTCGCGCACCGGCGCGAGCGATTGGAGGATGGGCGACAACTCGTCGAGCGTCTCGCCGGGCGGCGTCCAGCGCGAATTGTCGCAGCCCATCGGCATGAAGACGAAGCCGAGCCGGCGCACGGGTTTGGCGGGCGTCTGGGCCCACGGCGTCGCGGCGGGCACCATCGATTCGAGCAGCGGCAGGGCCATGGTGGCGCCCACTCCGCGCAGAAACGTCCGTCGCGGCATGAACTTTTTCGTGATGAAACTCATAGTGTTTTCCTCATGGTGAACGGGGTGCTGTTGACGATACCCAGGATGACCGCGGAGAGGCGATTCCCATCGCCGCGGGCGTCGTGGACGATTTTGCGGACGGCCGGTGCATCATACTCTTCAATCCCGCGGCCGAGCGCGAACGTGAGCAGTTTTTCTGTCATGGTTCCAATGAAGAGCTCCGGATGCTTCAGGAGTCCGGCTTCCAATCCGGCGACGCCGGTGAACTTGCTGCCGTCGGGAAATCCGCCGCTGGCATCGACCGGTATGCCGTCTTCCGACGCGCGCCACCGGCCGATGGCGTCGAAGTTTTCGAGCGAAAAACCGACCGGGTCCATCAGGTTATGGCAGCTCGCGCACGCGGCGTTGGCGCGGTGTTCCGCCAACCGTGCCCGCACGGGCAGCGCATCGGAGAGGGTGTTCTCCTTCAGGTTGGGAACGTTGGCGGGCGGCGGTGGCGGCGGTGTTCCGAGCAGGTTGCCGAGAATCCAGTGCCCACGGATCACCGGCGACGTGCGCGTGGCGTAGGACGTGACCGTGAGGACACTTCCCTGCCGTAACAAACCGCCGCGCTGGCTTCCGGGGGCGAGTGCCACGCGACGGAACTGGCTGCCGTAGACGTTGGGAATCCCGTAGTGCTTCGCGAGCCGTTCGTTGAGGAACGTGTAGTCCGCCGTGAGCAGATCGAGGACGCTGCGGTCTTCCCGTAGGAGCGCTTCGAAGTGGAGCTCGGTTTCGCGACGGAAGGCTTCGCGCAGGTTGTCGTCGAAGTCGGGAAAGATCCGGAGATCCGGCGTGAAGGAATCCAGGTTGCGCAGATGGAGCCATTGCGCAGCAAAGTTCTTGACCAGGCTGCTGGCTCGCGAGTCAGCCAACATCCGGCGCACCTGTTTCTCCAACACTTCGGGCCGATGCAGTTCACCGCGTTCGGCCGGGGCGAGAAGTTCCTCGTCGGGAAGGCTGCTCCAGAGGAAAAACGAAAGGCGCGATGCCAGCGCGATGTCGCTGATCCGATAGGCCGTTGCCGGCGTCGCCCCGGCGGGATCACGCTCGATCCGAAAGAGGAATTCGGGACTGACGAGCACCGAGCTCAAGGCGGAACCGATGCCCGCCTCAAAGCCATTTTCGGCTTTGGCCTCGTGGTAGAACGTCAGCGGCTTGGCCAGATCGGCGCGGGAGATGGGACGCCGGTAGGCCTTCTGCACCAAGGCCGACAGGATGCGTTCAGCACAGTCATCTTCCTCGGCGGGCTTCGCGGGATAGCTCACGAAGACCCTACGCCGGCTCAACGTATCGCCGGCTTCCCTGGACTGGTACGGACCGGTGATGGAGATCTGGTAGATCGCAGGCGAGAGCCGCGGATGCCGGTGCATGTTGTAGCGCGCCTGGTAGGGCTCGCGTTTGGTTTCAACCAGCGAAGACGGATTCTTGAGGAACGTCACCCCGACGTCATGGGCACCGGCCTTCACGGACATGCGGGCCTTTAGATGGGCGTCCACCTTTTCGAAGTCCCGGCCGCCCTTCGGTGGCGCCACCTCGAATTGCGCGACCGTCGCACGGTCCAGCAGGACTTCGAGTTCATGAGTTTCGCGCAAGCCTTCGACCACTTCGTTGCGGTCGCGCGTCAGGCGGATCTGGACCTCATACTCGCCATCCCGGGGAAACGTGTAGCGGATCAACGTTCCCCCGCGCGTGCCAAGCGGGAGGCCTTCAACGTGCTCCTCCTGCGTGCGGTCCGGTTTGAGGCGAAAGGTGTCGCCGTTCGGTTTGTTCATCGGCGCGCCCACGGCGAGGCGGCTGATCTTTTCGGCTGCAGAGATGTAGCGGTTCAGCAGCGCCGGCGAGAGGTCGCCGACGGTCACGTTGTCGAAGCCGTGGCTCGCGTCGTCTTTCGGCAGCAATGCCGCCGCGTCGATCTCGAGGCCGAGCAGATCGCGGATCGCGTTCTGATATTCCGTTCGGTTGAGCCGGCGAAACGTGTCCGTGCGGCCGGGGTTCGGGTTCTTCGCCGCCGCTTGATCGAGCGACGAACCGAGCGACGCCACGAGACTCTCGAAGTCCTTCTCCGACGGCCGGTCCTTGCCGATAGGCGGCATCTGGCGCGCCGCGAGTTTGCGGACCACGCGTTCCCATTCGGCGGAATGCGCCTGCAAATCGTCCTGGAGGATCGCGTCCTGGAGGATCGCCCCGAGATCGAACTTGCCCTGCTTCGTCTCACCGTCGTGGCAATCGAGGCAATACTGATCGACCGCGGATTTCACCGGCTCTGGAATCGGAGTCGAAGCCGACGAGGCCGCGAGCGAGACCGTCGCCGCGACGCACGATACGGCCCACCGAACGAGGGCTGCGGAAGGCCAGCTTCGACCATTGGGGATGGGCCGCGTCACAACGTCGTGAAGAATGGCTCTCTTGCAGAGATGGAACAAGAGCTAAGCCGCACTCGTTTCTCATTCCCGATCGGGTTGAATTTCCAAAAAGTCGATCGTTCCGTTGAAAATTACCGCTTTCTGGAAGTTCTTTCCTGGAGCCATTGCAAATCCAAGTTTCCCGGTGATGAAACGATCATCTCCAAACGCCCTCCTGTTTTGATCGCAGGTTTGGTGCGCGGATCGATCCATTTTTTAATTTCGCTATGACCGTCGGCAAAGGCAAAGCCGCACGCTCCATTGTGGTAACTGGCGGGCCAGTTGGACCAAAGAGACTGCGCCATTTCCGTCGCGAAGAACCCGTCGTCCAGGCTATCCTCGCGTTCGTCCACAAACACCCAGGCCTGGGCGGGTGGTTGGATATCGATATCGGCCATTTTGTGAAAGATAGTATAGCCAGGAGTGCAACCATAACTGTCTGGCGATCCGACGTAGCTACTCATATAACCGTTCATGGCAACGGTCCGAACCCGCGGGTACCATTGGCCGCCTCGGAGGCTCCTGCTCCTGTCGGCGGGGCACTTGTAAATGCCGAGGCTTTGGGAATATTTCCAAAGCAAGGCGGTGGTGATCGGAATTGTATTGGTATCGTCGGCAACATATCCGCCAATTCCAAGCACCCCGGCCACCCAGCTATTAACAGGCGTGCCCACAATCCCCATATTAGGCACGAGCACGCCTCCGAAATCGTCGGTGTATAACCGCCAGGCCAGCCCCAACTGCCGGGTGTTGCTCATGCACTGGATCCCCTGGGCCTTGGTTTTGGCTTTGCCGAGGGCGGGCAGGAGCATGCCCGCCAGAATGGCAATGATCGCGATGACGACCAAAAGTTCGATCAATGTGAATCCATTTGAACCTTGATTGTTAAGCGGCTTGGTTTTCATTCGATTGTCCTTGAACTTCTTTAGATTGTAATTCCACCTCTTCGAGCTACTACCCGCGACTTCCTGATTAGTCCACCTCAAATGCGGCTGGCGCCCAATCCCGCAGGGCAGTTTCAAGAAAAGTGGATTGGCCGGATTGGTTGAAGGATGGACCCGCGGAAGAACAATAGGCAGGCGGGATATTGAGAACTCGGCTGATTTTTCACAATGGCCACGCTTGAAAGTAAGCGCATGGCTTCTTGAAGCCAT
>CAMAUY010000077.1 GCA_945861565.1 Akkermansia muciniphila
ATCCAAAAGCGTTTGTTGCTCGTGCTCGGGTAGCGTAAAAGGCTCGGCCATGCCGGCAGTTAAATAAAGTCAGCGAGTTTTGTCCAGTTTTACATCGTCTTTTGTTTCACCTGCCTCCTTAAAGTCAAAATCTTGAAACTGCCCTGGCAGCGAGTGCAGCAAAACGAATTAGGTTTGATTTTGTAGCCATACTTAAGCGAGGAATAGCCATAATCGTTAGGCACTCTCCGTGCAACCAATAGTTTTCAAACGAGGGTGGAACCAGGAAGGATGAACAATCCAAAAGCCGCATTTCCTATTTCGGCAACCACTTCTCCCAGTTCTTTGCGTAGGCATCGACATTCGATTTATCGACCGCTTCCAACGGGCTGACGTCCCGGACCATCGCGGGAGTTTTCTTAAAGTGAACCTTGTTCAGCAGTAGTTCCACCGAATGATAACCCCATTGGTAGCACTGCTGCGCTAGCAGCATCTGCACATGGCCGCTTCGGACATAGCTCAACTGGGCCGGAAGGGCATCGACGGAAATACATTTCACGGAGCCGGGCGGCCATTTGAGGGCATTCTCCGTAAACAATGGCCAGCCACCAATCATCGCCCAACCCGTGATATCCGGATTCGACTGCATCACCTGCTCGACCCGAGCCGCAGCGTCCTGCGGCGTCTCTCGATGATAATAGATGTCCCGGATTTGGATTCCGGGATGCTTGCGAGCTTCCTTGCGGACCCCGGCCGCACGCTTCTGAAGGTTTGGGGCGTTTTGATTCCCGGCGAGGATGGCCACCACTCCCTTGCCGCCCATCACCTGCGCCAGCTCACTCATGACTCGCTCCCCGCATTGCTCGTCGTCGACCCCATAGGTCACAAATCTCTTGGACGCCGGGGCATCGGAATCAAACGTTGCCACGGGTACCCCATTCTTCACCGCGCTGTTGATCGCGTCCGTAACCTTGTTGGCGTCGGAACAGGAAATGGCAATTCCGTCAGCCCCCGCAAGAACCAACTGCTCAACCGCTTCCGCCTGCTTCTGTGCGTCTTCGTCGTTCGGGGTCCGCCAATCAATCCGAATCTTCAGCCCATGCTTGATTCCCAGTTCACGGGCGGCTGCTTCCGCCCCCACCCGCGCGACTTGAAAGACGGCATTCCCCTGCGACTTGGCCACCAGCCCAAATGTGTAGGACTTGTCGGCAGCGTGGAGCGCCACGTTGACAATTACGGTTACGGCGGTCGCGAGAAGGGTGCGGCGAGCGAGCAGTATCATGACAATTTTTTTCGTGAAGGTGAACGAGGTATCCGAAAAGCGGAGCTGTTGGATCGGGGAAATCAGCCGATGAAAGTACAGATGTATTCGCATATACCCGTTGTAACTTCGATGTCAAAGCCGGATTTCGCCGGAACATCAAAGTGGGAGCCGGCACCCTGTGTTTTCACACCCGTCGAGCCATCCGGCTTCACCCGGCATTCGCCGGCGACGATTTCCATGCGCTCAGCCTTGTCGGTGCCGAAATGGAAGGAACCCGGGTAAATTAACCCGAGCGTCTTTTTGGTCCCGTCCGGAAGGATAATGGAATGCGAGACAACCTTGCCGTCGAAGTACACATTGGCCTTTGCCACGGCGGTCACATTCGGAAACTGAGTCGGTGTGGACACGCCGGAAGTGTCCGAAGAGCAGCCCGGGAGTCAAGCACGCCGGCGAGGCCTTCGCTTCGCGCACGCATCCCGATGATGTCGGCAGAGGGTTGTCGCGCTGCGACAACCCCGCCTCCGTCCAGCCGGCGGACAGGGCCGCTGCGCGGTTCGTGATGCGCCGGAACGGCGCGGGGACGCCGCAGCGCGGCGTCCGCTACCGTCTCCAACAACTTCCGGAGACACGGTTCGCTTCGTCGCTTGGCGCGCAAATTCGCCCGTTGCCTCGCCGCGAGCCGGACCCTACGTTTGCCGGCGTCGGCCAAAAGTGATGAAGCACCATCTCGACTTCGAGAAACCCATCGTCGAGCTCCAGCGGAAGCTCGACGACCTCAGGGCACACCCGGAAATGCATTCCCTCGGAATCAGTTTCGAGGAGGAGATCCGTCTGATTGAACGGAAGCTGCACGAAACGAAGCGGCAGGTTTTCTCCAGCCTCAGTCCTTGGCAACGGGTCCAACTGGCCCGCCACCCAAAACGCCCGTACACCCTCGATTACCTGCGATCGGTGTTCACCGATTTTTCGGAGCTGCACGGTGACCGACACTTCGCCGACGACCGCGCGGTCGTCGGCGGCTTCGCCCGGCTCGGCGGCAATCGCGTCATGGTGCTGGGCACACAAAAAGGTCGAGATACCAAGGAAAACATCCTGCGCAATTTTGGCTCCGCCCATCCGGAAGGCTACCGAAAGGCACTCCGCCTGATGAAACTTGCCGACAAGTTTGGGATTCCAATTATTACTCTGATCGACACGGCCGGTGCCTATCCCGGGATTGGCGCGGAGGAACGCCATATCGGAGAAGCCATCGCGGTCAATCTGCGGGAGATGATGTTGCTGGAGGTGCCGACGATTGCGGCGGTCATCGGCGAGGGGGGCTCGGGAGGCGCTCTCGGTATTGGCGTGGCCGACCGAGTGCTCGTATTGGAGAACGCCTACTACTCGGTGATCAGTCCGGAAGGGTGCGCCTCGATTCTGTGGAAAGATCGCGCCGCCGCCTCCAAAGCCGCCGCGGCCCTCCGAATCACCGCCCGAGATCTGCTAGAACTCGGACTCGTCGACGACGTCGTCCCGGAACCTATCGGCGGAGCTCACACGGACCCGGCAGGGGCCTCGGTAATGCTGCAAAAGAGTTTACGCCACCACCTTGCCGAAATCCGCGCATGGTCCGTCGCCGATCGACAACGGTTACGATACGAAAAATTCCGTGCGTTTGGGCGAGTTCACGAACCCCTGTCGGCTGCCTAAAGGTGCGCATCGATTTCATGCTGCCGCCGCTGACTTTTCGCCCCCTCTTCAAGGAACGCATCTGGGGCGGACGCCGACTTGCCGAAGTGTTTGGCAAGGAGCTCCCGACGGATTTGTTGATTGGAGAGTCGTGGGAGATCACCGATCGTCCGGAAGGCGTGAGTGTCGTCGCCGAGGGTCCTTTTGCGGGTCGCGACCTGTCGTGGTTGATGAGTCACTACGGCGCGGAACTGCTCGGCCGTCCGGTGGCCCCAGGGGAGCGGTTTCCCTGGTTGTGCAAAATCCTGGATGCGCGGGAGGATCTCTCCCTGCAAGTACATCCCCCGGCGGCGTTGGCCCGAGAGCGAGGAGGCGACCCCAAGACGGAAATGTGGTACGTGGCCGAGGCCGACCCGAATGCTCGGATGTACGTCGGCCTGCGACGGGGAATTACCCGCGAGCAATTTGAACAGCAAACCCGCGACGGCACGGTTGCAAAGTGCTTTCATTATCACTACGTCCAAGCGGGTGATGTCATGTTTGTCCCCAGTGGGCGCGTGCATGCCATCGGGGCCGGACAGGTGATTTTTGAGATTCAGCAAAACTCCGACACGACCTACCGAGTCTTCGATTGGAACCGAAAAGGTTTAGATGGCCGACCGCGGGACCTGCATCTCGACCAGGCGTTTGCCGCCATCGACTTCGCGGATTGGGAACCCGATCTCGTTCGATCCGATTACGAGGCGATTTCCGGCGGCCGAAGGCGTCCTCTCGTGCGGGACAAAATTTTCGATGTGGACCATCACGAAGGGGAGCCCGGATTATCACGTCGGCTCTCGACACGAGGGCAGCCACACTTGCTGGCGGTCACCCGTGGGAAACTGTCGATCGGGTCCGGCGGAGTCGAGACCCTTCTCCCGGCGGGCGGCTTTTGCCTACTTCCGGCGGTTTGTGGGGAGGTGATTCTTTCGAGCTCCGAACCGGCGGGATGGTTACAAGTGACACCTCCTAATATCAGTTCTTGATACCGCTCGAACCGTTCTTCGGGTTAAATTGACGGTCCAATGCGGCGAGATCACGAAGACGAATCGGAAGTGCCTCCGGCGGAGAATCCACTTCCCGAGTTTGTGGAAAACTCCCCCTTCCTTCGCCTGCTGGTGTTTGAGAAGACTTTTCGCAAGGCCATGGCGCTGCTCCTCCTGCTGGCAGTAGCGGTCCCCTTGTCTGTTTTCAAGATCTGGAAAACATCTCCCCCGGATTTTAAACCCGAGGTCAAGGTGAGCGGGTTGGATCTGGCGCAGGTTTGGTCGCTCCGCCGGGCGGCGGAAAAACACGTGACGAAACACGAATTGCCGGAAGCGATTGCCGCCTTGAAAATGGCCTTCGGCAACAATCCCGCGAACCCCGAGTCATCGCGGGACCTGCTGCGAACGCTCCGCGATTGGGAACCCATACCCTGGGATCAACAAAACCTGGCTCGCGCCCAGGCTTTTTGGCTCCTGCGACTGACCCAGACCAATGCCGCGGATCTGACGCTCGCGAGCGAAGTATTCGCCCACTTTCGACTGGATGAATACGTCGTCGGATTGCTCGGCCCATACTCGGAGCGGATCACCGATCCTCAGATCCGCCTGCTCTTGCCCGCCCTATTTCAGCAAAATGAAATGGAGCAATTCGCTGGCTTACTGGCCAAGAATTCCTCCCTCACCAACGATCCGGAGCTCGGGTTGTACCAGGCCGCCTGGCAGGCCGGGTGGGGTCCATCGGCGACCGCCGGTGCCGGGCAGCGAGTCTTGGACGCTGGAATGACGGATCCCAAGACCGCCATGATAGCGCACCGCCTCGGACTGGCCGTCAGCCACCAACTCGCGCAATTGGATCTGTACGCTCGATCCCTGCGGGCGCTGCAGACTGGAGGAAGCGACCGGGTCGCCGACCATGCTCGCTATTGGGATTCTCTGGCCCGTGCCGGCCGAAAGGAGGAAGCCCGCACGTTGTTCAAAGAATTCAATCTACCCCCCAATCTACCGGCGGACTCCTTGCTCGAAGCAGGGGCCCTCGTGACGCTCGGGTTGCACGACGATGCCCTCCGCCTGCTGGAGCGGCATCGCCTTCTTTTCCCCAGCGCCGCGGAGCTTTGGTCAGGCAGCGCGGACTTGTTAATCCGTTTGCAGCGGTGGGATGATCTACGCTCTCTCGCTGTCAATCTTCGACGAATCACGCCTTTGCATGATCAGACAGCCGGTTACACCTTTTATTTGGAGGGAGTTTGCGCGGTCCATCAGGGGCGCCCCGAGGCGGCGGAAAAAGCCTTCCAGCAGATTTCGGAGGTTCCGTTCTCGAACCCGGCGCTGAGTTATCAAACCGCGACCGGTCTCAACCAACTCGGCCGACCCAAACCCGCCCGGAAGCTATTGGAAAGTCTGGAGAGCACATTTGGCGGGAAGCTTGAATACTGGCGGCAGGTGTTCCAATCCGCCTTTCTAGCCCGCGACGCCGCCGCGATGCTTCAGGCGGCCGAGAAAGCCTGGCAGATTGCCCCGAATCACCTCGTTGCCATCAACAATCTGGCCGCGTCGCTCCTCATTCTTCGGGAGCGACCGGGTCAAGCCGTTCAATTAACCCTCAAATGCCTCAGCGCAGCTCCTCGCGATCCCGAAATGATCTTGAACCACGCCATGGCACTGCTCCAAAACCGTCGCGTCGACGAAGGGGAGCAGCTCCTCGGGACATTGCCGCGCGAGGGCCTCACTCCCCTTGTCATGACGATGGTAAATCTCGGCTGGTTGGAAGTTCACCTCCAACGCAACCGCTCCACCGAGGCCCTGGCGGCGTACCACCTGCTCGATCCGCAACACTTGCTGCCGCCGCAGAGGAAATGGGCCGACGATCAGGCAGCGCACCTCAAAGTGGCCAGCCCTTGACGAGGGCTTCGGCTGCGGACAACGACAGGCTCCCCAAAACCGACGGCCGTCAGCGATCGAACGGCAGCAGCAGACGCGTCAGGATGTAATCCAAGATCAGGATCAGCACGAGAGCGTTCACCACGGCCTTCGTCACGCTGCGCCCGATGCCGCGCGGCCCGCCCACCGTGGTCAATCCCTGGTGACACGCGACCACACCCGTCACGAGGGCGAACAACACCGACTTCAATAGTCCGTGGGTAATGTCCCAGGGCCGGACAACGTCCCGCAGGTTTCCAAAAAACGCGGAAAACGGCACCCCCACCTCCGGATTGCCGGCGGCGACCAACGCTCCGCCGAACCAGCCGACCAGATTTGAAAAAATCACCAGGCACGGAAGAGCCAGCGTGATTGCCAGCACCCTTGGCAGCACGAGGTAGTGGACGGGGTTGAGATTCATCGTGTGGAGCGCGTCGATCTCCTGGTACACCTTCATGGATCCCAGCTCCGCCGCCATCGCCGACCCGATCCGCCCAGCAATCAGAATGGACATCATCACCGGAGCCAACTCCTTGCACATCGCCAAGCCCACGAGCCCGCCCAGAGATGATCCCAAACCGCGTTGAACCAAAACCGGACCGGTCTGCAGCGACAAGACGCCCCCGATGAACACGGACAGAATGCAGGCCATGAGCAGGCTGGCATTGCCAATTTCGAACATTTGCTCAAACACCTTGCGGCGCTCCCGCCAGGCGCGGGGCAGCGACCGAAGCGTCGCACAAAAAAGTAGCAGAATTTCGCCGAGATCTTGAAACATGCCGAACCGGATTGAAGCAGGAAGCCGCGGCGCCGGATACTGCGAGTTGACCAAAATGCGGGTTAACAATTCGTCGTCCCTGCAGGAACCTTCAAACCGGCCGGCGATAGATCGGTTTGCGCACAATCTCGGCGGTAAAGGTCCGCCCGCGGATCTCAATCTCCAAACGAGTGCCGGGCTCCGCGAGGTCCGGCGGCACGTAGCCCATCCCAATACCAACCTGGAGAGACGGACTTTGCGTTCCACTCACGACGGTGCCGACGGCTTTGCCCGCGGAATGGATTGGGTACCCCGGTCGCGGAGGAGGCGATTTGTCGGTCATTCGGAACGCAACGCATTTTCGTCGTACACCGTTGGCCTTTTGCTCGGCGAGAAACTTGCGGCCAAAAAAATCCCCTTTGTCCAAGGAAACGAATACCCCGAGCCCCGCCTCCAACGGCGATGTATTTTCGTCCAGTTCGTGACCGTACAGAGGGTAACAAACCTCGGTGCGCAACGTGTCGCGGGCACCCAATCCACACGGTTGTAAGCATCCAATATGGCCCACCGCCAGAGAACGGTTCCAGATTTCCTCGACCACCGCCGCCGGGGCGATGAGTTCAAATCCATCTTCGCCGGTGTAACCCGTGCGGGCCGCCCACACGGTAGCTCCCGAGAAACTCCACGCTCCGATCTGATTCTTTTGCAGCCCGGTCGCCGGCACTCCCCGGGTCCCGTCCTGCGAACTCCCCACCAGCAATTGACCCACGAACTCCACCACCCGCGGCCCCTGGAGAGCCAAAGCCCCCAGCGCCACTGACGCATTCTCGAAGCGCACTCCGGCCGACTGCGGAAAGGCCGCCAGCCGCGTGGAAAGCCAGGCCACGTCCGCGTCAATCCGCGATGCATTGACGATCAGGAGAAATTGATCCGAACCCAGGCGGTAGACGTATAGGTCATCCACCGTCCCGCCCCGCTCATTGCACAACTGCGAATATTGTCCCAGACCGATCGCCAGCTTGCGGATGTCGTTCGTCAGCGTGACATTCAGAAAGGCGGCGGCGGCCGGTCCTTCAAAGAAGAATTCGCCCATGTGGCAAATATCAAAAATCCCGGCGGCACGGCGGACGCAAAGATGTTCGTCAACGATGGTGGAGTACTGCACCGGCATTTCCCAGCCACCGAATTCAATCAAGCGGCCCCCAAGTCGCTGATGGGCGCCGAACAGCGGAGTGCGTTGCAACATGACCTTGGAAAATGGACCCGGATGCCACCGGGATCAACGGGCAAACGCGGAAACCCGCGGTCGGAAATCGGTTCCAGAATCCCCCCTGCGAGCGACACTACCCATTTTTGGCGTGCCTTTGACCCGCGTATCTGGCTTTCTCAGAACCAACTCCTAACTCGATAACCCATCATCCCCCCATGGCCCAAGGACTCTCCCTCCACCTCGGTTTGAATCACGTCGATCCGAAGCGCTATGGGGGCTGGGATGGAGCCCTCACTGCCTGTCATTCCGATGCCACCGACATGCGGAAATTGGCCGACAGCAGGGGGTTCACCAGCCGGCTGCTGCTCTCCGCCGAGGCCAACAGCAAAGCGCTGGCGTCCGAATTCTCGGCCGCCGCAGCCCGGCTCAAGAAGGGAGACATTTTTTTCCTCAGCTACTCGGGTCATGGCGGCCAACAGCCCGACACGAATGGAGATGAACCCGATGCGAAGGATGAGACGTGGGTTTTGTACGACCGAGAGTTCTTCGACGACGAACTCCATGCGCAGTTCGCAACATTTGCTGCCGGAGTTCGAATCATCGTTCTGTCCGACAGCTGCCATAGCGGCACAGTCACCCGGTCCATCCCGATCTATCAAGGGATCGCCGGGATGGCGGGACTTCCCGCCGGCATCCGCTTCCGCGCCATCCCGGAGGCTGTCAGCCGTAGGGTCTGGAAACAGAATCGAGCCGAGTTTGAACAGATTCAAAAGGCACTCCCCCTCGGGGATGCCATTCCGGTCCGGGCGAGTGTCATCCTCATCTCGGGCTGCCAGGACAACCAACTGTCACTCGACGGCCAGCGCAACGGGTTGTTCACGGAAAAGCTTCGAAAAGTGTGGCGGAAAGGAAAATTCAGCGACAGCTACAAGGTGTTGCGGAACGAGATTGCGGCCACCATGCCCCCGACGCAGACTCCGAATTACCTGCGGACCGGCGCGAAGGACGAAATCTTCGCCCGACAGCCGGCGTTTGTTATCTAGATTACCGGCTCTTTCCCTCAATCTTATAGACAGGTAGACGATGAAAATCCAACTCGGCCCGCCCCCCCGTTCCCGTCGGTCCTTCCTGCAGGCCACCGGCTGCATCACCGGATTGCTGGCCGCCGGGCGCGCACCCGCATTGCTGGCCGCCGATTCGCCCGCTGGCCGACTCCGAGTCGGCGTCATTGGCCTCGGTCGCGGACTGGATCACATTGCCACATTCTTAAAAGTTCCGAATGTCGAGATTACCCACGTCTGCGACGTCGATGAACGGCGAATCGCCACGGCTGTCCGGACCCTTCACGATCGTGCCGGCTACGATCCCAAGGGGGTTCGCGACTTCCGCCGGATTCTCGAAGACGCCAGTGTGGATGCCGTCTCGATCGCCACTCCCAACTTCTGGCATGCGCCCGCCACCATCCTGGCGTGCAGCGCTGGAAAACACGTCTACGTGGAAAAGCCAGGCAGCCACAACATTCACGAGGCGGACCTGATGGTGGCCGCCGCCCGCAAGCACAAGCGCCAGGTTCAGATGGGAAACCAACGTCGGAGCCGGCCCGAGGTGATCGAGGCAATCGCCCGCCTGCACAGTGGGGAGATCGGACCAGTCCGCTTCGCGCGATCCTGGTACGACGCCGCCCGTGCTGGCATCGGACGTGGCAAGCCGGCCCCGATTCCCGAGTGGCTGGACTACGATCTGTGGCAGGGTCCGATTGCTCCCCGGCCCTATCTCGACAACTTGGTTCACTACAACTGGCATTGGCGCTGGCATTGGGGCGGCGGCGAAATGGCCAACAACGGAATTCACGCTCTCGATGTGGCCCGATGGGGACTCGGCGTTCGCTTTCCAAGACGTATCACTTATACCGGCGGCCGGTATCACTTCCAGGATGATCAGGAATCCCCCGATACCGGGGTGGCCACCTATGATTTCGGACACTGCGGCGCAAGCTGGGACTGTTCGAGCTGCGTGCCCAGACCGCAGGAAAAACACCCGTTCGTTTCCTTTTATGGTGACGGTGGGATGCTCGAAATCGACAGCGGAGCCAGCTATCGAATCACCGATTTAAAAGGTGCCGAGCGCCTCTCGATCAAGGGCCGATCCAGCGACCTCCCCCATTTCACCAACTTCGCCGACGCCATTCGCCTCGGTGTCCCGCTGAACTCGGAAATTGCCGAGGGACAGATTAGCACCCGGCTTTGTCACCTGGGAAACATTGCGTACCGCACCCATACCTCGCTGCAAACCGACCCCGCGACGGGAGTCATCCTCCAGCCCACCCGGGCGATGAAAGAACTTCAATCTCGCGAGTACCGCCGCGGTTGGGAGCCCCGGGTGTAACTCGCGAACGACTACAAAAGCGTCATTTACAAAGAGAATCGTGATGCCTGGCGTCATGCGGAGATTGTGGTCACCACCGTCCAATCGCTCCTCTTCAACAACAAATACCAGCAGCTCTTTTCCCCGACGGACTTCGACCTCGTCATCTCGGACGAGGCCCGCCGTTCCATCGGCGAAAGCAAGACCACCCCGATCCGTCCGATCCGCCAGATCAGACCGATCCCATTCCCAAATGCCCTCAATGCGGTTCCCAGATGGCCCTCCGCACCGCCAAGACCGGCAAGAACGCCGGCAGCCAGTTCTGGGGCTGCACCAAATACCCTGACTGCAAAGGTACCCAACCAATCTGACCGATCCATCTGGGCTTCGCCTCACTCGGTCGCCGCGCGCATGAGGGCGAAAAAATCGGGTCCACGCTTCACTTCGACCGGAATCGCATCCGCCGCGTTGGCATGCTGCACACAGTCGGCCGGCAATTCCTTGAGGAACGCCGAGGGGTGACACGGCATTAATTGGCCGTATTTCCGACGGGATTCACAATGACTGATGCGTAACGTTTCCTGAGCCCGGGTAATGGCGACGTAAAACAATCGTCGTTCCTCGTCGACCGTCCCCTCCAACTTTGAGCGCGAATGCGGCAACAACCCATCCTCGACACCGACGATGTGAACCCGTGGAAATTCGAGCCCCTTCGCGGCGTGCATGGTGATGAGGGTCACTACTTCGCCCTCGTTTTCTTTCTCCTCTTCCCGCTCCTGATCGAGCGTGAGGTCCTCGAGAAATTCGTTCATTCGTTCCATCGGTGAACCCTCGTAGGCCACCGAACGCGGAACCACCGGCAACTTCAGACCCGGCGCATTGGGGCGGGCTAAATCCGGGAGGGTCGAATTGGGCGGGGTCGCCGGTTTTCGTTGAATCGGATCCCCGTTCAGTGTGGCGAGCAATTCGCAGAGATTACGGACCCGGTTTTCAGCCACCTCAGGATCCTTCTCCGTTCGCCGTAATTCGTCCAGGTAGCCGATGCACTTCAGCCATTCGTCCGCCCAATCCACCAGGGAAAATGCCGTCGGAAGTTCGAGAGGCGCACGCACTTCCTCAATAAACCGGACGAATGCGGTGATCGCCTCCCGGGTGTTCGACCGGAAATTATCCAAAACATCCGTGTGCCGCATCACCGTGAAGACACTGGCATTGCGCTCCGAGCTGACAGCGAGCAGGCGCTCGAGGGTGACGTCACTCAACCCTCGGGCCGGCGTGTTCGCGATCCGCAACAGGGCAATGTCGTCGTGCGGGTTAACAAAGGTCTTCAGGTACGCGAGAAAATCCCGAATTTCCCGACGGTCAAAGAAGCTTTGGCCACCAATCAGGCGATAGCGCACCCGAGCCTTGCGTAGTTCGGTTTCCAACGGACGTGCCTGGAGATTGGTGCGGAAAAGCACCGCCTGCGCCGCCCACCCGATCCGGTGGACATTGCGGTCGTACTCAATGTTTTCCACCACGGTTCGAGCCTCCTCCTCGTCGCTGGAAAATGTATGGAGCACGATCCGTTCGCCGTCCCCTTTGGCCGACCACAAGGTTTTTCCACGACGGCGCGTGTTGTTCTGGATGACCCCGTTTGCCGCCTTCAAAATGATGTTGGTCGAACGGTAATTCTGTTCCAGCCGAACGATCCGGACTTCGGGGAAATGTTTTTCGAGATCCAGAATGTTAGCGATTTCCGCACCGCGCCACCCGTAGATCGACTGGTCGTCATCCCCCACCACGCAGAGGTTGCGTGACTCCTGGGTCAGGGCATGCACCACGGCGAACTGGCTGGAATTTGTATCCTGGTACTCATCCACCATCACAAAACGCCAGCGGTCGCGGCAGAGGGCCAACGCGTCTGGATGCTCTTGGAACAACCGCATCGTCAGCAAAATGAGGTCGTCGAAATCGACCGCATTGGCGGCGTGCAATGCCGTTTCGTAGCGGGACTTAACATGCTCCGCCAGAGCTCGAATGTTTTCGTCCCCAAATATCTTCGCGTCGGGCCCGCTATTCTTGAACTTGCTCAATAAGGCGAGAACGGCACCCGGGTCGGTCTTTTCGCCCCGAGCCGATATCCCGCTCAGGATCTTTTTGACCGCCCCGAGCTGGTCGGCGGCGTCGTAAATGACAAAATTCCTTTTCCAGCCTAGTTTTTCTATGTGCTGCCGGAGGATTCGAACGCAGAGGGAGTGGAACGTGCAGACCGTGGGACGATCTAATTTTTTTTCCTCGGATCGGTCCCGGCTCCGCTGGCGGCTTTCGCCGGGTAGCATCTGCCGAACTCGTTCCTGCATTTCCCGGGCGGCTTTGTTTGTGAATGTAACCGCAAGAATGCTACCCGGAGCAATGCCTTGGCGGACCATCTGTGCGACCCGGCACGTCAGGGTCCGGGTTTTGCCGGTGCCCGCACCCGCAAGGATCAGCACCGGACCGCGGTGGGTGACCACCGCCTGCCGTTGCTCCGGATTCAGCGAGCCCAGATCGAACATGGGCGGCGAAGAATGCGGCTCGCGCCGGGGTTGGCAAGTTTAAGTCTTCTCTGGAATTGCAGTCCCTACCCCAGAGTCGTTATACACCCCTCATGCACAGATCGATTCCGCGCCTTCTCCTCGGCACCGCCCTCGTCGTCGGCCCGCTCTTCGTGAGAGCCGAACAGACCGGCACGCCCCGCCGGTTGTTGGCCGGCGATGATTCCACCCACCGACTGGCGATTGTCGCCGCCGACGGATCTCTGGAATGGGAGCTTCCGGTCACCGCCATCCACGACGCCTGGATCCTCTCCAACGGGAATATCCTCACCCAGCAGGGCTGGCAAAAGGTGGTCGAAGTTTCGCCCGACAAAAAGACCGTTTGGGAATATGACTCGGGCAAAATGAACGGAAACGAGGGTCGTCGCGTTGAGGTGCACGCGTTTCAACGACTTGACAACGGGTGGACCCTGATCGCCGAGTCAGGCCCCGGCCGAATAATCGAGGTGGACCCGAACGGAAAGATTCGTCACGAGATCAAACTCAAGGTCAACCATCCCAATCCGCATAGCGACACCCGCCTGGTGCGAAAGCTCGGCAACGGCCACTACCTGGTAGCGCATGAGAGCGATGGTGCCGTCCGCGAATATGACAAGACCGGCCGCGTGGTCTGGGAATTCGAAGTGCCCCTGTTCGGCAAGGAACGCAAGGGCGGTCATGGCCCCGAAGCATTCGGAAACTCCGTGTTCAGCGCCACCCGTCTCCCGAACGGAAATACCCTTATCGGAGGCGGCAATGGCCATTGTGTGTTGGAAGTGACTCCCGAGAAGGAAATTGTCTGGAAAGTGGAACAGAATGATCTTCCGGGAATCACGCTCGCCTGGGTGACCCGGGTGGAACGGCTCCCCAACGGAAATACGCTCGTGGGAAACTGCCACGCCGGCCCGGAAAATCCCCAGTTCATCGAAATTACCCAGGACAAGAAAGTGGTCTGGACCTTCAAAGATTTCAAAAACTTCGGCAACTCGATGCCGGTTCAGATGGTGGTGGGGAAGAAGTAGTTCACTGTGAAGTGCGAGGCACGACCAAGCCGATGACCGATTCGCTCTCCCTCCCGCAGAAGGTGCGGCGTTACCTCCGGAGCGTCCCTCACGCTCGCGGCACGACGCTGTCGCTTCTCTTGCTGTCGGGCTTGCTCGCAACCCATCGGGGTTTCGCCCAATCGGCAGCGGACAGAACTGAGATTTCCAAGAATCCTGCCGCCGCCTCTGGAAAAGGGTTCACACTTTCGGACAAAGACCGGTCCCACTGGTCTTTCCTGCCCGTCCAATCACCCTCCGTTCCGACCGACGCCGCGCATCCCATCGACGCATTCTTGCAGGCCCGGCTGAAGGCGCAGGGACTCCGGCCAAATCCGATCGCCAGCAAGCGGGAACGGATCCGTCGGGCCTGCTACGATCTCACCGGGCTTCCCCCCAGCCCCCGGGAAGTCGAGGACTTCGATGCCGATGCCTCACCCAACGCCTGGGAAAAGCTGATCGACCGTCTGCTCGACTCTCCCCATTACGGAGAGAAGTGGGGACGTCACTGGCTGGACCTCGTACGATTCGCCGAGAGCAACAGCTATGAACGGGATGGCGCCAAACCACACGCTTGGCGCTATCGCGATTACGTCATCCGATCCTTTAATGCGGACAAACCCTACGACCGTTTCCTGCGCGAGCAACTGGCGGGCGATGAGTTTCCCGACCCAAGCCCCGACGCCATCACCGCCACGGGCTACTATCGTCTCGGGGTCTGGGATGATGAACCCGCCGACCGGGAACTGGCGCGTCTCGATGCCCTCGACGACCTGGTCACCACCACGGGCCAGGTCTTTCTCGGCCTGACCATCGATTGCGCTCGCTGCCACAACCACAAGCTCGATCCCATTCCCCAGAGCGACTACTACCGCCTGCTGGGCTTTTTCAATAACATCAATCCTTACAAGAACGGAGGTCCTACCGACGAACTCGAATTGTTCAATTCCCCTGCTGAACGGGAATCGCACCGCGATCGAATCAACGAACTGAACCGCCAGCGCGCGGACGCGGCGGGGCGCGTGAAAGAGTTCGAAATCCGGATCCGACAGGAACTGGCGCGAGAATCCGCGAACGGGACCGCTTCGAGCGATGCAAAGACGAAGCCCACCGAAGACGAGGCCCGTCGGGCACTGGGCCCCGATACGTTCGCGACGTATGCGGAAGCAAAGAAGAGTCTGGAAACCCTCCAGAAACAATCGCTGCCGGTCGAAAAGGCGCTGGCTGTAACCGAAGCGGGCACGAGCGCGCCGGAGACGTTCATCCTCTTGCGCGGGAATCCGAATCTCAAAGCCGACCGGGTCGAGCCGGGTTTCCTTCAGGTCCTGGGCGGACTTGATCCTGTCATTCCGCCGCCAGGAAAAAACGCAAAGAGCACGGGGCGCCGCACCGTCCTCGCCAATTGGATCGCTTCCCGTGATAATCCGCTGACGGCTCGGGTGATGGCGAATCGAATCTGGCAACATCATTTCGGCCGCGGGATCGTAACGTCCCCCAACAATTTCGGCTTCCAAGGAGACAAGCCCACCCATCCCCAGTTGCTCGATTGGCTCGCGAGTGCATTTATCCAAAGCGGCTGGCGCATGAAATCCATGCACCGTCTGATCATGACGTCCGCCGCGTATCAAATGTCCTCGCGGGGTCAGCCCGAGGCGTTGCGGGTGGATCCGGCCAACGACCTGGTCTGGCGCTTCAACATGCGACGGCTAACCGCCGAGGAAATCCGGGATAGTTTTCTGGTGATCACCGGGACGCTCAATCCGAAGATGTATGGACCCGGCGTCTACGTCGACATTCCGAAGGAAGTGCTGGCCGGACAATCGATTCCCGGAAATGGCTGGGGCCACTCTTCCGAGGAGGAGCAGGCTCGCCGCAGCATCTACATCTTTGCCAAGCGATCATTGATCACTCCGATTCTGGAGAGCTTCGATCTCGCCGAAACCGATCGATCAAGTCCCGTCCGATTCACGACCCTTCAACCCACCCAAGCGTTGGGGACACTCAACAGCCAGTTCGTGAATCGTGAGGCTGGAATTCTGGCGAAGCGTTTGCAACATGAGGCCGGTGGCGACCTCGCCGCGCAGGTTCGGCTCGCCCTGTATCTGGCGACCTCGCGGACGCCGACCGAAAAGGAAATCCGACGGGGCACCCACCTCATCGAGACCCTGCAATCCCAAGAACACACGTCTCCGGAAACGGCACTGAAATATTTTTGTTTGACGGTGCTGAACCTAAACGAACTCGTGTATTTGGATTAAAGACAGCCGAACCTTCTTATGAGCCACTTCCACCCACCGCTCTCGGCCGAATCAAGGAATTTCTGTCGCCGAACACGTCGCGAGTTCCTCTGGGAGGCAGGCGCTGGTTTCACCGGTCTCGCCCTGACCGGACTCTTAAATCTGGACGGCTTCTTTGCATCGACCGCAAATGCCGAACCGACCGCTGGAAAGCGAGTCAACCCTTTGGCCCCCCGTCCGCCGCACGTTCCCGGGAAAGCCAAGAGTGTCATTTTCCTGTTCATGTATGGCGGCCCCAGCCAGGTGGACACCTTCGACTACAAGCCGGAGTTGTATCGTCTCGACGGTAAAACCATCGCGGTGAAAACGTTCGGCCGGGGTGGAAAAAAGAATGAAGGTCGCGTGGTCGGCCCGAAGTGGGCTTTCCAGCAGTATGGCCAGTCCGGCAAATGGGTGAGCGATCTGTTCCCCCATCTCGCAACGTGCGTGGACGACATCGCGTTTCTCCACTCGATGACCGCGGATTCGCCGATCCATGGATCCGCCATGCTGCAGATGAACACCGGCAAGATTCTCTCCGGTAGCCCCTGCCTCGGATCCTGGGTGAACTACGGACTGGGGAGCGTGAACGAGAATTTGCCTGGATTCGTGGTCATGCTCGATCCCACGGGAGGTCCGATCAGCGGCGCAAAGAATTGGTCGAGCGGATATATGCCCGCGACCTACGGCGCCACCCTCATGCGATCGACCGGCGACCCCATTCTGGATTTACATCGCCCCGAAGGAATGAGCGAGGCGGTGCAGCGCCGACTTCTCGACACGCTCCAGGACTACAACGCCGATCACCTGGCCACCCGCCCGGACAACAGCAACCTCGCCGCTCGCATCGCCAGCTACGAAATGGCGTTTAGTATGCAACGTCATGCGCCCGAGGTGGTCGATCTGACCCAGGAGAGCACGGCGACTCGGGAATTATACGGACTCGATGACAAGCGCACTGAAGACTTCGGTCGACGCTGCTTGCTAGCCCGGCGAATGGTCGAGCGGGGGGTGCGATTCGTTCAACTCTACGCCGGGGGCGCCCACAATGACGACAACTGGGACGCACACGGCGATCTGGTCAAGAATCACACCTATCACGCCGGGCGCACCGACAAGCCAATTGCGGGATTGCTCAAGGATCTCAAGCAACGGGGTTTGCTCGACAGTACGTTAGTCGTATGGGGTGGTGAATTCGGCCGCCAGCCCACCGCGGAGTATGCCGCCGGCACCGGACGGGACCACAACGCCTACGGGTTCACCATGTGGATGGCTGGGGGCGGCGTGGCGGGCGGAACCACCGTGGGCGAAACGGATGAGTTGGGCGCCGCGGCAATATCCGATCGGCTCCACGTGAAGAATCTGCACTCGACCGTGCTCACGCAAATGGGGCTCGATTCCGACACGCTGACTTATTTCTATGGCGGCCTGAATCAAAAATTGGTCGGTGTCGAGGGAGCCGACCCGATTCGGAGCATCATTTAGTTCTTAGAAAATGTCGCGGGAGTGTGCCCGTTGGGCGGTGAGTTTTTTTATTCTCCGGTTTTCTTCCGGCTTCTTCGCGCCCATGCTCTGACCGTGGTCGGTTTCCTCCGTCAGATCTCGCATTTGATCCGCCCGCACCGGTCGCGCTTTTTTGCGGCGGTGCTGGCCGGCTTTGGATTTGCCGCGGGCACCGGCCTCCTCGCGGTGGCCGTAGGGATTGTCTGTGACGCCATATTTCCTCAGGCCGGGGTGTCGTCGCTGGCCGACAAGGTCAAGGCGCTCCCCGCATTTCTTCGAGACCCGGCGGCGCGCTGGCTAGCGGCTCACCAATTGGATCCAAAATCTCCGACGATGACGGGGATCATCCTAATGATCCCGGTGGCCATGCTTTTCCGGGGTTTTGGTGGGTACCTAACGTCTTATTGGGCGAACTGGGTTGGAGCCAAGGTCGTTCACGACTTGCGCTGCCGCCTTTTTGCTCACTTGCAGGGCCTCTCGCTCGATTTCTTCAGTGTCTCCCGAACCGGCGACCTAATGTCCCGGGTGGTTAACGACACCCAGGCCTTGCAGAGCTTGATCGCGAATGCGCTCGGCACGCTGGTCCGGGATCCGGTCACCATCCTTCTTCTCTCCAGTTACTTAATCTTCCAGCAGCCGCGGCTAACGTTGGTTTCCCTGGTGGTTTTTCCGGTAGTGGTGGTGCCGGTTTTTCTTTTCGGCCGTAAGGTTCGGAAGACATGGAGGACGGCACAGAAGCACACGTCCGAGTTGAGTGACGTCATGCAGGAGACGTTCAGTGCCGCCCGCGTTGTCAAAGCCTACAACCTGGAGCCGGCGGTTATCGGCCGCTTTGCTACCACGTCGGACAAGCTCGCGCGACAATTGCTGCGGTTTGTACGGGCATCGGAATTCCCGGGACCCCTCATCGAATTTTTCGGGTCAGTGGGGGCAGCTTTATTACTGCTCTACGTCGCGAAAATGGATCCAGCCCAACGCCCAAGCAACGGGGATTTCAATTCGTTCCTTGGGTCGCTCTTCATGCTGTATCAACCGATAAAAAGTCTGACGCGGCTGTATGGCCAAGTGGAGCAAGGGCGGGCCATTCTCGAACGATCCGAGGAGCTTCTGGATGCCCGGTCGACGGTGGTCGACCCGTTGGTACCAAGGCCCGTTACGGTCGCGGGCGCGACGGTCGAGTTTGATCACGTCTTTTTTCGATATGGGGATCATCCCGTGTTGCAGGATTTTCATCTGACGCTGAAACCGGGTCAGTTCGTCGCGTTGGTGGGAGCGACTGGGTCGGGCAAGACGACGGTGACCAGCCTGCTGCTGCGATTTCAGGATCCGGAGAGGGGAACGGTACGGATCGGTGGGGTGGACATTCGAGAATTCTGCGGGTCCGATTTGCGTGATCAAATTGCGGTGGTGACGCAAGAAACGATGCTCTTCAATGACACCCTGCGGGCGAATCTGCGCATCGGGCGGGCGGGAGCAACGGATTCGGAGATTGAGGAGGCTGCCCGCTTGGCGCACGCGGAAGAGTTTATCTTGGGAAGGCCCGAGGGATACGATGCATTGATTGGCGAGCGGGGTGTTGCTCTATCGGGGGGGCAGAGGCAGCGGTTGGCACTCGCCCGGGCGCTGCTCCGGAAGGCGGCGATTCTAATTCTCGACGAGGCCACGAGTGCGCTCGATACCGAGACGGAGCGGGCCGTTCAGGAGGCGTTAGATGCCGGGCGGAAAGATCGGATCACGCTCTGCATTGCCCACCGATTGTCCACCGTGCAATCCGCCGATTGGATCGTGGTGCTCGACTCCGGGCGAATCGTGCAGGAAGGCACTCATGCGGATCTGTTGGTCCGGGGCGGGCACTATCGACGGCTGTACGAACTGCAATTTTCCGTATGAACCCGG
Source organism: Akkermansia muciniphila (assembly GCA_945861565.1). GTDB lineage: Bacteria > Verrucomicrobiota > Verrucomicrobiia > Limisphaerales > UBA9464 > SIBK01. Next base: position 19,455 of record CAMAUY010000077.1, read on the forward strand.
CCCGTATCTCCATCGCCATTGCGACGGGCAACCGCCACAAGGTGGACGAGATCCAATCAATCCTCGGCCCTCGTGTGGATTGTCGGAGTCTGGGGGACTTTCCGATGGCACCCACACCGGTCGAAAATGCCGAGACATTTGCTGGAAATGCGGGGATCAAGGCCATCTGTCTATCCCACTGGTTGGTCGAGAACCTGCCATGGAGTGAACGACCTTCCTTCGTCCTGGCGGATGACTCGGGACTTGAGGTTCGGACCTTGGCCTGGGCACCGGGAGTTCATTCGGCGCGCTTTGCCGCCTTGGACGACGGCAGGGTTGGCAATGCATCCGATGGGGAGAACAACGCGAAGTTAATCCGCTTGCTGGCCACCGTACCGGCGAACCAGCGTCAGGCTCGCTTCCGCTGCGTCCTCGCTTGGACGCCGGTGGCAACGGTGCCGACGGGTGCGGATCCGGCAACCTGGCTCCGGGCTCAGACCCAGCACTTCGAAGGTCGTTGTGAGGGTCGCATCGCGGAAAAGGGGTCGGGGGCGCGAGGATTCGGGTATGATCCGCTTTTCATTCCCGAAGGATTCGGCATCTCGTTTGCCGAATTGGGCGAAGCGGTGAAAAACCGTATCAGTCATCGGGCGAGAGCGCTGACCCAACTGCATGCCTGCGTTGCCTTCACCGGAGTTTGCGAGGACGCCGGGTCGCTGGAAACCTTGAGCGCCAAGACTCTGCGCCAATAAGCCCGGCGACACCCAATTCACTACTTCGCCCGCCCCTCCTCGACATCCATGAGATCAAAGAAAGTGACGATATCGTCGCGATGACCGAGCCCAGCGTCCTGCCGTTGCTGTTTGAGACCTTCGGAAACGACATCGCGCCAACCGCGCTTCTGCATGAAGCCGTTGAAGATCTCGACGTGCTCCGGGTCGGGTTTTCGACCCTTCCGAAAGCACCACTCCAGGATCTCTTCGTCCGACCCGCCTTGCAGCACGCGAGCACTGAGGGCGTCGAAGTCCACACCGAGCAGCTTGCAGATGCGATCATCAAAGGATCGGCTACCGGGGATGACACCGAGATGATAGCCCGGCGGCAGTTGCCCTTCCTTCGCGTTCAAACGAATCTTGTCGAGGATGCGGCCAAAGACACAAATGCCGCCAACCTGGTCACGGGGCGATCGAAGGGGGAAGGTCATGGGGGGTTCGTCGCAGTTGCGTGCTCCCGATGGTTATAATATTTGCCGGCGTACTCCCGCACCATACGATCGGTGCTGAATTGTGCGGCCATGGTCACCCAGGCTCGTCGGATCCGTTGCAACCAAGCGCGAGGCATTCCGTCGGCATCCCGGTCAAAAAACTCCGGGATCACTTCGGTCGTGAGCGTGTGATATAGATTCTCGCTATCGCGCCGGTCCTGCTCGGCAAGATCGTCCGGATGAGAATCATCACCGATGGCAAACCCGTTTGAGCCGTCGTAGGCCTCCCGCCACCAGCCATCGAGGATGCTCAGGTTAAGGCAGCCGTGCGAGACAGTTTTCATCCCACTCGTCCCACTGGCCTCCAGCGGCCGCCGAGGATTGTTCAGCCAGATATCGCACCCTCCCACCATCTGCCGCGCCACATGGATGTCATAGTTCTCGATGAACACCATGTGACCCGTCAGTTCACTGAACTCGCTCAGGTGGATTATCTTCTGGATGAAGACTTTCCCCGCCTCATCCCGCGGATGAGCTTTCCCGGCAAAGACGAACTGAATGGGCCGCTTCCGATTGCGGACGAGTGCCAGCACATTCTCGAACTGGTCGAAGATGAGCGGCGCCCGCTTATACGTGGCGAAGCGCCGAGCAAAGCCAATCGTCAGAGCGTCCGGATTCAGGAAGGAGTCGAACGTGATGAAATCACCCTGGGTAAAGCGATGTCCCTGCAGCACGAGCCGACGTCGGGTAAATTCGATCAGCTCCCGGCGCAGTCGATAGCGAAGGGACCAGAGTTCTTCGTCCGAAATCGTTGAGGGATCGGCCATTTTCAACCAAAACGCCTCAGTATTGATCTCTTTCAGCCAGGCCGCCTCGGGCTTGTTCGGATAGGCCTCGTGAAACTTCTGCTTCCATCTCCTCCGGACGGTACCTTTCATCCAACCGGCGAGGTGAATCCCGTTGGTGACGTGCCCGATCGGAACATCGTCAGGGTTTGTCTTCCCAAACAATTCCATCCACATCGTCCGGCTGACCTGTCCGTGCAATTCACTGACCCCGTTGGCGGCCCGAGAATACTTGAGAGCCAGCACCGTCATGCAGAACGGCTCGGAAGCGTCGCCGGGTCGAACCCGGCCTAGATCCATTAACTCAGCCGGCGTCAGCCGCAGGTTCTGATGAAACTTCATCCCGACATAATTCATCAGGTCGGGCGGGAAGCGGTCGTGTCCGGCCTCAACGGGGGTATGAGTGGTGAAGATACATTGCTGGCGGGTATTAGAACCCGCCTTTTCGAAGGAGTCGCCCGCCACCATTTTCTCGCGGATCAATTCGAGGGTCAGGAAGGCGGCGTGACCTTCGTTCATGTGAAACGTGGAAGGCTGGACACCGAGAGCTCGAAGGAGACGGACCCCTCCGACTCCGAGCAACACTTCCTGCATGATCCGGGTGCCGTGATCCCCGCCGTACACGCGCAACGTGAGGTCGCGGATATGGCTCTCGTTCTCCGGGCGGTTTGCGTCCAGAAGATAAACCGGCACGCGCCCCACATTTACCCGCCAAGCCTGGAAATATACGGCGCTAGCAGCGATCCGAACCATGCACACGATGGGCTTCCCCTGCTCGTCGAGCACTGCTTCCAGTGGCAGCGTTTCAGGATGCAGCCGGGTATAGGATTCGGTCTGCCAGTTTTCATGGTTGATCACCTGCTGGAAATAACCCTCCCGGTAAAAGAGGCTGATGCCGACAAAGCCCAAGCCGAGGTCACTCGCCGCCTTGGTATGATCTCCGGCCAGAACTCCGAGACCACCGGCGGCGATCGGCAAGGTTTCGTGAAAAGCAAATTCGGCCGAGAAATAGGCCACCGGATTCTTCTGCAAAGCCGGGGCGTGAGCTCGACCCCAGGTGTCCGTGTCGGCGAGGTACGCATCGAAGTTCGCCAACACCCGCCGGACGCGCTCCGTGAGGGCTGGTTCCTGCAAGCGGACCCGCAATTCGTAGTCCGAGAGCTCGGCCAAGATCGCTACGCCGTTGTGGTAAAGGTTCTGCCACCCACGCGGAGACAAATCATGGAAGATTTCCTGGGCCTCCTGGTCCCAGCTCCACCAAAGGTTGCGGGCAAGCCGACGGAGTCCGGCGGTTAATTCGCCCAGTTCCCGGGCGGTCAGCGGATTTGTCACCATGAGTTCTAGATCCCATCCCTACGACGGGGTGAGTACAAGTACCCTCAGGAGCCTATTTCGCCAATGAAATCCAAGCATCAAAGGCATGAAAAAACGGAGCCCCCCGGGAGCCCCGCCTTGAATTACAGCTGCAATGCTCGTTAGGCCGCCAATTGCAGCGCCTCCCGAGCCTTCAGGCGGTCGCGCAACTTCTTCAGGGCCGCCGCTTCAAGCTGACGGATTCGTTCGCGAGTGAGCCCGAAGCTTTCGCCGATTTGCTCCAGCGTCTTTGGATCTCCGCCATCCAAGGCAAAACGTTCCCGGAGAATCCGCTGCTCTCGGGCGTTCAACGTGCCAACCAACTCCCGAACGAGCTCGGCATTGGTCTCCTCGACCACTCCGGCCCAGGGCATTACAGCATTCTCGTCGGCGATGACATCCGCAACGCGATTGGCATCGGGATCGCTGCCGAGCGGGGCGTCCAGGGAAGTCGCCCCGATGGCGGCAGCCTCGCGCCACCGCTGTACATCACCGGTCGTCGCCTCAAGTCCAATGGCAAGTTCAGCATCGGTGGCAGAGCGACCCAGCTCGGATTCAAGACGGACCTCTGCCTTCCGCATCCGGGCGAGCTCCTGCACAATGTGAATCGGAAGGCGAATGGACTTGGACTGATTCGAGAGAGCTCGACGGATGGATTGTTTGATCCACCACGCAGCGTAGGTCGAGAGTTTGGCACCCTTCGTGGGATCAAACCGCTCGACGGCGTGCATCAACCCAATATTGCCTTCATTTATCAAATCCAGCAGTGGCAAGCCAAAATCCTCATACTCACGGGCAATCTTCACCACCAGGCGCAAATTGGCCTTGATCATGTGTTCTCGCGCGTCGTCGTCACCGGCCTTGATCCGCCCCGCCAGCTCGATCTCCTGTTTCGGAGTGAGCAAATCCGTCGCTACCGCCTCGCGAAGGTACAACCGGAGGGAGGTGTTCTCGTCCCAAGGGCCGCGCGTTGGAGGAACTTCGACCGCCGGATCCAGCTTGGCCGCCGCCCCGACGCGGGGAATCGTAGCAATCTGCGTAGGCAAGAAAGCGTCGGGCGATTCCACCGGCACTACCACCGTACGGCTCAGCCTCTCGGCGGAAATGATCACGTCCGGCGCACCAAAAGACGGCATCGGATTGCCTGGCATCCGATTGGCTGATAGGGCCTTGGAAGGAATTGGAAGGGCAGGCGACGCCTTTTTCACTCCGCTAGACCGGACAGGCGCCTTGGCCGCCTTTTTCACGGGGGATACCACCGGCTGCGGGCGCCCGCGCGGAAGGGATGCTCGCAAGGACCGGGGCAAGCCGGCCGCCCGACGTTTCTGGGGAACCAGACTACGACTCTTGTCCTTTTGTTTTAGTATCAGTGCGTTCGCTTTCATAAAATTGCTTCTCGTTGGAATATCAAACCGGACCTTAATTCAGTGAATCTCAGACCGTCGACGCCCGAAAACGTTCCAGATTCTCGCAAGTAACGGGCCACACCGCTCAGAAAGGGCCCGATTTGCAGCAAAATGCCAATTCTGCCGCTAATCCGACATCCGTGACCCGTCGTGCTCACGAGTCCGGCCGGAAAACGTAACTCGGACCTGTGCCTGCGAGACACGACTGGCTCCATTCTGTCTCACTTCTTCCAAATGGCAACCCTTCAATGAGTCCTTCCGCGGCTGCGGGCGCATCCCGATGTTGTGGGTCAGCACTCCGCAGGCAACCGATCCAATCTGACGAAGTCACGAATGTCAAATTTAGAGCTCCGGCGGGTATTCCCTGAGGCGAAGTTTTTGCGCAATCACGGCTAAGACGAACCGAGGATTGTTTCGCAGATACCGCTTCCATAGCCGGCGAGGATCGATGCACAACCGATAAAACCACTCGAACCCGCTGCGCTGAATCCACCGGGGTGCCTGCTTCACCCTGCCAGAATGAAAATCGAAAGCCGCACCAACACCGACGAAGATCCGGGCATCCAAGGCGGTCCGTTGTTGCGCCATGAAACGCTCCTGCTTGGGCGTGCTCAGACCCACCCAAAAGAAATCCGGCTGCAGTCCGGCAATGCGCACCTGAAGATCAGTCTGCTCCGTCTCGGTCAACGGGCGAAAGGGTGGGGTGTACGTGCCGACGATCTGGATCCCTGGAAATCTCTTCATCAACCGGGCCGCAAGTTCCTCGGCCACTCCGACATTTCCTCCGTAGAGGAAGTGCGTATGCCCACTTTGGGCCGTCCAGGCCATCACCTGCTCCATGAGATCCGGCCCATACACGCGGTCCATTTGGTGATGACCCGCCAACCTCCCAAGCCACACCATGGGCATGCCGTCCGGAGTGGTCAGCAACGATTGGTTGTGAATCCGACGCAATTCACCGTCCGACTGCGACTCCATCACCCCATGAACCCCGGTAACACAAACATAGCCACGCCGGCCCGTTTCAAGGGCACGTTGGAGGGCAACGATTGCCGAATCAAGATTCAGAGCGCTGATGCCGACACCGAGGACGTTGACACGGGGGATTTCCACGACGGAAGGCGAGAGTCGGAGAGATGTCGACGATTGAGAAGTTCTTTACGCCGCTATTGATACCCTTAGGGAAGGGCATTGACAGGCCAAATAGCCTAATCCTGAATTCGTCTGCTGTCCGTTCACACTTTTTATCCCAATGGAACTCCGCAAAACATTCCAAATCGAAGCCGCCCATCGACTGCCCGCCGTACCGCCCGAACACAAGTGTGCTCGCCTGCACGGCCACAGTTTTCGGATCGAAATTGCCGTCGAGGGCCCAGTGGATCCGACGTTTGGCTGGGTTATGGATTTCGCCGACATCAAGTCGGCATTTCGCCCAACGTTCGAGGCGCTGGATCATCGGTATTTGAACGACATTTCGGGCCTGGAGAATCCCACGAGCGAAAACCTCGCGTGCTGGATATGGGATCGATTGAAGCCGACGCTGCCATCGCTGACGGAAGTGTCGGTTGCGGAAACGTGCACGTCGCAGTGTTGCTACCGAGGTTGACCATCCCCCGCCCAATCCGTCGGCGATGCCGTCATTGTCCAGAGGTTCCTCGACCTGAATGGGCACCCGTTGATCGCGGCCCAAGTTGTCTCGCCCGTGCGCCGCAATTTTAGCACCGAAGCGGCGATCCTGTTGAGAACGACCCGGGGATGGAAGCCAACCACAATCAACCGTCGAGCGAGCTGAGTCGGAGGATTGCATCGTTGTCTCCCGCCAAGCGGGCGCTCTTCGAGCGAGGCCTCAAGAGCAAGCCGGCAAACGTCCTCCCGGACATTCCGAGAAATGCTGGAAGAACGTCAGGTCCCCTCTCGTTTGCCCAACAGCGGCTCTGGTTCTTGGATCGGTTCGAGGGGGCAAGCATCG
>CAMAUY010000078.1 GCA_945861565.1 Akkermansia muciniphila
ACACGTTACGGGATTTGAAAAAATCCGTCTTCGGGTAGAGATGAACAGGCCAGGGTGCACCGTAAAGTTGCTCGCCGACACGACGCAACCTGCGGCCCCTCACTGACGGCGGTTGGCGGCGGGGTAAGGACGGTCGTTCACCTCGCTCGCCGAACTCGAGGATTGCCGGAGGCGAAACCGGCCCCTACGGAGCGACCGAGAGCCGTTCCTCGGCTATTTCAGGCTTCATCAGCACCCCCTGCTCCTTGTAGGCGCGGAGGACAAAGTGAGTTGCGGTCGAAAGCATGCCCTGCAACGTCGAAAGCCTTATTTATTGACCTGTCCCTTTATTGTCCCTTTGGCTTTGAAGGAGCGCGATGAACGCCCTGCATCCGCCGGCTGGACGGCTCCGACCGGGAGTGCCCGCATCTTCCCGATGAACCCCATTCCCGAGGTCCGGGTCGCGGTGCGATCCTCCGTGCGATCCTCCTTGGCGTGGGGCGCGTTCGCGTGATACGCAGGGCGCGCATGAATACCCTGCTGCGCTTTCCCTCTCTCATTTGTCTGACCCTGCTGACCGCCTTGACCGGGGCCCAGGCGGCGCCGGTCTGGCACGTGTACTTCGGCACCGGCGGGCCGGGGGCGAAGGGCATCTACCGGGCGACGCTTGATGGCGCGACCGGCAAACTCTCGGCGGCGGAATTAGCGGCGGAGGTCGCTTCCGCGGGCTTCGTGGCGGTCCACCCCGACGGCGACAAGTTGTACACGACCGCGAGTGTCTCCGGCGGGCCAGGAGCCGCGGCGTATACGATCGGCAAGGACGGAGCCTTGACGCTAATCAACCATTCGCCGACGGGTGACGGCGGAGCCGCGCACATTGCCGTGCATCCCTCCGGCAAGTTCGTGATGACGGCGCAGTATGGCAAAGGCTCCGTGGCGGTGTTTCCCCTCGGGGCGGAGGGGAGGCTCGGCCCGGCCCGAGTGATCAAGCACGAGGGAGGCGCAATGGTCGTCGACAAGCGCCAGGATTCCCCGCACCCGCACTACTGCGGTTGGTCGCCGGACGGCCGGTTCGCGCTGGTGCCTGATCTCGGGCTGGATCGCATCGTGATCTACCGGGTGAACCCGCAAGGTCCGACTCTTGAGCCCCACGGCTTTGCCCCCACGGTGCGCGGCGGCGGCCCGCGGCACCTGAAGTTTTCCCCGGACGGCAAGTTTATCTACCTGCTCAACGAATTGTCGGTTTCGCTGACGCGCTATGCGTGGGATGCCGCGGCCGGCACCGCGCGGCTCCTGGGCGAGGTGCCCTCGATCAGCGAGGCGGCGAAAGCGAAGGAAACGCACAACTCGGGCGCGGAGATTCTTGTGCATCCGAGCGGCCGCTTTGTTTACTTTTCCAACCGCGGGCAAGACACGGTGACGGTGTTCCGGACCGATCCGGCGACCGCGGCGGCCGAGGTGATTCAGGTGCAGCCAGTGCGCGGGGCGTTTCCGCGCAACATCAACCTCGCGCCCGGCGGCGAGTGGCTGCTCGCGGCCGGGGCGGATTCGAACACGGTGTCAGTGCACAAGGTGAATCCGCAGACGGGTGAGCTGACCTATCAGCTGCGGAGCGTGATCAACGTCCCCGCGCCAATCTGCATCGTCTTTGTGGCGCGTTAGGTAATCGAAGTTATCCAAGAGGCCGCAGGCAGTGCAGGACTTTGAAAAGGCTCCGGTGGCCAAAGGGTCAATAGTCCAGGTTTGACTCCACTTTCTAGACTCCACTCCCTGGGGTGCGATCGTTCATGGCGTTCTAACGAACTTTTACCCGCGCACCGTCTTGAATCTTGTCACTGGGGTGGAGAATCACCCGGGCGCTCTCCGTCAGGCCGGCGAGCACTTCGGCTTCGAGGTCGTTGCGCTGGCCAATCTTCGCGCGCTGGAGCCCCGCCCGGCCACCCGCCACGGCGAACACGGCCCAATCCTCCCTTTCGCGGAAGAGCGCTCCGACCGGAACCTTGGGCACGTCCCCCTTTTCCTAAATCACGATCCGGGCTTCGACGCGATAGGCGTCGCCGAGTGCGCCCCGCCTGACGGGCGGGTCGGCGAAAACAAAAATCACGTTGACGCGCTGTTCCTCGACGCCGAGCGCGGAGATTTTCAGGAAACCCGACGGCTCGACGACGCGTACACGGCCGGGCAAAGGCGCGTCGCCGCCCCAGAGTTCGAGGTCCGCCGGGTCGCCGAGTTCGAGCAGGCGCGCGCCGCGTTATAGACGACGCCGAAGGCGATGATGCAGGCGAAGGTCACGTTGATGAGGCGCATTCGCAGCAGGTTCTCGCTCATCAGCGCCTTGTAGGTGGCAACGGTGGCCGCGCGCGAACTCACCCCGGCCACGCGCGGCGTGGTTTTCAGGCGCGCGTAAATCGCGCCGCTAGCCCCGGAGTCGGTGAGCAGGAACGCGCCGGACACGCTGTCGCCCTCGCGCATCAGCCGGTTGAGCGCGCCGAGTTCCATGTAGGCGGACGTGCCGACGAAGTCGTCGAGCAAGGCGCTGATGCCCACCTCGCGCACCGGCCGCGCGCCCTCGAGTACTTCGAGTGTGACGCGGTCGCCGACCTTTGCGCCGAGCAGTTCGGCGAGTTTCTTGGAGACCACCAGACCGCCCGGCGGCAGCGGCAGCGGGCGGGCATCGGCGTCGAGCAGACGGAAAAGTCGCTGCGCCGGCGGCAAACCCATCACGCCCAGCCGCCGCGCCCGATGGCCGAAGCGCATCCGCACCGGCACGCTGCGAACGCCCTCCACCGCCAGCACGCCGGGCAGGGCGCTCAGCTCGTGCAGCACCGTCGCTGAGGTCGGCTCGATGAAGGCGACGTTCATGTCGTGGCGCTGCATCTCAAAGAATTGGAGATCCAGCGCGTGCCCCACGATGTCACGGACGAAACTGCCGAGCACAAGGATGGCGATGGCGAGCGCGATGCCGAGGGAGGACAGCGCGGCCTTGAGCGGCTGCCGCTCGAGCTGGCGCAGCACCATACGGGCGACCTGGGAGAAAAACCGTTGCAGCCCGGCCCGCTCGACCGGCGTGGGATGAAAATCGCCGGGTGGCTCCGGGCGCATCGCCTCGGCGGGCGGCAGGCTCATCGCCCGCCGCAACGCGCCGACGCCGGTTCCAAGCGTCACCCCCACAGCCACCATGACGAGCACGAGCTTGAGAAAGTGTGCGCCAATTTAGGGACAGGTAATTTATTTACTATTGGCAGTTTGGTGCCCAAGGCGAGCGTCCGCCCGTCAAGGCCACTTGGTACGACGGCGGACTGCGGCCGCCGATTCCGGAGGGTTGGCCGGACGACGAAAATTTCCCTTCGCGCGGTTGTCTCTTCGTGGGGGGCAAAGGCATAATGATTAGCCCCGGGTTGGGCGGGCGGCCGCGATTGTTACCCGAGAGTAAGCACGAGGCTTATCGACCCCCGGCGAAAACGATCGCCCGATCGAAAGGGCATCATCGCGACTGGATTGACGCCTGCAAGGGAGGCCCGCCGGCGAGCAGCAATTTCGAGTACGGTGCGCGGCTCACGGAGATCCTGATGCTCGGTGTCCTCTCCCTGCGGACGGGCAGCCGCATCCACTGGGACGCCGCTGCAATGAAGGCAAAAGGCCTCCCTGCGGCGGATGCCTTCATCCGGGAAGCGTACCGGCCGGGGTGGGAATTGGGTTGAAACTCGGCGGTCGCAATGGCGGAACATCTGACAGGTTCAATAGCTCATCAACTCGATTGAACCTATTGAATTGAACCTGTCACTTTATGTCACTTTATCGTTCTGATCCCTACAGACCCCTACACTAAAGCTTCAGCCAGCGTTTGAGCGCGGATTCCACTTCCTCGATGACACGAGCATCAAACTTTCCAGGACCTTTGCGGACGAATTCGGTGAATTTCACCGGCTGGATGCTTTGGACGTTAATGTAGCTTTGCTCCCGCAACCACGGCACGCGAGGCAATGTGACCTCGTAAGTTGTGTCGGCAAATTGTGTGGTGATCAAAACCACGCTGGCCAGCGCCAGCCGGGCATCGGTTTGAGCCGCCAACACGAGCGCATAACGGGGCTTGCCAACCATGCCCAGGTCGACAAACCAAACTTCGCCGGGTTGTGGGACCGTTCTCATTTTCAGAACTCATCGGCCAGCGCATTGCGGCGGGCGGCAGGGCTCAAAACGTCCTCTTCCGGGCCGTCGGCTTGGACAGGGAACGGGATGGCGCGGCGCTTAATGATCTGTTTGTAAAAAAGTTCCAATGCAGCCCGCGGTTTTAGCCCGATCTCTTCGAGGACGGCTTCCGCTTGACGTTTCAGCTCCGGGTCAATACGACTTTTGGCGATAGCGCTCACGGACCCATTGTGGCTCAATTGTGGCCGCTGTCAACAGCCTGACGGCACCCCTGATCCTCACCTAGTTTCTCTAAACTCCGAAAAAAGTGAATGAAGGGGTCAGAACGAGTTATCGTACAGTTCACGTTCGTGGCTTGTCTGCACCTTTCGTCCGAGTGTAAAGGGGTGTAAAGGGACAGGTCATTTGTAGCACAGGCCGCAGCCAGCCGTGAAGCAGTCGCGTCACCAACGGCATCACGACCCAGGTGAGCATGTTCACGACGATGGCGGAGACCACCAACAGGTTTAGCGGCAGTGGTAATCTCTTCAGCGTGGAGGAGAGCACGACGCCGATCAGGAGGCTTACTGGATAAACGCCCAGCAGCGTCACCAGCGCCATTTTCCATCGCGGCGGCGGACTGTGCGGAGAGCGAAACCACGCTTCGAGACCGTGCAGTTCACTGCGGGATGTAACCGGCAAGATATTCTTGAGCGCCTTCGTCCAAGTCGGTGAGGCGTAAGCCGATCATCTCGTTGTTCCATTTGATGACTGCCTTTGGGTCTTTGACCGTGGTATTTTCGCGCACCCACGGATCAACCTCGGAGTCGGTTGCGCCGGTGGCGGCGAAGTCCCTGAACTTCTCATGGTCGAGGCCGGTGAACTTCCAGAAGTAGCCGCCGAGGCCGCATGGATAGAACTTGTATTCGCCGTTGCTGCCGAGCACGTCGGCGCGGGCTTTGTCGAGCATGCGTGCGGCGATGACGAAACCGCCCAATGTTTCACGGGGGCTGCGGGGTGGACCTGTGCGCAGATCGCGCGCGAGTTTTCTCAGTTGGCCTTTATTCATTGTCATCAGTGGGTGGGTTGGAGTTGGTGGTTTTGGTTCATGGTCGTGGGTTAGTTAAGATCGAAAAGGATGGCTTCGGTTGGCTGGGTGGCGGTGAGGGTCAGCTTGCCCGCTTGCTCGGTGCTCGCACCATCGCCCGTCTGCAACTCGACGCCGCTCAGCACCAACGCACCTTCCGCAATTTGCAGCCACGCACCTTGACCAGCCTTCAGGTCATGCGTGACAGTTTGGCCAGCCTTCAGCCGGATGCGATAGATGTCTGCGTCCTGATGAATCGTCGCCGAACCGTCACGACCGTCGGCCGAGATGACGAGCACCTTGGGCGCATCGGCATGTTCGGGTTTTGGCAGCCACTCGGTGTAACCCGGCGTGAGCCCTCGGGCGCGGGGTTGAATCCAGATTTGCAGAAAATGCAGCGGCTCGCTCGGCGATGGATTGAATTCACTGTGCGTCACGCCCTGGCCCGCGCTCATGAGTTGAATCTGGCCCGGCTTGAGCACGCGGCCATTGCCGAGGCTGTCCTTATGTTCCAGCGCGCCTTCCAGCACATAGCTGAAAATCTCCATGTCGCGATGCGGATGCGCGCCGAAGCCCTGACCGGGCGTGACACGATCATCATTGATCACGCGCATCGATCGGAAGCCCATGTGCGCTGGGTCGTAATAGTCGGCGAAAGAAAAGGTGTGATTTGATTTCAGCCAGCCGTGGTCGGCGTGGCCGCGTTCGGCTGCCCGGCGGATGTTCAACTCAGTCGCTTTCGTTTTCATACGGACAGGATGCCTGCTTTGTCTGATCTCGGATAATGCTAAGTTCCTGGCCTGAGCCTGCCTTATGGTTATGCTGAGCTACATGGATCTCCGACAACTACGTTACTTCGTGGCCGTGGCCGAGACGGGCAACATCCGCACCGCCGCGAAAAGGATCTTTCTGACGCAGCCCGCGTTGAGCCGGCAGATCAAGGCGTTGGAAACTGAGATCGGCCAGTGTCTGTTGGAGCGCCGCGCGCATTCCGTCCATCTCACGCCCGTCGGTGAAGGACTGCTGCGCGAAGCCCGCGAGCTGCTGCAACATGCCGATGAAGTGCTGGAACGAGTCCGGACGGCGGGTCGCGGCGTGCGGTTGCGCGTCGGCTACGCGCCCTCGCTGGCCAGCGGCATCCTGTCCGTCGCGGTGGAGAACTTCACCCAGACGCACCCCGATGCGAAGGTGGAATTGTCCGATCTCTCCACCGGCGAGATGCTGGCTGAACTTGAAAGCAACAAGCTGGATATTATCCTCACGGTAGGGAGCGATACGAAAGCGCCTGGCTTGAAGTGGACACCGCTTGTGCGCACGACCTGGAAGCTAGCCATAAATCGAAAAGATCCTTTAGCCCGTCGGACGCGCATCTTGCCCGATCAAATGGCGCGCGAACATATGCTGGTTTTCTGCCAGCGCGATTATCCGGAGTATTGGGACATCATCACCGGTTGGCTGAACGAACACCGGCAGCGCCCAAGAATAGCCGGTGAATACGACGGCGCAGAGAGCCTCATGACCGCGGTGGAGTCCGGTCTGGGCGTAGCGGTCGTCACGGCTCGCACGGCACAACTCTTCCACAACCGAGCCCAGTTCAGAATCCTATCGCCCGGCCCAAAGCCATTGTGCATCGCCGCTGCCTATCGCACGGACCGGGGAGATCATCAGCCGCTTGCCGTGTTCGTCGAAGACCTGCGCATCGCCGCTCAAGCTTTCGCGTAACCCAATGATAAAGGGACAGGTAATTTATTCTCCTCCATAATGGGGAGTGAGGCGCCGACCCACCGACCCACCGACCGACCGACCGGCAGGCGTTGGCGCCAGTGCGTCCTTCACTCCACATTATTACTAGCCTGGATTTCGATCGCTATGGGACAGCAAAAGGCAGTTATAGATTTTCCTTTTTTGACGCTCCGCGAATAGTTGGTGCATGTTGCCCCTCATTTAATGGCCTCCACGAAGAGGCTTTCCCTCTCTCGATTGTCGAGTTCCACAATTCCTGGGTACAGGCTTTGGGTATGCTGGAACTGACACTCGACGATCTGTGTAAAGCCGGCCTTTTCGAGCAGTTCGCGAATGAAATCGTGAGTGAACAGCGTGCGCGAGTAGCCGTACCAGATCAACTGCAGGATAAGCTTTGAACTCAGGCTGCGGGCATCCTCGTCGGGAATCAGGAAATAGTCACGATTGCCCGACTGATACGCTTGAATGCCTTTTTCCAGATCGGGCAGAGCCAATCGCAGCACACCACCCGGTTTCAAGACGCGCCTCAGTTCGCGAAGCACGGTGACTTGTTCTGTGTACGGCACCTCCGGCAGCGCGTGAATGCTGACGACGTAATCGATACTGTTCTCCTCGATGGGAAGCCCGTCGCGGATGTCCCCGCTGATGTCAATCCCGGGGCCGTCCTTCTGGTCCGAGTTGATCCAGCCCGGTTCGCGAGTGCTCCCGCATCCCCAGTTGAGCCGTTTGACTGGCTCTGACGAGATTGGCTGAACATTATCCATATTGAATCTTCCTCGTTCCTGACTTAGTCGGACCGTTCACCAGGCGATGAAAGGCTTTGGTTTGCCATTTCACGGATCTTCGCCGGCGCGGTGCGAGTACTTCGAGTACTCTTGTGCGATATCGCAGGCGGCTCGAGAGTGCGTCGCGTGATCGGAATAAATGCACTCCACCGCATCGACGATCCTCTATTGATATTGATTGCAGGATTTGCCTCTTTTGACGCTCCGCGAATAGGGAGATTTGGTTGCCTGAATCCGGTCAATTTTGAAAACAGTCCACCTGTCAGTACGCGATCGCAAGTGAATTTAGAGGCGGGTGACCGACAAACGGTAGGTTGGAGAGGGGGTGAGGCCGGACGAGGGGAAAATGGAGGCGGATGGAGGTATTTAACGTTTGTCCACCAGACGTTCCATGTAGGGAAGTAGCTCCGGAGTCTCCGGCCAGCCCCCTCGCCAAATGAAGATTCCTGGCGTACACCTATTTTGCCCATTTTCGGGGATTGCTTGAATCGTCTGGAAGCCGTTACAAACCGGGTAGATGAAATCGTCTGCTTCGTTCTGCCTACGAGCCCTTCCGCCCAATCGGCCGGTTGAGGGGGGCCGGATGTCGACGTTTGGCCCTTCAAGACACGCGCAACCGGCTCCTCAATTTCCGGAGGTACGCGGATGGCTTGTGGTCGGGATCTTTCTTCTCGCCCTCAGTCGGGCGCTCGCCGGTTCGGACGACCGGTCGGTGATCACGTTCGAACGGGACGTGCGGCCAATTCTCAAGACCCATTGTTTTCCGTGTCACGGTGAAGGTGAGAAATTGAAAGGCGGAGTCGATCTTCGGCTCCGAAGATTCATGCTCACCAACAGTGAGTCTGGGACCGTGGTGGTGCCGGGCAAACCGTCGGAGAGTCTTTTGTTAAAATTGGTCGCCTCGGGTGAAATGCCGAAAAGCGAAAAAAAGCTCACGCCCGATCAAGTCCAGCGCATCGCCCGCTGGATCGAAGGGGGAGCCACGACGTCGCGCCCGGAACCTTTGGAGGTTTCCAAATTCTTCATCACCGAAGAGGAAAGACACTTCTGGTCGTTTCAGCCGATCCAGAAACCCAGCGTGCCTTCGATTCGCAACCCGACTGGCGTCCGCACGGGGTTGGATGCGTTTCTCCTGGCCCGTTTGGAAGCAAGCGGCCTCCGCTTTGCCCCGGAAGCCGACAAACCAACCCTGATCCGGCGTCTCACCCTCGATTTGACCGGCTTGCCGCCGACTCCGGAGGAGGTGGCTACATTTCTAGCGGACGACGGACCGAACGCTTACCAAAGGCTCGTCGATCGGTTACTCGCGTCGAATCGGTACGGTGAGCGCTGGGCTCGGCATTGGCTGGATGTCGCGGGGTATGCGGACTCGAACGGGGGGCACGAGGCGGATTCGGAGCGAGGCTGGATCTGGCGATATCGGGATTACGTCATTCGCTCGTTCAATGCGGACAAACCTTTCAACCAATTCATCACCGAGCAACTGGCGGGCGATGAACTGGTGACGCCACCTCACCGCGACTTGGCGGGCGAGGACCTCGACAAGCTCACCGCCACCGGTTTTCTCCGTCTCGCCCCGGACCCAACCGGCGACGGGCCGCCCGATGCGGATTTGGCGCGGAACCAGGTAATTGCCGATACGCTCCAGATTGTTTCCTCATCGCTCCTTGGCCTAACCGTTCAATGCGCCCAATGCCACGACCATCGATACGATCCGATTCCCCAAACGGACTACTATCGGTTACGCGCGGTATTCGAGCCGGCCTTCCACTGGAAGCAGTGGAAGAACCCCGGCGAACGGTTGGTTTCGTTGATGCAGTCACAAGATCGCGAAGCGGCCGAGTGCGTTGAAGTTGCCGCTCGGGATATCGATGGGCAGGCGACGCGGCTTCACGATCAATTGATTGAGAACTTCGTTCAGAAACAGCTCGCGCTGGTGTCGGAAGACCTCCGTGACCTCGTGATCGCGGCGCGCCGGACACCGGTGGACAAACGGACGGAGGCTCACAAGAAGCTGCTTCGCGAGTTCCCGACATTCCAAGATCACATCATTCTGGGGGAGGTCGACAAGGAAGGTGCGAAGAAGGTGGAAGGGATTCGCCAGACCGCCGGGGAGTTACGAAAACTCAAGCCCATCGATCCTCACGTCGATTGCTTGATCGAAAGCCCGGGCAACAATCTGGAAACGGTCCTCTTCAATCGCGGCGATTTTCAACAGCCCCGCGGCAAGATTACGCCGGGCGGGCTGACCGTGTTGGAAGGCCGCGCGGCGGGAGACATTCCCCTCACCAACGCCCTGCTGCGTACGACCGGCCGGCGGTTGGCGTTTGCCCGGGCTCTCACCGATGGATCCAATCCATTGACGCCACGCGTTCTCGTCAACCGGATGTGGCATCATCTTTTCGGCCAAGGTTTGGTGAGCTCGCTGGGCGATTTCGGAGCGCTTGGCGAACGTCCCAGTCATCCCGAATTGTTGGACTGGCTGGCGAGTGAGTTTATGTCGAACGGCTGGCGGTTGAAGGCGCTCCATCGGTTGATCGTAACCAGTGGGGCCTATCGCCAAAGCTCCGTGAACGCGGCGGCCCAGGCGGTAGATCCAGACAATCGCCTGCTCGGGCGCATGCGCCTGCGCCGACTCGATGCAGAAAGCATTCGCGACAGCCTGCTGGCATTGAGCGGACGTTTGAACCCGGTTTCTTTTGGGCCGCCGATCCCGGTTGCCGTGAACCCTCAGGGACAGTTCGTGGTCGGCACGCAAAGCCGTGATGTCAATGGCAACCCGTCCGGTGTGGGCGGATTGGGCGGGCAGGAATATCGCCGCAGTATTTATGTTCAGGTCCGCCGATCCATGCCGGTGGGCGTGATGGAAACGTTCGACTTGCCCACTCTCACGCCGAACTGCGAGGCGCGCCCGGTTTCAACGGTGCCGCCCCAGGCGTTAATGCTGATGAATGACAGTTTTGTCTTGAGCAGTGCGGCCGATCTGGCCGAGCGCCTCCGCCGCGAACAACCCCAATCGATTCGCGAGCAACTGAATCTGCTGTGGCGATTGGCTTATGTCCGGGGTCCGTCGGACTCCGAGGTTCGACGTAGTCTCGACTACTTGACCGCTCAGACCGAAACACTTCGAGCCACGGTCGCGGCGGGGGCGGAGGCAAAGACCGACGACAAGAGCAAGGCGCCGATACCCGTGGCAGATCCATCGCTACAGGCATTGGCGAGCCTCTGTCAGGCGATGTTCAGTTCAAACCACTTCCTCTATCTCGATTGATATGAACTCTCCAGCCTACCTACCCCGAGACCTCTGTTCCCGACGGCACTTCCTTGGCGCCAGCGGTTTCGGGCTCGGCTCGACCGCGCTGGCGTGGTTGCTGCAGCAAGACGGTCTGTTGGCTGAGCCCGCCCGGCCGGAGTTGGAACAGCGCAAATACGATCTGGCCCCCAAACCGGCTCATCACCCGGCGCGCGCCCGCGCGATGATCTCGATCCTGATGATCGGTGGACCCAGTCAAATGGACCTGCTCGATCCCAAACCACTGCTCAAGGAATACGAGGGAAAAAAGTTCCCAGGCGAACTCAAGTTTGACAACGCGGGACAGGCCAGCGCGAAGGTGTTGCCGTCGTTTTGGGATTTCAAAAAGCACGGGCAATGCGGAACGGAATTGTCGTCATTGCTGCCCCACCTCGGCGAAGTGGTGGACGATCTCTGCGTGATCCGCTCCATGCAAACCGGAGTGAATAACCACGGCCAGTCCCTCTATGCTCTCGCCAGCGGCCGCATTACGTCAGGCGCGCCAACGTTGGGCAGCTGGATCAATTATGGCCTGGGTTGCGAAAGCCAGGAATTGCCCGCCTATGTTACATTGACCCACCCCAGCGGCACGCCGCTGCTGGTGGACCAGCATTGGACCAATGGCTGGCTGCCGTCGATTTACCAGGGCACCATGATCCGCCCGCGCGAACCGCGGATTCTGAATTTGGACCCCGCTCCCCATCTGCGCGGTGCCGCTCAGGAACGACAACTCGGCTTGCTCCGAGAATTAAATCGCGGGCATCAACTGGAGCACCCCGGCGAACTCGATTTGAGCGCTCGGATTGCCAGTTATGAACTGGCCGCGCGCATGCAGACTGCGGCCAAAGAAGCGATGGATGTGACCCGTGAAAGCGAGGCCACCCGCCAGCTCTACGGGATCGACAACGAACTGACTCGTGACTACGGCACGCGGTGTTTGATCGCGCGTCGCCTGGTGGAACGAGGCGTGCGTTTCGTGCAAATCGTCAACAACGGCCAAAGTTGGGATCAGCACAGCGGAATCATCAAGGCCTTGCCCGATCTCTGTGCAAAAAGCGACCGGCCCGTCGCCGCCTTGATCAAGGATCTCAAGGCCAAGGGACTCCTCGATAGTACCCTCGTCCACTGGGGCGGCGAGATGGGTCGGCTGCCGGTGATGCAGAATGATTTGGGCCGGGAGAAGGTGGGTCGCGACCACAATACCTACGGCTTCACAATTTGGCTCGCCGGTGGCGGAATCCGCGGTGGCATGACTTTCGGCGAGACCGACGAATGGGGCCATCACGCGGTGAAGAATGTGGTCACGCAGCACGACTATCACGCCACGCTCCTGCACCTATTCGGACTCGATCACACAAAGCTCATCTACCGGCGCGCCGGTCGTGAACTCAGTCTGACCGACAAGAAGCCGGCGCGCGTCGTTCGCGAGATTTTGGCGTAGCCGGAGCAATGCCATCTTGCACCGCAGACGATCGGGGCTGCGGAGCGGCGAAAAACTCATGCAAAGCGGGGGATTGAATAGCGCGGAGCCTATGGCAGCTTAAACCCGATTTCCCATGAACACGTGGCGTCGCCAAGCTCGTTGTGCACTGCCGGTCCAACTCCGCGGGGCGGTGCTTGGGCTGGCCATTTGGATCATGCCGTCCCTTCGTGCCGAGTTCGCTGCGGTTCGGGGAATTCTACGCGAACATTGCTTTCCCTGTCACAGCCACGCGGCCGACAAGATCCAGAGTGGGTTGGTGCTCGATTCGCGTTCGGGTCTGCTTACCGGCGGCGAACGTGGCTCCGCAGTTGTTCTTGGCCGCCCGGAGGAAAGCCGCCTCATCCGCGCCATCCGTTACGATGACCCCGATCTCCAGATGCCGCCGAAGAACAAACGGCTCTCGATCGAACACGTCGCAACGCTTTCGGAGTGGGTGAAGCAGGGCGCACCCTGGTCCGACGACGAAGATTCCACCGCGAAACGACGCACTCGTCCCGCGGGGAAGATTACGGAAGCGGACCGCCAAGGATGGGCTTTTCAACCTGTCCGCGAGCCGGCCCTGCCACCGGACGCAAACAGCGGTTGGACGCGAAACCCCGTCGACCGGTTCATCCACCACCGATTGCAACACGCGGGCCTCACCCCCGCACCGGCAGCGGATCCCCGGAGCTTCATCCGCCGAGTCACGTTTGATCTGACCGGCTTGCCGCCGTCACCGATGGATATCGCGGCGTTCGAGCAAGCCTGCCACTCCAGCAATCCAGAGTCGGCGATCGGAAACCTGATCGATCGCCTTTTGGCGTCGCCGCGGTACGGCGAGCGCTGGGCGCGCCACTGGCTGGACCTCGTCCGCTACGCAGAGTCGGACGGCTACCGGGTTGACGACTACCGGCCGCACGTTTGGCGGTATCGGGATTGGGTGGTGGGGGCGCTGAACGAGGACCTGCCCTACGACCGCTTTGTTCAGGCACAACTCGCGGGGGACGAACTCTGGCCCGAGAATCCGCAGTTGGCTCGGGTTGCCACCGCGTTCCTGCGGCATTGGATTTATGAGTACAATAACCGCGATGTTCGTGGGCAGTGGGAAACCATTCTCAACGACCTCACGGATGTGACCGGTGACGTTTTCCTGGGACTTGGTGTCCAATGTGCCCGCTGCCACGATCACAAGTTCGACCCAATCCTGCAAACGGATTACTTCCGCCTCAAAGCGTTCTTCGCACCGTTGTTGCCGCGTCAGGACCTCTTAGTCGCTTCCGCTCAGGAACAGGCTGAGTACGACACGCGATCGGCTCGCTGGCGCGAGGCGGCCCGCGACGTGCTCGCTCGGATCGAAGCCATCGAAGCGCCCATCCGCGAGCGTGCGGCGAAGTCGACTTACGAGAAATTTCCGGAAGACATCCAGTCCCTGATCAAGAAGCTCCCGAGCGAGCGAACCCCCGCGGAGCAGCAGATCTTCGAATTGGCCTACCGCCAGACCCACTACGAGTGGGCCCGACTCCAAACGCACTTTAAGGGCGATGAGAAACAACGCTTAGAAGTCCTGAACAAGGATCTCAAAGCCTTCGACTCCCTAAAGCCTGAGCCGCTGCCGCCAGCATTTACGGTGACGGACGTCGGCCCGAATGCGCCGCCGGTGTTGCTTCCCAAAGCCGCCAGCGCACCGCCCGTCGAGCCGGGATTTCTTTCCGTGCTCGATCCCACGCCGGTGCCAATTCAGCGTACCCCGCGGATGGCCTCGTCCACCGGCCGCCGCGCCACGCTGGCGATGTGGCTGACGTCACCGGACAACCCGCTCGCCGCCCGCGTGATTGTGAACCGGGTGTGGCAATACCACTTCGGCCGTGGTTTGGCGGCGAACAGCAGCGACTTCGGCGCTCTGGGAGAAAAGCCGTCGCATCCCGAACTGCTCGACTGGCTCGCCACCCGGTTCGTCCGCGACGGGTGGAGTTTCAAGCAACTGCACCGGATCATCCTGACGAGCGCGACCTATCGGCAGGCCGCTGTGGATGGGGATGCAGTGCGCCACCAATCCGCAGTCAGTGCTCCCGACCCCTCGGCCGCTTCAGGGACGACCGATCCGATGAGGATCGATCCCGAGAACCGGCTCCTGAGTCACTTCCCGACACGGCGGTTGGAGGCCGAGCAGATCCGCGACGCTCTCTTCACGGTGACGGGAGAACTTGATCTCTCCGCGGGGGGTCCCAGCACCGATTTTGGCATGCCACGCCGCACCATTTACGCGCGGGTCACGCGCAATCTGCGCGACCCATTGATGGATGTCTTCGACACACCGGAGAACTTTACCAGCACGTCGCAGCGCAACGTTACGACCACGCCCACGCAATCCCTGCTGCTGATCAACAGCCAATTCATGCAGCAACGGGCGAAGGCGTTTGCCCGCCGTCTGGCGCGTGAAACGGACGACGACGGCCGCCGAGTCGTACGGGCCTATCAGCTTGCGTTGGGACGTACACCAACGAAATCCGAGCTTCGACGGGTCAGGGACTTCCTGATGGAGCAAAGCCGAAACACTCAGCCCGAACAGCTCAAGACGGTACCGTTCCTCTCGGAAAAGATGCCGTATCGCGAGGGCAAGGCGGCGCTAATGCGGCCCAAGTCGGGGCAGGAACACTTCGTGGTGCCGCCGCACCCGAGCTACCCCACGAGCGACTTCACCATTGAGAGCTATGTGCTCCTGCGCTCCTCGCCGGAAGGGAATGCGACCCGCACCATCGCCGCCCACTGGGACGGAGACCCCGCCAACCGCGGTTGGGCGCTGGCCGTCGTCGGAAAAGGTGCAATGCAGAAACCACAAACAGTCGTGCTACAACTGAGTGCCGGGTCAACCGACGAAAACAGTCACGGTGTGGATGTGGTTTCGTCCGGCGTAACGTTGGACCTGAATAAGCCCTACTATGTGGGGGCGGCGGTGACGTTCGACGTGACTAACCATGAATCGGTCAGGTTTGTCGTGAAGGACGCCTCCAATGACTGCGAGCCACCACAGGTTGTCCGCGTGCGGCGGACCGCAACGACCGCAGCGGGTGGCAAAGGGGCGTTCACGATTGGCGGTCTTTCCGGTGCTGGCTCGCCCTGGGACGGTCTGGTGGATGATGTACGGCTTTCCAAGGCCGCGTTGCCGGTCGAGCAGCTGCTCCTCTCCTCCGACGCAATGGCGCCGGCATGCGTCGGTTGGTGGCGCTTCGAACCGACGCCTGGCACTTACCAGGATTTCTCGCCGGCCGGGAATGACATCGTTCCACCCACGCCACCCCCGGGTGAAATCCTTGATGTGCGAACGCAGGCGCTGGCGGACTTTTGCCACGTGCTACTGAATTCGAATGAGTTTCTCTATACGGACTGAGTGATTTATGACGGATCCCCGCTGCCACCGTTACGACGCTCTCCCCTCGCGGCGCGACTTCCTGCTGCGTGGAGCCGGCGGTTTCGGGGCGCTCGCGCTGAGTGGAATGTTACAATCCAATCCCCTGCTGGCCGCTGCCGCCCGTGGTTCCGAGATGGGTTCCCCGGCTCCGCATTTTCCACCGCGAGCCAAGCGCGTGATCTTCCTCTTCATGGAAGGAGGTCCGAGCCACCTCGACCTCTTCGATCCAAAGCCTAAACTGAACGAGCTGGCTGGGCAACGCCTGCCTGACAGCTTCAACCGCCCCATCACGGCGATGGGCGAAATCAACTCGCCGCTGCTCGCATGCAAGCGCACGTGGACGCGGCACGGTCAGTCCGGCCTGTGGTTGAGCGATTGGCTGCCGCAGACCGCAACCTGCGCCGACGACCTCTGCGTTATCCGCTCGTGCTGGGCCGATGGCATCAACCATTCCTCGGGCATCTGCCAGATGAACACCGGCTCGACCCTCGCGGGCCGGCCTTCGCTCGGCGCGTGGGTCAGCTACGGTTTGAGCACGGAGAACACAAATCTGCCGGCGTTCGTGGTCATGCAAGATAACCCAACGACGGTTGTGAACGGTCCGCGCAACTGGGGCGCCGGATTCATGCCGGCCACCTACCAAGGCGTGCGCTTGTCATCCGGCACGGAACCCATCGCCAATCTCAATACGCCCGAAGGCGTCAGCGAAATCCAGCAGCGCGGCAAACTGGACTTGTTGAACGATCTGAATCGCGCTCACGCCCGGGCGCGTCCGCATCAGACCGAACTCGATGCCCGCATCCGCGCCTACGAGCTCGCTTTTCGAATGCAGGCCGAAGCGCCCGATGCCGTGGATCTCTCCAAGGAAACCGAGGCAACAAAGCGCCTCTATGGACTGGATGAAAAGAAAACTGAAACCATGGGTCGCCTGTGCCTCTTGTCCCGGCGACTCATCGAACGCGGTGTCCGCTTCGTTCAGATTTACCATGGCGCCGGCAACCGCTGGGATGCCCACTCCGGCATCGAAAAGAATCACGCAGAACTGTGCCGCGCCCAGGACAAGCCGGTGGCAGGTCTCCTCAAAGACCTGAAGGCTCGCGGCCTGCTCGAGGACACGCTTGTGATTTGGAGCGGCGAATTCGGGCGCACACCTATGTCGGAGAAAGGCGATGGCCGTGACCACAATCCGACCGGGTTTTCGATGTGGCTCGCCGGCGGCGGAGTGCGCGGCGGCCAGGCGATTGGCCGCACCGATGAACTGGGACTACACGCCGTCGAGGATCGCCTGCACATCCACGATCTGCATGCCACGTTCCTGTGGTTGCTCGGGATCGACAACATGGAACTGGTGTATCGACACAAGGGTCGACCCGAACGGCCCACCCTTAACGAAGGGGATGCGTATCGGAAGATAGTGGGGTAGAGCCGAATCTCAGAGCTCCTTGACCTCCCGGTGACACTCTTTTTTTAAGTCTACAAAACGTCTCGTGCGATTTCAGGTATCCTGAACCTAGCAAACAAAGCTTCCATGAAACTTCTCTCCGCATTTTTCTTGTTCTCCCTGATTTCACTGCCGGTCACCCACGCCGCCGAGGTTCGTTTTCTTGCGCCTGCGAACAACGCTTTTCGGTGCGTCGTCGTCGGTGACGCCCCCTTGGCACATACGGCCCAGATCATGGGTGATGGCGGTGCCCTGCATGACCAGATCCAGGCGACGCTGGCCAACGTCCATGCCGCTTTGTCGACCGCTGGCAGTTCGCTCCGGCAAGCCGTGAAGCTCAATGTCTATGTCACGCAGGACAGCGTGACCCCCGAAGTCGAGAGGGAGCTGGCGACGGTCTTTCCGGGTTCACACAAGCCCGCGGTGAGTTTCGTCACCACCACGCTTCCCGGGCCGAACGCTTTGATCGCGATGGATGCGATCGGCGTTGCGGGGTCTGACAGCGCGGGCGGTCCCGTGTGTCGCGTGCTACCCGTCGGACCGCGTGTTTACATTTCGGGTCAGGCGGAGAAGGGCGACGGCACGCTGGCCGATGGGACAAGGCAGACCCTGGCCAGTCTCGGCCGCACGCTGGAGTTCCTCGGCCTGGAGAAGAAGAATGTCGTCCAGGTGAAAGGCTTCCTCACGCCGATGGCCCAGTGGACCCAGGCGGAGAAGGAGATCGCTGTGTTCTTCAAGGACCTGAAAGTGCCGCCCTGTGTCTTTGTGGAGTGGCAGAGTACACTGCCCATCGAGATCGAAATGATTGTTTCGGGAGCGGGCCATGCACCGCTTGTTCACGGCCCCAGCGTGGAGGTGCGGACACCGCCCGGCATGACTACGCCCGCGGTCTACTCACGGCTAACGATCACCCGTCATCCCAGCACCATTTATACCAGCGGGCTCTATCCCTCAGATCATAAAGGATCGGCGGAATCACAATTGCGCTCGCTCTTCGCCAACCTCAAGCAAGCGCTCGACGTCAGCGGCAGCGACTGGATGCATTTGGTAAAGGCGACGTACTACCTGAGCAATGAGGACTTGAACCAATGGCACAATAACGTGCGCCCCGACTACTTCAGCCCGCGACGCCCGCCCGCCGCTTCCAAGGCCGTGGTTTCTGGAACTGGGCGGGCCGGCCATGGCATCACCATGGATTTCATTGTTGTGCCGGGCGAACCGTGAGCGAGCCGTGAGCGAGACGGATTCTCCTTCGGTTGAATTCCGGGGCACCGCGCTGTTCGGACGTGATCCCCGTCTTTGGAGAATTCCAAGAATTGATGCCCCTTTGGCAAACTCCGCTAAGCTGATAGCGCCTGATTAAATGCGGGAGATTTGCACCCGGGTTGGAACTCTGCTTCCCTCGCTGTCAATCAGCCGCAGCGAACCGCCCTCAGTGTCATGTCCTAAACCATGAATGCCCACCCTTCTGCCCGGAGTCTCTGTCTCTTGTTGATCGCCACCGCGACGTTGACCGCCCAGGAACGTCCCGCACCGGACTGGGTGCGCGAGACGGAGAAGGCACCGTGGCAGGCGCGGGATTCGCAGGCGGAGTATGTGTTCCGCGACCAGCTTTGGATTGCCGGCGGTTGGTTCCAATCGTTCGCTCCACCGCCGCGCGATGTGTGGTCGTCGTCGGACGGCCGTCACTGGAAGCTCGTGACGACTAACGCCCCGTGGCTGCACAGCGACCTGCCGATGAATATCGTTTTTCAGGACAAAATGTGGATGATGGGCGGCTGGTACAACGGGCGGCTGCCCGGGCATTCCGCGAGTCATCAAGTGTGGTCGTCTACCGATGGCGCAAGTTGGCAACAGGTCACCGCCGCCGCCGGCTGGTCCCCTCGCATCACGGCTGGTTTGGTGGAGTTTCGTGGACGGATGTGGATTCTCGGCGGCACCGAGGACTATTACTTCGGCAACGACAAGAGTTTGAAAAATGACGTCTGGTCGTCTGCCGACGGCAAAGACTGGAAACTCGAGACCGCCGACGCCGGTTGGTCCGCGCGCGCCTACCACCAGGCGGTGGCGCTCAACGGCAAGATTTTCGTCTTGGGTGGTGGCAATTATGTCCCGGCCTATCACGCGACCAACGATGTCTGGTCGTCAAGCGACGGCGTGACGTGGACGAGTGAAACGGCGGCGGCGGCTTGGTCCCCGCGGCTGTGGTTCTCCGCGACGGTGTACCGCGACCGCATGTGGGTGCTCGGGGGTTGGTCCAACCATCCGTCCAAAAACTGGGCCGACGTATGGCACTCGAAGGACGGCAAGAACTGGGAGCGCCTGGTGACCAAAACCATGTGGAAGGAACGGCACGAACATTCCGTCTTCGTCTTCCAGGACAAGCTCTGGGTCGCGGGGGGTATGTCGCCGCCGCTCAATAGCGAGGTTTGGTCACTCCATCTCCCCACCGACTGGAAACCCTGATCGCCTGTCTCCGTCGAATTAGGGTAGTTCTCGGATTTCGGGGTAATTCAACAGGAACTCGCGACGTTGATTGGCGAATGTCCTGAGGCCCATGATCGTGTTCGTACCACGGACCAGATCCCGTTCGACCAAGGTCTGAAAGGCTTCGTAAGAATCCAACTTTCTAGTGTCGGCCCGGACGTCCTGGTCGATCAAAGCCTGATACTTCAGGGCAATCGGACCCAATCGATTCCAGTCGAGCCATTTCGTGGCGATCTCTTTTAAATATCCGAGATAGCGCGCTCGCAACGCGGGTACTGCGACCAACCGGCTTAGAAGCACCTTCTCGGGATCCTCCGCGCCAAGGAACGGATCCAGATCAGGACCTCGCCTAGCGTTGCCGCGAATGTTGGCGGGGGCATCATAGAACACTTCGTTGCCGTCGTGCGGATAAATGACGAACCGGCCGTTCCTGTCGCGATAGAGGTTATAGTCACTGGCGCGAATCCAGTATCCATCGTCATTGATGAACGCGCTCTCCAGAGCCAGAAACTTCAGGGCCGCGTTGATATCAAAAATAGGGGCGAGTTCCTTCTCCATTGCATCGAGTGGGGTGAGTGTCAGCACTCTGCATAGTTGAATGAGGGCGGCCCAGTCCTTCGAATCCTCCTTGCTATGCAATTCGTAGAGCTTCCGGTAAGGCTCAACGTTGTCGCCGATGAAATTTAGCCCGGCCCTGGCCCACGGGCTACCCGGTGCTTTCCAGCGCGCGCCTCCGGTCGTTTTCCACCAATCCTTCACGAAATCCTTGTCTTCCTGCTGAGTATTCGCATAGACGCCCCAAGACTCGCCATTGATGACAAGCTTGACGAAATTCTGCTTGGGCGCAGGCGTATACTCGCGGGCCACCTGATAATACAGGAACGCCTTCAGCATCGTTGCATCGCCATTGGAATTCAGGAGATTGAAAGTCCGGTAGCCCGCGAATCGCTGGTCCTTGTGAACAAAATCGAGCTTGAGATTGAGCGACCGCTTCCGTCCTTCCGCAACGAATAGAAATGAGGAAGCGCCCCGGCAATGCACGCCGACGTGCTCAAACGTCTTTCCGTCAACCGTCAGCGTTGCGGGAAGATCAATGTCGGTGAAGCGGAACTCCGTCAACGCCCGCTCCCAGTCCGCATCCTCGAATTCGAGGAAAAACGTTCGCACGGTGTCGGGATCAAATGCCGGTTTGTCGGGATAGGTTTTAACGTCCGCCACGGCGACTCCCGGCCCGGACTTTGTCGGTTCGGCACCCTTTCGCGGGGTGGGCCGTCCTGACGGAGGCCGGGCGGCTGCTTCCTCCGCCAGGGTTCGACGGGCGGTTTTCCGTTCCTCCGCGTCCAGCCATCCGTTGCCGTCCGTGTCGAACCGCTTCTGGGCTTTCTCTTCAAACGAGAGAGTTGCCGCCCAGGGAGGAGCCTCCCTGCGCCGGGGAGCATCCGGCTTTGTGACCGCGGGAGCCTGAGCCAAAGCCTGCAGGGTCCATCCAATTGCCACCACCGCAATCAGGTGTCCGGACCGACAACGATTTCCTGGATGTAAGATGGACGCCGGCGATGCCACGCCGAGCGACTTGGCCCAGTCGCCCGCGGGCCATTTTTTCAGCACGCTCAGGTCGAAGATCTGGAACTGCGTGGCGCTGAACTCCGCTCGCACCTTAGCCACTGCGGCCTGGAGGACCGCCACGAGGTTGGGCCGGGTGCGGAGCGACGGGGTTTCGGGACGCGGCATCGTGGAGTCATGTTGCCCCTTAAACCACGCCGGGCGAGCGTTCTTTTAGGGAAACGAAGGGAGCGACCCGGCACCGGCCGCCGCTTCCATCGCATGGTGAAGGAGGGGTGAGCTGCTAATTCGTGCTCTGATTTTCAAAGATGCCAATTCCCTGGGAATTGCGGAGTCTATTCCCATGGCCTTGGTACGCATTCTGATCGATGGATACAGCCTCCTGCACGGGTGGCCCGAGCTCGCGCCAAACGCGGCCCGTCATTCGCATCAAGCTCGGGAGGCTTTATTGACTCGATTAACCCGCTACCGCGATGCCACGTCGGTGCCGATTACAGTCTTCTTCGACGGACAGGGGGCTCCAATGGGTACTCCCAAGCTGCCGAGTTCCCACGCTTTGGAGGTGTTATTTTCCCGCGCCGGACAGACCGCCGATGATATGATCGAACGGACGGCTTACCGGATAAGGGCGTATGGCGAAGTACTGGTCGTAACCGACGACTACGCAGAACGAGACACGGTCATCAATATGGGGGGGTTCGCCGCAAGTTGCGGTTCGTTTATTGCCCAGGTGGAAGCGGCGCTCGCCGAAATGAATGTCGACCTAAAACACCACAATCGCCGGGAAATCCAGCGCTTCCGGAAACCCTGACGAGCTCCACTCCGCCGATCGGTGAGGATTACTCACCAATTTGCTTCCGATAATCTGCCGGGCTCAGCAAGGTACCCGTCTCGGCGGCATTTGACAACTTGACCTGAAAAAACCAGCCACCCCCGTACGACTCCGAGTTAACCAACGCTGGGTTTTCAATCACCCCTCCGTTGATGGCGGTAATCTCGCCGCTGACCGGCGAGTAAATGTCGCTGGCCGTCTTCACGGACTCCACGACGGCACACGCCTCGCCCGCTTTGACTTTGCGTCCCACCGCTGGCAGTTCTACGAAGACAATGTCCGTCAGCTCATGCTGCGCGTGGTCGGTGATCCCGACCGTTGCGGTCAGACCGCTGACGCGGACCCATTCGTGCGATTTGGCGTAGCGGAGATCGTCGGGAACCTGAGAGCTCATGGCCCTTTTGTTTACCGACCCAGCCGCCGATCGGCGAGCAGAAATCCGATCGGATTGCGACGGGCCGGGAAACGGGCAATGGAGGGCACGGAGTCCCGGAGAGATTCGAGTCAAAACGCAAAGTGCCGGGGGGGAGGAACCGCGGATTGACACGGATTGACGCGGATAAGGGGAAGCCGTTGCTTCTCATCCTCTGAGTGAGCCCCCGGGATCAGCGTTTATCGGCGTTCATCCGCGGTTCCAAACTCCGGTTCATTGGATTACTGGAATATCCAGGCCGAGGGCCTGGTCAAAACTCATCAAAAAAAGGCTGTAAACCGGATCTTTTTAGATTTTTTCCCACCCCCGCGTCGGTCCCCGCTGGCTTTTGGGGCTTTGATCGGGATGGGAATCCATCGAGACTGATCGTGTGAAGCTGATTTCGTGGAACGTCAACGGCCTGCGGGCCGTGTTGCGGAAGAATTTTCTCAGCTACCTGGCCGAGGAACAGCCGGATGTCTTGTGCTTGCAGGAAACGAAGTGTACGCCGGAAGACGTCGAACCGTTGTGGCCGGTGACCTACCATACACATTGGAACTGGGCGGCAAAGAAGGGGTACTCTGGCACGGCCGTATTTTCGCTGGAAAAACCAATCTCCGTGGTGCGCGGAATCAACATCCCAAAGCACGACACCGAAGGACGGGTTCTGACGGTCGAGTATCGAGGGTTTTATCTGGTTAACGCCTATGTGCCAAATTCGCAGCGCGAGTTGACACGGTTGGAATATCGGCAGGCTTGGGATCGGGATTTCCTCAAATACCTCCGCAAGCTCGAGCGGACGAAACCGGTACTGCTTTGTGGTGACCTGAACGTGGCGCACACCGAGTTGGATTTGAGCAATCCCAAGGCCAACGTACACAATCACGGCTTTACTCCCGAGGAACGGGCTGGCTTCTCCGCCCTCGTGCGGGCGGGATTCATCGACACGTACCGGGAGTTCGAAAAGGCGGGCGGCCACTACACTTGGTGGAGTCCCATGTCAGGTGCCCGGGCTCGAAATGTTGGCTGGCGTATCGATTACTTCCTGTGCTCCTCCACGCTTCGAAGCCGTCTGCGCCATGCTTTCATCCGAACCGACGTTATGGGGTCGGACCATTGCCCGGTTGGAGTGATTCTGGAAATGTCTCCGCCAGCAGCCACGCCGTTAGGTCCGCGACTTGAGCCGGTGTCAAAATCTCGGCAAAGTTCGGCATTGCTGAGGACTTGAGCGTCTCGTGCCGGATGAGCTTGCGTTTCTCAATGTTGAGTCGTTCTCCGTTGACGAGGGCCAGGGTCAGCACGGTACCGGTTTCTTCGAGCAGGAATCCCGAATACTCGGCGTCGGACGTTGCCACACCATGGGCGTTGAATCCCTCGGTAATGACGGCGTTGGGATCGACGATGGATTGCGCGATGTGTCGGGCTTCCGCACGTGAACCCAAGCCGGTCAGCTCCGGACCGAACAGGTTGCCGCGACTTCCGACGCGATGGCAGTTGAAACAACCGGGACCGTTGGGGGCATAAAAGAGATCGGCTCCCCGCGCACGGTTTCCCCGAGGCAGAGCGGCCAACGCCTGGTCCAACGTCGTGGGCGCTGCGAGGGGGGTCAGCGGGTTCGAAAGGCCCAGCGCGGGAGGACCGATTTCGTACACGAACTCAGCAATACCACCGACCGGTTCGCCTCCGATGAAGAGACGCGCTTTCACGAGTGTGGTCTGATCAATGCGCAGTCCGCCGCCGCGCAGTGAGTTTCGGGTCGGCACCGAACCATCCACGGTGTATCGAACGTCCCCGGGCTTTACCGTGGCGCGAATATTGAGTTGAACCCCGGAGGCAAACCGTCCCGAGGGGGGTTCAAACTGAATCATCGGATTCGCCCGCCTGGACGCCAACCATAGGCCGGCGACGGAAGCGGTCTTGCCATCGCTGTCTTCAAGAAGCGGCCTCGCTAGATCCTCCGTCAGGGCTCCGATGTCGGCCAGCGCCAAGACGGCGGCACGGCGCACGCCACCTCGAGTGTCCTTTAGCATAGCGTGGAGCTCAGGGAGTGGGGCGCGCGCGGCGAGGGTTTTCCAAGTAGCATATAACGTGACGCGGTCGGTCTCCCGCCCGGCGAGGGTTTTTAGGGCATCCATGGATTGCGGTTGCCGGGCCTGATGGATGGCTTGGACCGTCTCGAAACGAAGGCGAACCTCGGGACTCTCCAACAGTTTCAGGACCGCCGCCGAAAAAGGCCGACCGGTACGGAACTGGCGAACGCGGTAGGCAAGAATGCGCACCGCCTGGATCCGCAAGTTCAACCGAGCCTCGACCTGGGTCGCCAACCGCTCGAAGTGCGCATCGATGTCAACGTCGTTCGATGCCATCCGGCCGAGGGTCCAGGCGATCCAGGTTTCGTCGCGGATGGGCAGAGTTCTCTGGGAGAGCTTCTGCACCAGTGTGTCCTTCAACCCACTACCCCGCCGCACGAGTTCCTCCTGGGCGTTGATGCGCCAGGTCGGCATGTGGGAGCCAAGGTCTGCGAGGAGCTCCGGCACAGTCCATTGCCCGACCGGTTTGGAGCGTTTGGATTCCTGCCAACGCAAGCCCGGCGACTCCTTCCACGCGAACCGAAACACCCGACCCTCGTTGACCATCTGATGCTGGGCATCCCACTGCACCCCGTATTCACGCCCCCAGCCGAGGCAATACAGGGCGCCGTCTGGGCCAACCTCAACGTCCGTCGGTCGGTAAAGGGCCTTGGAGCCGTTGATGAATTCCTCCCAGCGCCCGCCCTGCGGTTGGAGCAGTGCGCCGTCCCAACGCGGGCGATAAATCATCGTCTTCTTCAGCAACCAGTCGTTAATAATGAAAACGCCGCGATAGGCCTCCGGAAACTGCGGGGTGTCATAGAAGATAAGGCCGGTGCCGGAGCCAGGGAACACGGGGCCGCTGATCGGCGCGGTGGGGAGATGACCCTCCCCCGTCCAACTCGAACTCCACGCGTGGCTCCACCCGAAATCAGCCCCAAAGAATGGAGCAAAGATCCGATCGCCGTCGCTCTGATCATTGTCGGTGCCGAGGCCGTTGAAACCGTCATCAAAGGTGATATCCCATGGGTTGCGCAGACCGCGGGAAACGATCTCGAGGTTTCGGCCGAGGTCGTCGCAGCGCAGCACACCGCCGTGGCGGCCCCAATCATCTTCGGGATCTTGGTAGCTGTGCCGGTAGGTCGTCTTTGAAAAAGTCCGCGGTTCGGGCGGGTCCTTTGCGCCGGCCGGAGCCCAATGCCACTCAGATTTGGTCAAAGAAGTTGGGCATTAGCGGCCGCTCGTGAGCCGGTAAACGTCGGAAATTTCTGAGGGTGGTGGCGAATTTTTCGAATTTGGCCAGGTCGCGGTTTCTTGCGCTTCGGCAGTTCACAGAGGCG